>NZ_JBITCT010000103.1:0-14526 GCF_044453465.1 Streptomyces sp. NPDC051677
AACTCACCAACCACATGGCAGGCGGCGCCGAACTCGCAGCCCTCAAACACGAGTTGTCCCAGGTCCGCGGCGTCGACGTCGAGGAACTCCCGGAGACCGAGGACCTCACCGCTCCCGTGGCCCCGCCCCCCGACGCGGCCAGTTGACGCCGGCCGCGGTGGTGGCGGCGATCCGGAGTGGGGTGCCGTGCGCAGCCTGCACCCCACTCCTGGACAAGCTATTGACATGACATATGGACTTGGGCCATCGTACGTGAACTAGAGCGCGCTAGTAGAGCGCGCCAGAAGATTCTCCCGACAAGCCTGTCGAGCCGTCGGACCGAAGGGAAACCAGCGATGCCGTTCGAAGTGCTGACCATGGGTCGGGTCGGGGTGGATGTGTATCCGCTCCAGACCGGTGTGGGGCTGGCCGAGGTCGCCTCGTTCGGCAAGTACCTGGGCGGCAGTCCGACCAATGTGGCGGTGGCCGCGGCCCGGTACGGACGTTCGGCGGCTGTGATCACGAAGACGGGCCGGGATCCGTTCGGCGACTTCGTGCGGCAGGCTCTGGAGGGTTACGGCGTCGACAGCCGGCTCGTGGGGACGTCGGAGATCGCGCCGACGCCGGTGACGTTCTGCGAGATCTTCCCGCCGGACGACTTCCCGCTGTACTTCTACCGGCTGCCGAAGGCTCCCGACCTGGACATTCAGGCGGACGAGCTGGACCTGGGCGCGGTGCGCGACGCGCGGATCTTCTGGGTCACCGGGACCGGGCTGAGCGAGGAGCCGAGCCGTTCGGCGACGCTGGCGGCGCTGGCGCACCGGGCGAAGGCGGGGGCGACGGTGTTCGACCTGGACTGGCGGCCGATGTTCTGGACGGACCCGTCCCAGGCGCGCGCGTTCTACGCGGAGGCGTTGCGGCATACGACGGTGGCGGTCGGCAATCTCGACGAGTGCGAGGTGGCCACCGGGGAGCGTGAGCCGTACGCCGCCGCGAAGGCGCTGCTGGCGGCGGGTGTGGAGCTGGCGGTGGTGAAGCAGGGGCCGAAGGGCGTGCTGGCGGTGGGCCGGGACGGCTCGGCCGCCGAGATCCCGCCGGTGCCGGTGGACGTCGTCAACGGGCTGGGCGCGGGTGACGCGTTCGGCGGGGCGCTGTGTCACGGGCTGCTGTCGGGGTGGGACACCCGCCGGATCGTCTCCTTCGCCAACGCCGCCGGTGCGATCGTCGCGGGTCGGCTGGCCTGCTCCGAAGCGATGCCGACCGAGGCCGAGGTCGAGACCAAGCTCCACGAAGCGTCCCTCGCAGCCCCCTCCCCCGCCGTCTCCTCCCCCGCCGCCTCCTCCTTCGAACGAAAGGCGTGACGCCGTGCTGTCGGACAACGTGAGCCGGATCGTGGCCGCCCGGGTGAACGATCCCGGCGCCATCGCGGCAGCAGCCGCGCGCCGGGTGAAGGCCACCTCGCTTTTGGGCGAGCACGGCAAGGCCATGATCGTCGCCGCCGACCATCCCGCACGCGGGGCCAACGGCGTCGGCGGCGACCCGAACGCCATGGCCGACCGCTTCGAGCTGATCGACCGACTGTGCATCGCCCTGGAGCGGCCGGGTGTGACGGGTGTGCTGGCCACCGCCGACATCCTGGAGGACCTGCTGCTCCTCGGCGTCCTGGACGGCAAGAGCGTCTTCGGCTCGATGAACCGGGCGGGGCTCGCGGGCTCGGTCTTCGAGATCGACGACCGCTTCACCGGCTACGACGCCGCCACGATCGCGGCGATGGGCTTCGACGGCGGCAAGATGCTCACCCGCATCGCGCTGGAGGATCCCGCCACGCCGTCCGTCCTGGAGAACACCGCACGGGCGGTGGACCAGCTGAACGACCGTCGACTCATCGCCATGGTCGAGCCGTTCCTCTCCCTCTGGCAGGACGGCAAGATCCGCAACGACCTCTCCACGGACGCCGTGGTCAAGTCGGTCACCATCGCCTCCGGACTGGGGCGGCGCACCGCCTACACCTGGCTGAAGCTCCCGGTCGTGGACGACATGGAACGCGTCCTGGCCTCCTCCACCCTGCCCGCGCTGCTGCTGGGCGGCGAGGTCAAGGACGCCGACGCGGCCTTCGCGTCCTGGGGCAAGGCCCTCAAGCAGCCCACCGCGCAGGGCCTGGTCGTCGGCCGCTCCCTGCTCTACCCCTCGAACGGCGATGTGGCCGGTGCGGTGGACAAGGCGGTGAGCCTGCTGTGAGCGACCCGAGCAAGTACCACCTGCCCAGGGGGACTTCGGCCGACGGCCCCTACGAACTCCTGGTCACGCCCGAGTCGGCGGGCTGGGGATACTCCGGCCTCAGGATCCTGACCCTGAAGCCGGGCGAGGCACACGCCCTGTCCACCGGAGACTCCGAGTTCCTGGTCCTGCCGCTGACGGGCTCCTGCACCGTCACCACGGACGGCAGCGCCTTCGAACTCGACGGCCGGACAGGCGTGTTCGCCTCGGCCACCGACTTCGCCTACGTGCCGCGCGAGTCGGAGGCCCTGATCAGCAGCGCACAGGGAGGTCTGTTCGCGCTGCCCTCCGCCCGTACCGAACGGAGCTCACTCTCCGCTCGGTACGGGCGCAAGGAGGACGTGCCGGTGGAGCTGCGGGGTGCGGGAGCGTGTTCCCGGCAGGTCAACAACTACTGCCTGCCGGGCACGTTCGAGGCCGAGCAGCTGCTGGTGTGCGAGGTGCTCACCCCGGGCGGGAACTGGTCGTCGTACCCGCCGCACAAGCACGACGAGGCCCGCACCGATGCGAACGGCGATCCGGTCGAGAGCGAGCTGGAGGAGATCTACTACTTCCAGGTCGCCGGGGACGGCGACGGGTTCGGCTACCAGCGGGTCTACGGCACCGCGGAGCGGCCGATCGACGTGCTGGCGGAGGTCCGCTCGGGTGACGCCGTGCTGATCCCGCACGGCTGGCACGGGCCGTCGATCGCCGCGCCCGGCTACGACCTCTACTACCTCAACGTGATGGCGGGTCCGGGTCAGGACCGCGCCTGGCTGATCTGCGACGACCCCGCCCACGGCTGGGTGCGCGCCACGTGGGACTCGCAGGACATCGACGACCGGCTGCCGTTCGGGGCCGAGGAGAACGAGTGATGGAAACGATCAGGCTCACCACCGCCCAAGCGCTCGTGCGGTTCCTGGCCGGCCAGTACAGCGAGCGCGACGGTCAGGAACAGCGTCTCGTCCCCGGTGTCTGGGGCATCTTCGGGCACGGCAACGTCGCGGGGATCGGCCAGGCCCTGTTGCAGGCCGCCACCACCGGCGAAGCCGACCTGCCCTACTACCTGGCCCGCAACGAGCAGGGCATGGTCCACGCCTCCGTCGCCTACGCGAAGATGCGCGACCGGCTGGCCGCGTTCGCCTGTACGGCCTCGACCGGGCCCGGCTCGACGAACATGATCACGGGTGCGGCGCTGGCGACGACGAACCGGCTGCCCGTGCTGCTCCTGCCGTCCGACATGTTCGCCACCCGCGCCGCCGACCCCGTCCTGCAACAGCTGGAGGACACCCGGGGCGGGGACGTCACCGTCAACGACGCCTTCCGTGCCGTCTCCAAGTACTTCGACCGCATCTCCCGACCCGAACAGCTGATCCCGGCCGCGCTGGCGGCGATGCGGGTCCTGACCGACCCGGTCGAGACCGGCGCGGTCACCCTCGCGCTGCCGCAGGACGTGCAGGCCGAGGCCTACGACTGGCCGGTCGCGTTCTTCCGGCGGCGGGTGTGGCACGTGGGCCGCCCGGTGCCGGAACCGCAAGCCGTGGAGCGGGCCGCGCAGCTGCTGCGGAACGCGAAGAAGCCGCTGATCGTGGCCGGCGGCGGGGCGGTGTACTCGGGCGCGGAGACGGCCCTGCGCGCCTTCGCCGAGGGCACCGGCATCCCGGTCGCCGACACGCACGCGGGCAAGGGCGCGGTGCCCTGGGACCACCCCTGCGCGGTCGGCGGCATCGGCTCGACGGGTGCGTACGCCGCCAACGAGCTGGCGAAGGACGCGGACGTCGTCCTCGGCATCGGGACCCGCTACTCCGACTTCACCACCGCCAGCCACACCGTCTTCGGCAACCCCGACGTCACCTTCGTCAACCTCAACGTCGCCCGCCTGGACGCGGTGAAGCACTCGGCGGAGCCGCTGGTCTCGGACGCCCGGCTCGGCATCCAGGCCCTGGCCGGAGCCCTGCGCGACTGGGAGGTCTCGGCGGAGTACCGCACACGGACCCGTGAACTCATCGCCCGGACACGGGAGATCGAGGAGGAGTGCTTCGCCCCGGACCGCAACACGGGCGACCTGCCTGCCCAGACACAGATCCTCGGCGTGCTCAACGACGTCCTCGACGACCGCGCCGTCGTCATCAACGCGGCCGGCTCCATGCCCGGCGATCTGCAGCAGCTGTGGCGGGCCCGCGATCCGAAGGCCTACCACGTCGAGTACGCCTACTCCTGCATGGGCTACGAGGTCGCCGCCGGCGTCGGCGCGAAGATGGCCGATCCCACGCGGGAGGTCGTCGTCCTGGTCGGCGACGGCTCGTATCTGATGATGGCCCAGGAGATCGTGACCATGGTCTCCGAAGGCCTGAAGGTCATCGTCGTCCTCGTCCAGAACCACGGTTTCGCCTCCATCGGCGCTCTGTCGGAGTCCCTCGGCTCCCAGCGCTTCGGCACCGACTACCGCTACCGGGACCGGCATTCAGGCCTCCTCGACGGTGACGTGCTCCCCGTCGACCTCGCCGCGAACGCCTCCAGCCTGGGCGCGGACGTCCTGCACGCCACCTCCGTCGACGAGTTCCGCAGCGCGATCGAGAAGGCCAGGGCGGCCGCCCGCACCACCGTCGTCCACGTCGAGACCGACCTGTACGGACCCAACCCGCCCGGCCACGGCTGGTGGGACGTCCCCGTGAGCCAGACCTCCCGCCTCGACACCACCCGCGACGCCTACGAGACCTACGCGGCCCACAAGCAGACCCAGCGCCACTACCTCTGACAAGGAACCCTCACGTGACCACCATCCCCCACTGGATCAACGGCGCACCGGTCTCCGGTGCGGACACCCAGCCGGTGTTCAACCCGGCCACCGGCGCCGAGCAGGCCCACGTCGTCCTGGGCGGCGCGGCCGACGTGGACAGCGCCGTTCAGGCTGCTGCCGCCGCCTTCGAGACCTGGTCGGAGTCCTCCCTCACCCAGCGCACCCAGGTCATGTTCGCCTTCCGTCAACTCCTCGTCGACCACGAGGAGGAACTCGGCCGGATCATCTCCGCCGAACACGGCAAGACCGTCGACGACGCCCGCGGCGAGATCACCCGCGGACGCGAGGTCGTCGAGTACGCGTGCGGTCTCGGCGACGTGCTGAAGGGATCCTTCTCCGACCAGGTCTCCCGCGGCGTGGACGTGCACAACTTCCGCCAGCCGCTGGGCGTGGTCGCGGGCATCACGCCCTTCAACTTCCCCGCCATGGTGCCCCTGTGGATGCACCCCATCGCGATCGCCACCGGCAACACCTTCATCCTCAAGCCGTCCGAACGCGACCCCTCCGCCGCCAACTTCGTCGCCGAGCTGTACAAGCGCGCCGGACTGCCCGACGGCGTCTTCAACGTCGTCCACGGCGGCAAGGACGCGGTCGACGCCATCCTCACCCACCCCGGCGTCGAGGCCGTCTCCTTCGTCGGCTCCACCCCCATCGCCAAGTACGTCCACGAGCAGGCCACTTCGCACGGCAAGCGCGTCCAGGCCCTCGGCGGCGCCAAGAACCACGCCGTCGTCCTCCCGGACGCGGACCTGGAGTTCGCCGCCAACCACATCACCGCCGGCGCCTACGGCTCTGCCGGCGAGCGCTGCATGGCAGTGTCGGTGGCGGTCGCCGTGGGCGACGCGGCCGACGGCCTCGTGGAGGTGCTGGAGCGCAAGGCCCGCGAGATCAAGGTCGGCCCCGGCAACGCCCCCGGCACCGACATGGGACCCCTGGTCACCAAGGCCGCGCAGGAACGCGTCGAGAACGCCGTCGGCACCGCCCACGCCCAGGGCGCCACCGTCGTCGTCGACGGCCGCGGACTGAAGGTCGAGGGCCACGAGGACGGCTTCTTCACCGGCCCCTCCCTCCTCGACCATGTCACCACCGCCATGGACGCCTACAGGGAAGAACTCTTCGGTCCCGTCCTCGCCATCGTCCGCGTCGACTCCCTCGACGAGGCGATCGCCCTCATCAACGCCAACCCCTACGGCAACGGCACCGCCCTGTTCACCGCCTCCGGCGAAGCCGCACGCCGCTTCCAGCGCACCATCCGCATCGGCATGATCGGCATCAACGTTCCCGTCCCCGTTCCGATGTCCTACTACTCCTTCGGCGGCTGGAAGGACTCCCTCATCGGCGACTCCCCCATCCACGGCCCCGAAGGCATCCGCTTCTACACCCGCCCCAAGGTCGTCACCACCCGCTGGCCCCAGCAGGCCCACCAGGTCGCCGCCGGCTTCAACTTCCCCACCTCCACCTGACGGAACCCCCCGTGGCAGCAAAACCGTCGCGGCGGAGTCTGCCCAAGTCGGCTCCGTCGTCGGTGTGTTGTGGCAGTATCGGCTGGCATGTCGCCGTTAGCCGTGTGGTCGCTCATTCCCGGTCGTCGTCTGTTCGTCGTACTGCTCGTGCTGCTCGTGGCGGTCGGCGCCGGGGTGAGCGATGTCGGCGCGGTGGCCGGGCCGGGAGCGTCCCGGGCCGCGGCGACGCCCGATCGCGCTCGCTACGACGTGGCTCTGCGCTCCGACGCCGACGGCAGCCACTGGAACGGACGGCAGCGGGTGTCGTTCCGCAACGCGTCCGACCGGCCGCTGCGTGAGGTGTACCTGCGGCTGTGGGGCAACGGCGAGGACAAGTGCGGCACACCCGACACGCCCGCCCGCGTCGTCGTGTCGAGCATGAGCGGCGGCACGCCGGGCCCTCTCACCGTGGATTGCACGGCCCTGCGCATCGCCCTGCCGAAGCCGCTCGCGCACGGCGAGCGGACGTCCGTCGCCTTCGACGTCTCCATCACCGTGCCCGACCGCAATGCCCGCTTCGGCCGCGAGGGCGCCTACCGCTTCCTCGGCAACGCGCTGCCGGTGCTCGCCGTGCACGACGCGCAGGGGTGGCACCTCGACCCGTACGTGGCGGTCGGTGAGAGCTTCTACGCCCTGACGAGCGACTTCCGGGTCCGCCTCGACCACCCGTCGGCCCTGAAAGTGCCCGCGACCGGTCACACCCGGACTCTGCACGGCCGCCCCGGCCGTACGGTCACCCTCAGCGTGGCGGAACGGGTGCGCGACTTCGCGTGGGCCGCGGGCCCCTTCCGCACGGCGACGCAGACCACGCCCGGCGGCGTGCGCGTGAAGTCGTACTGGAC
This sequence comes from Streptomyces sp. NPDC051677, assembly GCF_044453465.1. Lineage (NCBI taxonomy): Bacteria > Bacillati > Actinomycetota > Actinomycetes > Kitasatosporales > Streptomycetaceae > Streptomyces > Streptomyces sp. NPDC051677. The sequence continues at coordinate 7,380 of NZ_JBITCT010000103.1, forward strand.
GCCCGACACCCCCGCCGCGGGCGTGCGCCTCAACCGCGCGGACGCCGTCGCCGCGATCGACCGGTTCGGCCGGGAGTTCGGCCGCTACCCGTACGGCGAGATCGACCTCGTGATGACCAGCCAGTTCGGCGGCGGCATGGAGTACCCCGGTCTCGTCCTCCTCGGCACCGCCGAAGAGGGCAGCGCCGTCGTCCACGAAGTGGCGCACCAGTGGTGGTACGGCATCGTCGGCAACGACGAGTACACCTCGCCGTGGCTGGACGAGAGCTTCGCCCAGTACGCCAACGCCCGCTTCCACGGCTGGGACACCCGCGACTGCTGGTCGGACGTCTACTGGCCCGACGACAGCACCGCGCTGCTGACCTCCTCGATGGCCTACTGGTCGCAGCACCGCGGCGAATACCACCTCGTCTACACCGCCGGGCCCTGCGCCCTGGCCGACCTGGAACGCACCCTAGGCGCCGACACCATGGCACGACTCCTCAAGCGGTACGCCCAGGACCACTGGTACGGCGTCTCCACCACCGCCGACTTCAAGAAGGCCGCCCAGTCCATGACCGGCCAGGACCTCCGCCCCTTCTGGGAGACCCATTACATCCGGTGACGAGGCGCTCGACGAGCCGTTGAAAAGCGTTCCCATTGGCCTTTCTCAGGCCGGCACTTCCCGCTCGCTACCGCCGATCTCGTGACTCAGTCGCCCGTCGGACCAGATCCCGATCCTTCGGGCACCTATCAGGCCCTTCACAAAAGCCTTGCGCTGGGCCGGGCTCACCGAACGCCAGCGACTCGTCGCCCGCGCAGTGCAGGACCCCGGATCTTTACCGCAGGCGCCCTCAGCCGACGACGGCACAGTGATCTCGAACAACGACAGCACCCGCTGGGCTGCGGAAATTACGATCCCGAGCGCAAACCCAGAGCGCTGTGCTCCACCACGCCCGAGGGAAGATCGCTCTTTCCCGAAGCCCGAGCAGTCAACTCCACGAGACCGGCCCGGAGGTCGGCGGCGGGCTCACCAAGGACGATCGCGCTGATGATCAGCTCCATCATCAGACAGTCGTACGCGTCCCCCATACCCCGATAGCGCTCGCGATCAGCCTCCACAACGGCAGAGACGATCTTCCTCCCACCATCGGTCACTGGGGCAAAGGACACCTCATAGACGCCGTGACCGGTCCAACTCCGGTGCATGAAAAGGACATCTCCTTCAGCGAAGACGTTCCACTTCTCATCCATGTCCCGGGCTCGATATCCGCGCCGGATCCGGTCCCAGTCCTCGTCAGTCCAGACTCGATCCGGCAACTGAGACACCGGCCGGGGCGTGTTGATCGGATGGAGGCGCCGAAACGACTCTCGGGTGAGCGGGGCATCGGCAGTCATGACGTGATCCTACGGAAGCACCACTCCGACAGGACAGCGGCTTTCCCCCAGGAGCAGTCCGTGCCCTCCCCGGCAGCGGCTTCTGCGCCGTGCCGTGTCAGGTCAGGTCAGGTCAGGTCAGCTGTCGAGAGATCGAGTTCGTCGGCAGTACGAGCCCTCCGGGTGGGAGAAACCGTCAGCACGAGTGCCTGGACGACTGCTCCGGACAGTCCGATCCACAGGGCGAAGCGATAACTGACCTGGTCGGCGAGTACTCCGCCAAGTGGCGCACCCACCGCTACCATTCCCCAGTTCATCGAGCGGATCGTCGCGTTCATCCGCCCGCGCAGCCGGTCGGGTGTCACCGCCTGGCGATAGCTCATCTCCACCGGGCTTTCGATGCCGATGGCCAGGGACACGAGGAAGAAGGCGAGCGACACGGAGGCGAGCGCCCACGGTCCACGCGCGGCCAGGACCAAAGGCAGCCAGCCGATGGCGGCGAGCAGGCGGAAGGCGATCAGGGTGGCGCCGACGTCCAGTCTTCTGGCCACGCGCCCGGAGAGCGCACCGCCGAGTATCGCCCCGACACTGGCGCAGGCGTAGGTGACCCCCAGACCGAATGCCCCGATCTTCAGGCTGTGCAGGGCGAAGACCACGAAGACCGTGCTCACCATGCTGTTGAAGAGGAGCATCGCGTGCGAGGTCAGGGCGATGGACGCCAGCGTGCGATGCCGGTAAACCCACGCCACGCCCTCACGTAGTTCGCTGCCCAGACTGCGCCGTGCGCCTCGATCGGGGACGGGGTCGGGCGCCTTCACCGAAGCGAGCAGCAGGCCGGACATCAGATAGGTGAGGGCGTCCACCAGCACGGCAAGCGGCGCTCCCATGATTTTGATCAGTACCCCGGCAATCAGCGGTCCGGCCGAGCCGGCCACAGCGTCGGCCTGTTGCACACGGGCGTATCCCGCGTTGAGCAGCTCCTTTGGTACCAGCCGTGGCGCATACGACTGGTTCGCCGCCTCGAACAGCAACGACAGCACCCCGAACGCGAAGACGAACATGCACAGCGCCGGGATGCTGAGCCGATCCAGCGCATACAGCACCGGTATCGCACCGAGCAGGACTGCCCTTCCGAGATCCGTGGCGACCATCATCGGCTTGCGCCGGCAGCGGTCCACCAAGACCCCGGCTATGAGTCCGAAGAGCAGATACGGAACCCAGCGGGCGGCGTTGACGATGCCAACCTCGGTGGCAGAAGCGCTCAGCGTCACAGCGGTGAGGATCTGCAAGGCCAGCCCCGTGACCTGCGAGCCGAAGGCAGACACAGCCGAGGCGGTCCAGAAACGTACGTACCCAGGAACTTCCACCAGGCGCGGCATGACCGGACCGTACCAGCGAAGATCACCGACAGACGATGTCGGAACAGGTCACCCAGCGACGGCAGGATGCGCCGACCCGACTCAAGGCAGCCGCTCTGAGGCAGCCAGGCGCGACAGTCGACTACCTCACCGAACCGGGGCATTCGGACTGGCCACCGTCCGGACCTTGCTCGGCGAAGATGTCCGGTCGTAGGGGCGGCGACTCTTCAGCAGGCAAGATCTCCAAGCGCTTCGAACGTTCTCCGCCTCAACTTCAGCACAATCCCCTCCCCCGTCTCTCAAGAGGCCCGGAGCGAGGCCGGTCGCGCGCGTGCGCGTGACCTTCGCTGCCGCAAGGTCGATACTGCCGACAGTAGTGCTCCGGCGACCACACGTTCGACTCGCCAGAGTCACCTGACAGCCCGTCATCAAAGTCAGCACTGAGCCGGCATCGGTACCGCCAGGACGCGCTTCCGGCCGCCAAGGACCGCCAAGATCGACAACCGACCAAATCCATGTTGACCTGAAAATACAGTGGTCATGAGCCCATCCGTCACTCTCATCAGGAGGTACCCGTGAGGATGCTGATCAACGTTCCGGAGACCGTGGTCGCGGACGCGCTGCGCGGAATGGCGGCCGCTCATCCAGAGCTGACCGTCGACGTCGAGAACCGGGTGATCGTGCGGCGGGACGCACCGGTGGCGGGGAAGGTGGCGCTGGTGTCCGGCGGCGGCTCGGGGCACGAGCCGCTGCACGGCGGCTTCGTCGGACCCGGGATGCTCTCGGCGGCCTGCCCCGGTGAGGTGTTCACGTCTCCGGTGCCGGACCAGATGGTGCGGGCTGCGGCCGCCGTGGACAGCGGGGCGGGTGTGCTGTTCATCGTCAAGAACTACACCGGCGACGTGCTCAACTTCGACATGGCGGCCGAGTTGGCCGAGGACGAGGGCATCCAGATCGCGAAGGTGCTGGTCAATGACGACGTGGCCGTCACCGACAGTCTCTACACGGCCGGGCGGCGCGGTACGGGCGCGACGCTGTTCGTCGAGAAGATCGCGGGGGCCGCGGCCGAGGAGGGGCAGCCGCTGGAGCGGGTCGAGGCGCTCGCCCGGCAGGTGAACGAGAACTCCCGCAGCTTCGGTGTGGCGCTCAGCGCATGCACGACTCCGGCCAAGGGCAGCCCCACCTTCGACCTGCCGGACGGCGAACTGGAGCTGGGCGTCGGCATCCACGGGGAGCCCGGCCGGGAACGGCGGGCGATGATGACGTCCGGGGAGATCGCCGACTTCTCGGTCCACGCGATCCTGGAGGACCTGACGCCCCGCAACCCCGTCCTCGTGCTGGTCAACGGCATGGGCTCGACGCCGCTGCTGGAACTGTACGGGTTCAACGCCGAGGTGCAGCGCGTGCTGGCGCAGCGGGGCGTGGTCGTCGCCCATACGCTCGTCGGCAACTACGTGACGTCTCTCGACATGGCCGGCGTCTCGGTGACCCTGTGTCAGATCGACGAGGAGCTGCTGCGGCTGTGGAACGCGCCGGTGAAGACCCCCGGGCTGCGCTGGGGTGTGTGAGTCAGGGGCAGGCGCTCCGACCGTACCGACCATGCAAGGAGATCCAGTGCTCGACGCCGACTTCTTCCGCCGTTGGATGACGGCGACCGCCGCGTCCGTCGACCGCGAGGCGGACCGGCTCACCGCCCTCGACTCGCCCATCGGGGACGCCGATCACGGCAGCAACATGCGGCGCGGCTTCACCGCGCTGACCGCGGCGCTGGAGCAGGAGGCGCCCGACACTCCGGGCGCCGTCCTGGTCCTCGCCGGACGCCATCTGATCTCGACGGTGGGCGGGGCCTCGGGGCCGCTGTACGGCACGCTGCTGCGCCGGACGGGGAAAGCGCTCGGGGACGCGGCCGAGGTGGACGAGGCGCAGTTCACCGAGGCGCTGCGGGTGGGCGTGGAGGCCGTGATGCAGCTCGGCGGCGCCGCTCCCGGCGACAAGACCATGATCGATGCGTTGGCGCCGGCCGTCGACGCCCTCTCGGACGGCTTCCACGCCGCCCGGACCGCCGCCGAACAGGGCGCCAAGGCGACGACACCGCTGCAGGCCCGCAAGGGCCGGGCCAGCTACCTCGGCGAACGCAGCATCGGCCATCAGGATCCGGGCGCCACGTCGGCGGCGCTGCTCATCGCCGCCCTCGTCGAAGCCGACGGGGCGGGGGGTGAGGCGCGGTGAGCGACGAGAAACCGGTCGGCATCGTCCTGGTGTCGCACAGCGCGGAGGTGGCCGCGGCCGTGGCCGAGCTGGCGCGGGGGCTCGCGGGCGGCGGCGCGGTCGTGCCGGTGGCCGCCGCGGGTGGTACGGAGGACGGCGGGCTGGGCACGAGCGCCAAGCTGATCACCGCTGCCGCCGCCTCGGTGGACCGGGGGGCCGGGGTCGCGGTCCTCGCCGACCTCGGCAGCGCCGTCCTCACCGTCAAGGCGCTGCTCGCGGAGGGCGACGAACTCCCCGACACCGCACGCCTGGTGGACGCTCCGTTCGTCGAGGGCGCTGTGGCCGCGGTCGTGACGGCGGTGACGGGAGCCGACCTCGACGCGGTGGCAGCGGCCGCCGCGGAGGCGTACACGTACCGGAAGGTGTGACCCAGGCTCAGGTAGGTCCCCTCGGCGTCGAGCGACGTCGCTCGACATCGCTCGACATCGCTCGACATCGCTCGACATCGCTCGACATCGAGACGGACTTACCTGAGCCCCTCCGACGCCACCTCGAGGGCCGAGCGGACGGCCTCCGCCAGCTCGGCCCGTGTCGTCGCCGGGTCCGTGGCGTCGTCCTCGACGTGCCACGCGTGGTGTTCCACGGCGGCGCGCAGGGCCGCGTTGAACATCGCCGCCTGGATGGCCGGCCGGAAATCCCCGGCCGGCAGCCCAGCCCGGTCGGCTAGGGCCCGGGCGAACACCGGCTCGGCCTCGTCGTAGGTCTGGAGCCAGACCGCGCGCAGGCCCGGCTCGGTGCGGGTCAGCCGTACCAGCGCCCCGACGGTGGCGGGGTCGGGGCCCACGACGAGGCGCTGTTCGCTTTCCATCCGGGCGAAGGCGTCTCCCAGGGGGCGGCCTGGGCTCCACTCCCTCAGACAGACGGCGATCGAGTCGATGCCCGCCGTGAGCAGCGGGCGTACACAGCTCTCCTTGCTGGGGAAGTACCGCCAGACCGTGCGCGCGGAGACGCCGACGGCCTGGCCGATCTGCTCCCCGGTGGTCGCGGCGACGCCCTGGCCCACGAACAGGTCCACCGCGGCCTGGGCGATCTCCAGTCGGATCTCCGCCTTGCGCTGCTCCGTCAGGGGCGGCCGGCCTGTGCGTCCACCGGATGCGGTCATGCGGTCGTCCTCCGGTCTCTCCGGTCTCTCCGGTCTCGGTCACCCTCCACAGAAATTCCGTGTGCCCGGATTCTTCACCATGACTTTATGTCACTCGCAGACATTAAGTCGTAGGGTGGTGCCACAAGCACTCCGGGGACGCCCCCCACCCCGCATTTCGCAGACCTAGCTAGGAGCACCACATGGCCACTGGACTGGAAGGCCGCAGCGTCGTCGTCACCGGAGCGGGCTCGGGCATCGGGCGCGCCACGGCCCTGGCCTTCGCCGCGGAGGGGGCGCGGGTCCTGGTCGCCGACCTCAACGCCGAGGGCGCGCAGGCCGTCGTCAAGGAGATCGAGCAGGCGGGCGGCGCGGCCGTCGCCGTCACCGGCGACCTCAGCGAGCAGAGCGTCGTGGACGAGGTGGCCGCCACCGCGGTGGAGCGGTTCGGCGGGATCGACGTGCTGGTGAACAACGCGGGGATCATGGACCGCATGTCCGCGCTCGCGGACGTGAGCGACGCGGAGTGGGAGCGCGTCATCCGGGTCAACCTCACCGCCCCGTTCCTGCTCACCCGCGCGGTGCTGCCGCACATGCTGGCCGCCGGCCGGGGCGCGATCGTCAGCACCGCCTCCGAGGCCGGTCTGCGGGGCAGCGCGGCGGGCGCGGCATACACCGCGTCGAAGCACGGCGTGGTGGGGCTGACCAAGTCCCTCGCGGTGATGTACCGGAGCAAGGGCATCCGCGCGAACGCGATCGCGCCGGGCGGCACCAAGACAGCGATCGTCGTGGAGGCCGAGCAGGGCGCCCACGGTCCGACAGCGCTCGGACCGCACTTCGTCAACGTCGGCCGCCTGGCGGAGCCGGAGGAGCAGGCCGCCGCGATCGTGTTCCTCGCCTCGGACGCGGCCAGCAACATCAACGGCGTGATCCTGCCCGTCGACGACGGCTGGGCGGCGGTCTGACGCTCTCAGGCCTGAGGCCTGAGGTCTGAGTGGACGTTAAGTCCGATCTTCCCCGGTTCGTGATCGCTCGATCGTGGGACTGATACTCGTCCGGGGCGACTGCTCGTCATGCCCATGCT
>NZ_JBITCT010000104.1:0-14228 GCF_044453465.1 Streptomyces sp. NPDC051677
ACAGCCGGGCCACCGGCCTGCCCACCACCCGCCCCGGAAACCGAAAAGGCCCGCCGACTCCGTCGACGGACCCTCACGAAAGATCGAGGTTAACCGGTGGCGACATCCAGCAGCACCTCAGTGAGGCGGTCGGCGGCATCCGGGCGTCCCAAGGACCGGGCCTGCTGCGCCATGTCCTTGCGCTGAACGGGTGAGGCGAGGATCCGGCCGACCGCCGCACGAAGGCCGTCCGAGGTGACCGCGCCCTTCACCAGGGCGACCGCGGCGCCGGCCTGCTGAAGGTGGAGGGCGTTGTGCTCCTGCTCGTTGCCGGCCGACGTCGCGAGAGGGATGAGGACGGACGGCTTGCCGAGGGCCGTGAGCTCGGCGATCGTTCCGGCGCCGCTACGGGAGATGACGACGTCGGCCAGTGCCAGCACGTCGGGAAGCTCCGGGCCGACGAAGTCCATGACCAAGTAGCGGGGCCGGACCTCGGCCGGGAGCTGAGCCACGTATTGGCGCGACTCCTCGATGGAGGTGGCACCGCACTGGTGGATGACGTTGGCCTGGGTGAGCAACCAGGGCAGGACCGCGCGGACCACGGTGTTGATCTGGACCGAGCCCTGGGCGCCGCCGGTGATGTAGACGGTGGGCAACGATCGGTCGAAGCCCGTGAGGCCGAGTGCGCTGATCGCCTTGTCTGGCTCGCCCGTGAGGACTTCCGGGCGTACGGGGTTGCCCGTGACGACGGCCGAGCTGCGTACAGAGTCCGGCAGGAGCGACAGGGTCGACTCGGAGGAGACCGCGACGCGGGTGGCGGCCCGGGCCAAGGCTCGGTTGGCCAGCCCAAGGCGGACCGTCTGCTCGTGGATGATCAGGGGGCGGCGGCAGAACTTGGCTGCGAGGCCAATCGGGACGGCCACGTAGCCGCCGGTGGACAGCACCACGTCCGGCTTGAAGTCCGAGACGATGGTGCGGGCCTGGGCGGCGCCGAGCGGGACACGTCCCATGTCCTTGATGTTCGCCGGAGAGGCCAGCTTCAGCGGGTTGCTGGAGCGGCGGATCTTGCCGGTTGCCACCGTCTTGAAGGGAATGTGTTCACGCTCGGCGACGCGGGCCTCCAGACCGCTCTCGGTGCCTACCCACAGCACGTCCAAACCGATGCCGAGGCGGCCGAGCCGGGCGCCCGCGGTGCGGATGGCTGTGAGCGCCGGATAGGTGTGCCCGCCGGTGCCGCCGCCCGTGACGATCAGCCGGAAGGGCCGGCCCAGGGCGGCGAGACGGCGGTCGAGGTCTGCGCTGGTCACGTCGTGGGGCTTCCCGTTCCGGCGGGCGCCGGGACCGTACCCGGGCCTGGGGACATTCGGACTTGGCGGACGATATCAGGCAGCCGGACCTTGGTGAGGAGCCGTCCGACGCCCCATGGAGTGGTTCCGAACTGGCCCAGATACGTGCGCAGGGTGCGCTGTTGGTCGCCGGTGAGGACGAATTCGCGTACCCCTGCCTCTGGGTGCTGGAAGCGTCGTGGATCGCGGATGTTCTCGCGGCGCTGCGCTGCCGTCAGGAGAGCTTCGAGGTCGAAGCGGGCTGTCTGGTGCAGTACCTCGGGCGGGTCGGTGCGGAAGAGCTCGGAGAGCATCAGGCGGTGGTAGTCGGCGCCCTCCCGCACGAGTGCCTCGATCAGGGTGCCGCCGCCCAGGCCGACGCCGATGTCACGGAGCAGGGCGAGGCAGGCACGGGCGGCGAGGTCCGTGGCGTCCTCCAGGGCCTCGGAGATGATCCGCGTCCGGTAGGTGTAGAGGAGGTTGTTACCCAGGTGGCCCTCGATGTAGTGGTCGATGTTCTCGGTGGCGTAGGTGAGGAGGCCGGTGCGGTCGTCCCACAGCTGTTCGTCGGTCTCGGCCTCGAAGTCCTTCAGGACGGTTGCCAGGGCGGGGCCGTGGGCGAGGGTTCGTGCTCGTTCCAGCCAGCTCATGGGGGAGATCTGGTGGGCGCGCAGGATGGCCAGGAGGACGGCGAAGACCCCGCCGTTGTAGAGGGATGCCAGGAGCAGGTTCATCACCCGGCACTCCCGGTAGTCCTCGTACGGCATCTCGGGGACCGTGACGCACACCTCGTCCAGCTCCGCGGCCCGCAGCTCCTCGCCGAGCGCGGTGTAGGCACCGTAACAGCGCGGCATGACACGCCACTTGGTGACGAGCCCGTGCTTGCTCCGGTAGGCGTCGGTGCACATCTCGCTGCCCGGCAGCAGGGTGAGCTGGAACATATTGAGGCGATCGAACCCGGCGTCCACCAGCTGGCGCAGGGTGCCGAGGTGCTTCGCCTTGGAGTCGCCAGGCAGGGCGAGGATCACCTCGCTGTACGTGCTCGCCCCGGCGTCCGCTGCGGCAAGGGCGATCTCCATGAGCTTGCCGGAGTCGATGTTCGTACGGGCGATGTTGCGCAGGACGTCGGGGTCGAGGGACTGGACGGCGCCGGAGAGGCTGATCGCCCCCGGGACCTGGGAGACGGCGGACAGAACGCGGTCGCGCTGGTTCTTGCCGGTGGTGACGTTGACGACACGCGGCCAGCCGTAGAGCTGCTGGCACTCGGCGATCACCCTGCAGGTCTCGTGGTCCTCGGGAAACATGCCGAAGTTGCTGTCCGTGATTAGGAGTTCGTTGCGCGCCGTGCCCGCCTCGACCAGGGGCTTCATGCGGCGGCCGATGTAGTGCAGCTCGTCGTGGATGTGCCTGGCGTGCTTTTTGGCGACCCGCTGGAAGTACGAGGTGCCCTCCTGGCAGAAGGTGCACTTGAACGGGCATCCGCGATTGGTCTGCACGGTAGGGACGAGCTTGCCGTCGAAGAACTCGTCCATGAGGCCGGCCGCGTACGGGGAGGGGACGACGGAGAGGTTGTGGATCCGCAGTCGCGGCGACGGGGCGTGGAACATTCCGTCGTCGCTGAGGCAGTGCACGCCGGAGATGTGGCCGCGGACCTCGGCCCGGTCGAAGTCGTTGAGGGTGCGCAGAAGGCCGGCGAATGCGGGCTCGCCCTCTCCCTCGATGTAGAAGTCGGTCTTCCCCGCCAGGCGCTCGTGCCAGAAGGCGGTCTGTTCCGGGCGGTGAAGCGGGTAGTGCGGGCCGCCGAGGACGACCGTCGTCCGCGGGAACCGCCGTTTGATCAGCTCAGCGAAGGCGAGCGAGAGGTGGCTGTTCCAGATGTAGTGGGAGAAGCCGATCACATCGGGTGGCCCGTCCTCCTCCAGGGCGGTCGCCAGCGCCTCGGGGTACTTGAAGATGCGGACCGGGTGGACGAGATCCATCTTCGTCGCCGCGTAAGTGGCCAGGCCCGCGATCGCCTGCGGCATCGTCTCGGCGGAGATCGTCTGCTGGGTGTACGTGAGGTCAGCCAGCCACACTGCAAGCGTGACCCTCGGCCGTTCACGCGAGGTGGCGACGGTGGGAATCGGCAGCGGCACGGGAGTCGTCATGCCAGGGCCTCCTCGCGACGCAGGAAGATCTGCAAGAGCAGTCGGCGCTCGTCCTCGGGTACGTCTGCCTGGCCGTTGCCGAGAGGGTCCCGTCCGTGGCAGGAGAGGTGCTGGTTGACGATCAGCATGTCGCCGCGGTCGAGTCGGAACCTTCGGTGCCCGATGACCAGCTCGCGCTCCAGGGATCGGGCGGCCTTGGTGTACGGGTCGTCGGGGTCGACGCCGGCGAGCATCTTCGCCGTGAACCGTACGAACCCTTCCATCGGCGGTAGGCCGTCGATGATCGGGAAGGGATTCCACTCCTCGCCGACGCCCGTCAGGTCGTAGAAGGAGCCGTCCTCGTATTTCGGGTGGGACAGCAGGTCGGCCTCGGCATAGCCGAGCCGGTCTATGGCCCGACGGACCTGCGAGACGAGACTCTGGCCCTGGCCCCTGGGGTCAGGGCGCACGCACAGCAGGGCGCTGTAGTCGGGCGGCCAGGTCGAGTTGACGATGTCCAGGTGCATCGGGTTGTAACCGGTGCCGGTGGCGCGCATGGGGTCGATGTCCAGGTTGGTGCCGAGCGGTTTCCACAGCGGCCAGCGGTCGAAGGCGCGGAGCGGGGTCGCGATCAGGGAGAGCAGAGCCGTCACGGCTCGCAGACCGACCTCCTCGGTCGGGGTGGCGTCGAGGAGATCGGCGAACTCCAGGACGGCGAAGCCTTCGCCGTCGGGGTCGTTCAGGAGCCGGTCGCAGGTCGCGACGAAATCCCGGATGCAGGAAAGGCCGGTAAGGGCATGGCGGTAGTGCGCGGCGGTCTTCGAGGACAGCAGACCATGGGCGAGTTCCCAGTCCGGGAGAGATGCGGCGTGGCAGGCGAGCTCGGAGACGAGGTCTTTCGGCAGCGTCACTCGGTGCGTGCGCGGCGCGGGAATGGGCATAGAGGTGCTCCTCAAGTGGAGTGAGCGAATGAGAGTGGCGCGCACGGACGCGCGGACCCGCGAGGGCGACCCACTCGGGACCCCAGGTGCTTGCTGGTGATCGAGTCGGGGGATATCGCGGTGGCGGCCGGGTGCGGGCGCTGAACGTGGCCTACGTGTGGTCAAGGCCGAGGACGGCTCCGAGGACCAGCAGGACGGGCATGACCAGCACCGCGAACTGCAACCAGCCGAAGGCGTAGCTCCTCAGCAGCCGCAACGGGTGGCAGGGTCCCCAGGACAGGGGCCGACGGTAAGTTCTTGAGCACCGTAGTCCTTGGCGGCTCGGACTTCCGAGCGCGCCTGGGTCATGCCCCGAGGAGCGGGAAGACGCACCACGCGACCGTCCCATCGGCGCTGAACCCCCACGTCCCGCCGAGCTCGGCGACGAGAGCGTCCACCAGCCACAGCCCACGCCCGCTCTCCGCGTCCGGCGTGGCCTTCCGAGGCTCGGGCGTCGCGGACGGCGAGTGATCGTTGATCTCCAGCCCCACCTGTCCGTCTGCACGATGTCTTATGCGGAAACCGATGGTCGTGCCGTGTCCGTGGATGATCGCGTTGCTGACCAACTCGGAGATCACCACCTCGGCGGAGTCGACCTGGGCCGTGGGCATACGGCACACGTGCCGCAGCCACGCCGTTCCGATACGCCGCGCCTGCTCGACACGCGACGCCTCCCGTACGAACGCGACGTCGACCGGCGACGCCAGCCCAGCACCGGGGCCGATCTTGAAGGTGCCGGCCTCTCGCACGGGACAGGTGGAGACCGAAAGCGTCGTGGTCGGAGCCGAGGAGACCATCGCCCAGTCCTTCCTCAGAGGTCGTGGGGAGCCGCAAAAGCTGGACGCTTCCGTGGCGCGCCCGACGTGGTCCAACAACCGTGCCGCGTGCGAGAGTTGCTTTGCAACGAAACACCAACAGAAATTTCTCCGCGAACGAAAATGGCACATGCCGCCGCAAACGCATGGTCTGTTGCGGCACGCGTATCGCGTGTCAGACTGCGCGCATCGCGGTTTCGGCGAACGCATGCGATGGAAGGGCGAGCACATGGCAGCCAAACCCAGGCCGACCGTGCGGCGTATCGAACTCGGTTACGAGTTGCGACAGTTGCGCGAACGCGCCGGGATGACGCTTGAGGACGTCGCCGGAAGCGGCGCCATCAAGGGCCTGTACGTCACCAAGCTGCACCGCGTCGAGAAGGGGCTCCAGGACCTGCGCAGCGCCGGCGATCTACGCGCCCTTCTGGAGCTGTACGGCGTGACCGACGACCGCGATGTGGAACAACTCCTGCACATCCAGCGCGACGGCGCCAGCCAGGACTGGTGGACCCCCTTTCGGTCCACGATGCCCTCGGGCATGCCGCGCTTCATCGGCATCGAGACCGCGGCCCGCGAGACCTGGGCCTTCCACCCGGCGCTCGTGCTCGGCCTGCTGCAGACCGAGGCATACGCACGCGCGCTGTACGAACTCGCGAAGCCGATCGAGGAGACCACTACGGAGTTCATCGAGAAGAACATCCAGGTCCGCCTCCGGCGCAAGGAGGCCCTCACCAGGGAGGAGGATCCGCTACGTCTGCGAGCCGTGCTGTACGAACCGGCTCTGCGATACATCGTCGGAGACCCGGACGTGATGCGGGAGCAGTACCAGGAGATCGCCGAGCTCGCCTCGCAGCCCAACGTGAGCGTTCAGGTGCTCCCCCAGACGCTGCGCGGATACCTGTCCGTGCACGACTTCACGATCCTGCACCTGGACGACGGCATGCCGACCTCGGTGCAGGTGGACAACGCGTGGAGCGCCTCGTCCGTCTCCGACAAGCCGCGCGAAGTAGGCCGGTTCACCCGCAAGTTCAACGCCCTCACGGCGTCCGCACTGCCGCCGGAGGACACCCCCGCGTTCCTGCAACAACTCACGCGAGAGATCAACAGATGACCCAGAACCGTACCCACACCGCACGCGAGCTCACCGGCGCGGGCGCGCCCTGGTTCAAGTCGTCGTACTCCGACGGCGCCGGGAACAACTGCGTCGAGATCGCCGACCTCACCGGAACGCTGTATGCCGGTGTAGCGATCCGCGACAGCAAGAGGCCCGAAGAGGCGGCGCTGCTCTTCGAACCGACCTCGTTTTCGGCGTTCATAAAGGACATCCGTCACGCGCGGCACGAACGGTAGGCGACGAGCCCAGCACCGATCCGCCTGTGGCTACTGCCTGGTCTGTTTCGCATGTCAGGCAGTAGCGGCCCCCTCGGCCGGCATTCTTCGACTGAGCCGAGGGAGCCGCCTGCCGCTGTGGCTTCACTCCGCCGACGCGCGATGCCATTGATCCCCCGCCGGTCGTGCTCCCGCTGGCTCGGGCAGAGCTGCCTGGTTGTGTTTTCCCGTGAGGCTGCGCCCGCACAGGCGGTGGCATCAGCAGGTCCGCCCCGCTTGCCCCTTTGAGTACGCGGTTCACTCCGAGCTTTGACCAGTTCGCCGGAGGCAGACAGGAAGGATCCCGAAACCACTGGTGCGCCGGGTACCGGCATGTCACCGTAGACGACCTTGCGAATCCGCAGGTCAACGACGACCAGCGGCCCATCCCGAGCCTGTCGGAGGCGCCCCTGCACCCGCACCACCCCAGCGACCCCTTTTATCCCGACTCACCGGACCCGGTGTACTGGGTCACCCCGCGTCATCTGGCCGGCGACGACGGCGTACTCGCCGAACGGATCGGTGACACCCTGGCTGGCCTCGGCTGGCGCATGTGGCCTACCTCCCGCCACACCCTGCTGTACGTCAGCCCAGATGAGTTGCGCGGCGCGGAATGGATCCTCGCGTCCTACCCGTTCGAACTGGGCGGTCTCCCGGTTGCCTGGCAGCTGAGCGCCCGTACGCATCCCACCTCCGCGGTGCCGGCCTGGAACGCGTACTTCACGGCCGGCGTCCCGTACGAGGCGCTCGCCGATCTCCTCGTGGCGATCAACACCCGCGAGGCGCCCGACTTCGGCTCCGAGGGGTCGGAGACGGTGATCAACGCTCTGAGTGCCCGAGGCTGGATCCGCGATGTAGACCGCCCCCACACCACCGCCACGGACCCCGGGTTTTCCTGCAGCGTCTCCTTGGAGATGCTGCCGCCACTCATCCAGGACGCCGACCCGCGCCCCGACCTGCTGGGCTGGCAGGCATGGGCGGAGCCCGTCGTCAGCGCCCCGTATCTGTGGTGTGCCAGCTTCAGCACCAACGTCCCCCATGAGCTGGTGGCGGCGTTCTCCGCCTCGCTCGCCTCGCCGGTCCCGGTGCCCCGCCGAACCGTCCCTGCGAGCGCCGAAGGGCGGCTCACCGTCGTCCGCCGCAACTGACAGCGCCCGCTCTGAGGGGCCGCTGTCGTATACGGCTCGCCGCCGATCACCGGTGCCTCGGGCGGATGTGTCGTGGGGACTCTCGGGTAGGGCGGGCTACGCGTTCACTGGCGGGCTGAGGTTCCCCTTGCCCTGCCAGCCCAGCCCCACCTTGATCTCCGAAAGATCCCACTGCCGCGCCCCGGCATCCCAGGGCCCGTACGCAGACAAGGCGTTTTTGGCCTTTTGGCATAAAATGCACTTACCGGGAGATTGGTTCCTTCGGAGGTCCCTATGACCACGAGCCTGGTCACCAACTACCGTGCGAACGAGTGGACAGACCTGGTGCATAAGGGCCAGAGGCTTGTCGGCTCCGAAAGCTCCACCCAGTTTGCACTGGGTGACATCGGCCTGGAGATGGTCCCTCTGCCGCCCAAGGGCAAACGGCCGCCGATGAAGGCATACAAACTGCTGGCGAACTACGCCGAGGAGATCGGACTGCCGAGCGAGCGATTCGAAGAGTATCGACTCGTAGCCGGAGCGTGGCCAAAGAAGCAGCGCGCCAAGAACGTGTGCTGGTATGTCCACTCGATCCTGTCTCACCATCACGACCGATTCGACATGATCAACAACCCGCCGGTTTATCGGAAGACTGGCGAACGGCGCTGGACGTGTGACGCCGCCCAACGGGCCCTCGGCTGGAAGACCCGAGTGCCCGAGAACATGGAGGAGAGGCTTCGCCAGGTCGAGGACCTGCTCGATGACGAAACCACCGTCGAAGTAGTCGAGCGAGCCATCATGCGTAAGCCGGCCGTGGTCAAGCGCGTCGCGGAGAAACCCCACGTCCGGGAGACCTTCAACCGTGCGCAGACCGACAGAATCCGCGAGGCCCGCGAAGAGACACGAAGGCGCCCGGAGGTCCAGAAGTTGAACGAACAGCAGGAGGTCCTGACCGTGCTGGGCCTGTGCTCTTCGTTCGCGAGCGGCATCGGCCGTACCCTGCCGGGCCTGCACCTGGCCGAACTCTCAGACGACTCCAAGGACTCCATCCGCGAGGGCCTCAGCCGGGTGACAGCGGCCGTCGAGTGGACAGAGCACGTCTTGGATACCGGCAGCACCGATATGGACGCGGCGCTGGAGCGGCTGATCGCTGGAGAGTGACGACAGACAGGCGGAAATAGACGTCCTTCCCTGGCGCGCATGGGAAGGAGAGCAGAGATGATCGACAACAAGGGGCTGGACGAGGCGAACGGAAACTCGGCGCGAGGTGACCACTCCTCCGGCCGGGGGGCGAGGAGACGACCATGACCGCGCACCAGCGCCCCGAGTTCTTGGCCCGGAGCGTGTACGACGCCCTGCATAGGGCAGGCACACGGGGACTCACCTTCGTCGAGCTCATGGACTGGACCGGCCTCACCGCATCCCAGACACGACATGGCTTGAGCGTCCTGCGAGAAGCGCTTCCGGGCATGAAAGGGACCGACGCGGTATATAGCTACGACCCGCATGGGCACGTGTACCGCACGGCGTACCTTCCAGACGTGGCTGAGTCGTACGAGATCATGCGTCTCGGCGGGGAGGCGACCCGCAGCTACCGGGTGCTCACGGGCACCGTTCTCCCGCACGCTAAGCAGTCTCGGACCAAACAGTTGCGGATGCTCAAGCGCCACCTGCAACTCGTCGTCGAGGATGCCAGGGACATCCTTGAGCCGGCCGAGCCGGTGTGACCCGCCGCGACCGACCGGCCACAGAAGCGAAGGGTGGGCGTGGCCTGGCCGGCACGGGCTTGAGCTTGACGGCCCACGTCTGACTTCGACGAGAGCCC
Organism: Streptomyces sp. NPDC051677; assembly: GCF_044453465.1. Classification (NCBI taxonomy): domain Bacteria; kingdom Bacillati; phylum Actinomycetota; class Actinomycetes; order Kitasatosporales; family Streptomycetaceae; genus Streptomyces; species Streptomyces sp. NPDC051677. The sequence continues at coordinate 9,546 of NZ_JBITCT010000104.1, forward strand.
GCGCCGGTCGTTGGCGCGGGCTCTCGCGTCCAGGCTGTCGGGCAGGTCAAAGGGGTGCCCGGAAGGGAACGTGAAGCGGGACGGGACACCCCCAGGCGGTCCGTGCGGTCGTAATCAGCGCCGTCGTGCCTGTGACGGCTGCGGGGCCGGGGCGGCTGCTGCCGTGGGCTCTGGAGCGTCCGGGCGCTGTGCTGCGCTGTCGGCCCAGGCTGGGCTGTGGGCTTGTGCTGCGCGGGCTTGTGCACTGAGTGCCGGCCTTTCGCTGAGGCGTTGGATGCGCCAGGCCAGGACCCGTGCCGGGCGGCGGGCGTCGTTCAGAGCGCGCTGGTCGGCAACCTGCTGGAGGAGCCGTTCCGGGTCGTGTCCGGCTGCTTCCGCCTTGGCGAGAGCGGTGGTGAGAGCCGCGAAAGCGGGGTCTTCGATGATCTGCTCCGCGTGCTCGGGCACGACTTGGCGTAGGCGGCGGATCTGCCGTTCCACGGCCTGCTGGGGTGGCTGGCGCTGCGCGAGGGCGGCCAGGGGTGCGGCTGCGGTCTGGTCGTAGGCGGCCTGGAGGTGGAGCAGTGTCTGCTGGGCGGCGGCGACCTGCTGGTCGTGGTGGCGGAGCTGGTGCCAGCGGGCAGCGGCAAGGACCACGAGGATCGCCGCGTCCAGGAACATCGCCAGGACGGCGCCGTCCTTGGGGGCGGGCTCGCGGACCATCGCCCGTACCGCGCCGCGCAGGGCGCGGGCGTGGTGGTGTTCGGCCCGGATGCGGGAGCGGGTGGCACGCTCGAACGCGGTCGCCGCATCTCGGAGTTGGGGGCGCAGGGTCTGGGGTGCGAGGAGGGGGAGGGCGTCGAGGGCCTCGCCGAAGGCGGCGAGGTGGGCCTGGGAGGCTTCGTCGTCGTCCTGGTCGAGGTGGTGGGGGAGGCGTTCGGCGGCGGCGGTGGCCTGGTGCCAGGGGTTGGGCCTGCGCTGGCCTGGCTTGTCAGCGGGCTGTGGGGCGATGCTCTCCAGGCGTTTTTGGATCTTGGGGAAGGAGAGGTCCGGGGCGAGTTCGGAGCCGGAGAACCAGACGGGCTCGTTGTCGGCGGTGGTGGTGTCTTCGCTGGCGACCTTGTAGCCGCGCACGTCGCCCGAGGGGAAGTGGACGACCTCGACGAGCACGCCGTCGATGTGGTTGAGCAGGTGGACGAACTCCTCGACGCTGGTGGCGGCGGCCACGGCGGTGCGCACGGTGGCGCGCAGCCGTTCGCGGGCGGGCTTCTCGTGGCCGGCGCGGCGGGCCTTCTCCTGCTCGGCGCGGGTGGTCCGCTTCGCGGCGGTGCGGTCACCGCGGACCACTTGGAGCAGGCCGTATTCCTTCTCGATGGCGGCGAGTTCGCGGTCGGCGGTGTGGTTGTCGTTCCAGTGGCGTGCGGTGCGCAGGTCCGCGCGGACCTTGGTGGCGGCGATGTGGATGTGGTCGGGGGCGTGGCGGACGGCGACCCAGCGGCATCCGTCCGGATCACCGTCCGGTGCTATGCCGGTGGCCGTCACAACGCGGCGGGCGATGTCGGCCCACTCCTCGTCGCTGAGGATGCGGTCACTCTCGGCGGCGCGGATCGAGCAGTGCCACACGTGCTGCTCGGGAGCGCGGCCCAGCCGCCGGGCCTGCTTGACGTGCAGGTCCAGGTCGGCCACGAGGAGCCTCCTGGTGGCGTCGAAGTCGTCGGCACGGCCGGGGTCGGGGGCGAAGCCGTCCCAGGAGGCGACCAGGTGCGGGTCGGTGTGGTCCTTGGCCTTCTTCGTGTCGAACAAGTACCGGATCAGGCCCGCGGTCTCCTTGCCGCTGAGGATCTTCGCGATCACCGGGCCGCCTTCTTGGAGACGGCCTCGTTCGAGGCTGCCGCGATGTGGCGGACTGTGGCGCCGACGGCGTCCAGGGTGCGCTCGGCCTGGGTCAGGAGTGCGGTGTCCACAGGGTGTGGATGGCCTCCGGAGTTGAGCTTCTTGGCGATCTGGTTGATGTTGTGGCCGATCTTGGCGACTTCGCCACGGAGGGCGGTCAGTTCGTCAATGTAGTCGTCGAGTGGGGTCCGCTGGCCGGGCAGGCCGAGGTCGCCATGGACGTGGGCCATGACGACGGCGCCGACGTAGTGGGCGCCGGCGATGTTCAGTGACCGGGCCATGCGCAGGATGTCGACCTTCTCGTCGACGCTGTAGCGGGCATCGACACGCTGCTTGCGCTGGCCGTTCGGGTCGGGCTTGCGACGTCGGGCGACACGGTGCAGCGCGGCGGCTTCGGCGGCGCGCGGCAGCTGCACAGCGGCGGCGGTGTCGGCGGCCTGTTCCCCCTCGGGTGCCCCCTGGCGCCCGAGGTCCTCCGCCACCCCCGGGGCGGAGACTTCCCCGTTGCGGCCGTCCTTGGACGGTCCAGCGGGATACCTTGCTGGCGTTGTGGTTGGGGTGGTGGTCATCTCCTGCTGGGGCGACGGGGGTTCGTGGTGCCGGTTGCGCATGAGGTGGTTCTCCATGGGGTGTTGATAGCCAGTCAGTGACCGGTCGACCTCGTCCCACCTGTCAGGGCGAGGACGGGTGGAGCGGCGGTGTCGGGTTGACTCGTTGCGGTGCGGTCGCTCGTCCCCGCGGACCTGCGCGGGGACGAGCGATGCGCGTTGCGCCGGAGCGATGGGAGCGCGGGGGCTCAGGGGGCGCCGGCGGGGTTCATGTCGAGGTCGTCCTGCCGCTGAGAGGTGGCCTCATCGAGTTCGGCTTGCAGGACGTCCTTGAGCTTTTCCGCGTCGGCCCTGCCGATCGGGAGGCCCTTGCCGCGGATCGTCGCTTCGATGTGGCGGCGCGAGGCACGGTCTCCGCGTCCCAGTGGCGCGGTACGGGCAATCGCGAGGTACTCGTCGGAGGCAGCGCTGGGCTTCTGGTCTTCCGGCTCGGCGGAAGACTGCGGGATTGCCGTCATAGTGGCGGCGCCCTGCGCCACCTCGGCAGCACCCCGAGCCACGTCGGCCTGACCGTCCGCCACGTCGAGACCGGCTGGCTGCGGTAGACCGTTGTGGCGTTCGGTGGCGTCGGGTGGGTCGGCGACGAGCTGGTGGATCTGCCGCATCAGGACGCCGAAGGCCAGAAGCGCGGCTGTCGGGGGAACCGCGGCGACCACGTAGTCGAGGAGGGGCACGGCGCTGGTGTTGCCCGTTCCGTTGACCCCGGCCACGTTGAGGGCGATGGAACCGATCGATCCGGTGGCGGTGAGGGCGATGGCCCAGCCGTCGGCGACGCGGCGCAGCCCCGCGCGGAGCATGAGGAGTTCACCCGCGACGATGAAGGCGTCCAGGGTCGCGGGCCAGGCCCACTGGCGGACTGGGGAGTTCTTGAGGCCGTGCTGTCCGGCGACCTCTGCGAGATGCGCGTACGACAGCCAGAATCCGCCGGCGGTGAGCGCCACGATGACAACGCCCGCCGCGACGAGCGCGTACCGCTCAGCGGCCTGCTTGCTCGTCATCGGCCGTCCTTCGCCAGGGCGATGGTCCCGGTGGGTGGGTGTGGAGAGGGTGGTCAAGCGGGGTTCTCCTGGGGTTGTGGCGTGGTCCGTCTTTGCCGTCCCGGCCGTTGCAAGCGCAGGTCAGGGCCGGTACGGCAGGGGGGTCGGTGTTCCGTCTTGGCGGCGCCGACGCGTCCTGGGGGCACGTACGGACGGCGGGTGCTGCGGTTCGGTGGCTGCGGACGGTTCGCATCCGTCTTGCCGTCCCGGCCGCATGTGCTGTGACCTGCGGTGATACGGCGGGGACGTCCGGGACGGCACAAGACGGATGTGGGCGGCGTCCCGGCGGGCAGCAACGTCGGTCATGATCGTGTTGCCGTCCTGGCCCCGGTTGCCGTCTTGCCTGCATGCCATTTGACCTGCGGGATTACGGCAGGGACGGCAAGGACGGCAACCGGGGACTGGGTGGGTCTCAGCCCTCGCTGCGCGCGGGACCGGTGTCGACTGGGTGGACGGTCGGGCAGTAGCGCCGCCATGCGTCGAGGAACTTGTTGCGTGTGTAGCCCTTGCGCTGAGTGCCGTCGGCGAGGCGGACGTTGCCGGGCCTGATGTCGAAGGCGCGCAGCAGCGAGCCGAGCTCACGCGGGCCCAGTCCCTTGCGACCCCACTCCGCCCACGGGCCTTCCAGGTCTTGGCGCAGGTGGTGTAGGAGTTCGTCCGTGGAGAGGCTGTCGACCTCCCGCTGGGCTACGAAGACCCGGCGGATGTCGGCCAGGATCCGCGCTGAGCTGGGGTGGTCCTCCTCGGCCTCCGCTTCGGCCCTGACCATCTGCGCGCACGCCGCGCGGGCGAGGCGTGGCCAGGGGCCGGCGGCGAGATCGGCGACGATCACGAGGGGTTCCCAGGTGTCGGCGGCGCGGTCCTCCACCGGCATTACCGGTTCCATGTCGGCGGCCTCGTCCAGCAGCGGCCGTGTCCATGCGGCGATGCGGTCACGCAGGTCGTGCAGGGCCGGGGTGTCGCGGCGGGAGCGGAAGGGCTTGACGCTCTCGCCCTCGGCCCGGCGGCGCATCCGGATCACCACCGACCGGTCCATGATCGTGTCGGGCAGGTCGCCGATGCCCGCTAGGCGTTGTCTTCAAATGTCACGCCCACATCAGGAGCGAGGCGAGCGTGACAGCTGCCTGGTAGGACTCGGCGGTCTTGTCGTAGCGGGTCGCGATGCC
>NZ_JBITCT010000105.1:0-13799 GCF_044453465.1 Streptomyces sp. NPDC051677
TTCCCTTTCCGGCGGTTCCGACTCTATCAGATCCTTTCGGTCCTGATTCCCAGTCAGCGGGGGCTTGTCTTCGCGGCCGCTGGGCCGTTCCGACGTCTCAAACCTTAGCGGATCCGCTCGGTAGTTCCTAATCGAGCTACCGGCTCCGAATCGAATTGAATTCGGGCACGCCGAATTCAATCCCGTTGGGAGATCGTGCTGAAGATTTGAGGTGCCGCTTCTGCGGCGGAGTGCTGTCGAAGAACCGTTACGGCTCCTCGGCAACCCGAAGAACTTTACTCACCCTGCATGGGGGTGTCAACCACCCCTGTCAAGATCTTTTAATCGAGGTCGCTGAGTCGGCCGCCGGCGTCCGGCTGGGCGTGCTCCACCCTCCGCAGGAGTCTGGTGAGGACCTCGCCCAAGGCCGTGCGCTCCTCCGCGGAGAGGTCCTGGAGGAGGTCGCCCTCGAAGACCGTCGCCATGCGCATCGCCTCCAGCCACTTCTCCCGGCCCTCGGGCGTCAGCTCCACGATCACCCGAACCCGGTTGGACTCGTCCCTCTCGCGAGTCACCAGTCCCTCGGAGACCATGCGGTCGATCCGGTGGGTCATCGCGGCCGGCGTCAGGCCGAGGCGCTTGGCCAGGTCGCTGGGACCCAGACGGTAGGGGGCGCCGGAGAGGACGAGGGCCTTGAGCACCTCCCACTCGGCGTTGCTGATGCCGAGGTCGGCGGTCTGGCGGCCGTAGGCGACGTTCATCCGGCGGTTGAGGCGGGACAGCGCCGAGACGATCTTCTCGACCTGGGGGTCGAGGTCCTGGAACTCGCGCTGGTAGGCGGCGATCTGCTCTTCCAGGGTCGGCTCAGCGGTGCCGGAGGTGTCGGCCATGGCCGCAGTATCGCACGCGGCGACTTTGCCTTGAAGTCCTTCGGAATATAATCTTTAGCTTCGAAGTTTAGCTTTGAAGTCTTCAGATCTAACTAGTGAGAGAGGTGAACGTGACCAGGGCCAAGGGCGCAGCGATGCGCCGGATCCACGTGGGCAACGCACTCAGCGCGTTCGGGCTCGGCTTCACCGTCCCCTACCTGTACGTCTATGTGGCGCAGGTGCGGGGGCTGGGGGCCATGACGGCGGGGCTCGTCCTCACGGTGTTCGCCGTGGCCGCGCTGATCGTGCTGCCGTTCGCCGGTCGGGCGATCGTGCGGCGCGGTCCACTGCCGGTCCTGCTGGCCGCCCTGGTCACCGCCGCCCTGGGTGCGCTGAGCCTGGGGCTCGCGGGGAACGCCACGGCTGTACTGGGGGCCGCGGTGGCGCTCGGGGCCGGGCAGGCGGTGATGCAGCCTGCGCTGGCGACGATGATCGTGGACTGCTCTACCGCGGAGACCCGGTCGCGGGCGTTCGCGATGCAGTTCTTCCTGCAGAACCTCGGGCTCGGCGTGGGCGGACTGATCGGCGGGCATCTCGTCGACACCACGCGGGTCTCCTCCTTCACGCTGCTGTTCGCCATCGAGGCGGCGATGTTCCTGCTGCTGGCCGTGGTGATGTCGACCGTGCGTCTGCCGCACGCTCCGCGTCTCGGGGACGCCCCGCAGTCCGCCAAGGGGAGCTGGAAGCAGCTGCTCGGCAACCGGGCCATGGTGCAGCTGTCCGTGCTGGGCTTCGTGCTGTTCTTCGCCTGCTACGGGCAGTTCGAGTCGGGGCTGAGCGCGTACGGGGTCGAGGCCGCCGGGATCTCGACGTCCGCCCTCGGGACCGCTCTCGCCGCGAACACCGCGGTGATCGTGGTCGCGCAGTTCGCCGTGCTGAAGTTCGTCGAGCGGCAGAAGCGGTCGCGGGTGATCGCAGCCGTGGGGCTGCTCTGGGCCGTGGCGTGGGTCGTGGCCGGGTACGCCGGGCTCGGGCACGGCAGTCAGGCGATGGCGACGGCCGCGTTCGTGTCGACGTACGCGCTGTTCGGGCTGGGTGAGGCGATGCTGTCGCCGACGATCGCGCCGCTGGTGGCCGATCTGGCGCCGGAGGGGATGGCCGGGCAGTACAACTCGGCGTTCGCCCTGGTGAAGCAGCTCGCGCTGGCCGTCGGTCCGGCGGTGGGCGGGCCGATGGGGGCCTCGCTGCACGCGCCGTACATCGTGACGTTCCTGCTGTTCTCGCTGGGGATCACCTACCTCGCGCTGCGGCTGGGGCGGCAGCTGACCGCCGTCCAGGATCAGCCGTGGCTGGTGCGCAAGCGGGTGGTCGCGCGGGGTGGGGCCGCTGTGGAGCCGGTGGGCGCCGAGGCCTGAGGTCCGGGCTGGAGGCGGCCGTCGTTCTTGGGACGACGGCCGCCTTTTGCGTGCTCAGCTCGTGTGGTCAGCGGACCGCTGTCACCAGGGTTGCCGTGAAGGGGAAGGTCGTCGTGTCCTCGGGGAGGTGGGTGCGGATCGTGGCGGCGGCTTCGGTGAGGGCTTGTTCGCCGAGGGTGTCGGCGATCGTCCGTCCCCAGGGGATCGAGGAGAGGTGGCCGCGGACGTAGTCCTCCAGAGGGGGGAGGGTGATCGTGAAGGTCAGGCGGCGGCTGGTCGTGTCGCGGAACCCCGCGCGGGCGAGGGCGGCGGTCAGGCGGTCCGCGGTGGCGAAGGCCGCTCTGAAGCCCGCGGCCGCCTCCGGGGTGTCGTACTGCTCGACCGCGCGCCGCTGGGCCACGAAGTACGGGGAGTCGTCCAGGTGGGACCAGACCGTGGCGGCGAAGCGGCCTGCGGGGCGGGTGACACGGGCTGTTTCGCGCAGTGCCGCGTCGAGATCGGGGAAGAACTGGGCGCCCTGCTGGCAGAGGACGGCGTCGAAGGTCGCGTCGGGGTAGGGGAGGTCGTCGGCGGGGGCGGGGGTGAACTCGATGTCCGGGTAGAGGCGGGGGTGGCACGCTTCGGCGATCTTGAGCATGCCCTCGCTGAGGTCCGCGCCGGCGACCCGGCCGGTGGGGCCCGCCTGGGCGGCTGCGGCACGGGCCGCGAAGCCGGTGCCGCAGGCGAGGTCGAGGACGGTGGCGCCGGGGTAGAGGTCCGCGGCGTCCACGAGTGCGGTGACGAAGGGCGCCATGAGGGGCGCGACGTAGTGTTCGTAGCGCTCGGGGGCGCTTCCCTTGAGGTGAAAGCCCGTTGCGTCTGCCATGGGGAGCTACTAGCACCGGGGGGCGGGTTCGCCTAGGTGCCGCGCGCGAGGGAACGGGTGTTCTGGTCCCCTCTCGGCCTCATCTCGGTCGACGCCAGTCGGTGCCAGTCAGTGCCAGCGGATCTCATTCGGTCGGCTTCGGCAGGACGAACTCGCACCACACCGCCTTCCCGCCGCCCGGGGTGCGTCTGCTGCCCCAGTTGGAGGCGATCGTGGCGACGATGGCGATGCCGCGGCCGGACTCGTCGCCCGGTTCCGCGCGGCGGCGGCGCGGGAGGTGGTCGTCGCCGTCGGTGACCTCGATGATCAGGCGGCGGTCGGTGCGGCGCAGCCGTAGCCGCATGGGCGGGGTGCCGTGCTGGAGGGAGTTGGCGACGAGTTCGCTGGCGGCGAGGACGCCGAGGTCGTGCAGGTCGGCCGGGAAGCGCCAGCTGGTGAGGACGCCGGAGGCGAAGGCACGCGCGCGTGGGGCCGCTTCGACGCCGCCGAGGAGCTCCAGGGCCGCGTTGCGGAACAGCTCGCTGTCGGGGCCGGTGCGGGCGGGATGCTGGAGGACGAGGACGGCGACGTCGTCGTCGTGGTCGGCGGTGACGCCGGCCGAGCGGACCAGGCGGTCGCAGACGACCTGGGGGGTGCCGGTGGCGCCGGACAGGGCGCGCGCAAGGGAGGCGATGCCCTCGTCCAGATCTTCGTTCCTGCGTTCGACCAGGCCGTCCGTGTAGAGGACGGCCGTCGAGCCGGGGCCGAGGGGGATCGAGCCGGAGGCGTGCATCCAGCCGCCGGTGCCCAGGGGCGGGCCGGTGGGCTCGTCGGCACGATGGACGGTGCCGCTCTCGTCGCGGACCAGGATGGGCAGGTGGCCTGCGGAGGCGTACACCAGCCGGCCCTCGTTCGGGTCGTGGATGGCGTAGACGCAGGTGGCGATCTGGTTGGCGTCGATCTCCGTGGCGAGGCCGTCGAGGAGCTGGAGGACCTCGTGCGGGGGCAGGTCGAGGCGGGCGTACGCGCGGACGGCCGTGCGGAGCTGGCCCATGACCGCTGCCGCGCGGACGCCGCGGCCCATCACGTCGCCGATGACCAGCGCCGTGCGGCCGCCGCCGAGGGTGATGACGTCGTACCAGTCGCCGCCGACGGCGGCCTCGGTGCCGCCGGGCTGGTAGGTGGCGGCGATCCGCAGGTCGTCGGGCTCTTCGAGCTCCTGGGGGAGGAGGGAGCGCTGGAGGGTGACGGCGGTCTCGCGCTGGCGGCGTTCGCTGGCTCTGAGGCGTTCGGCGGCCTCGGCGTGGTCGGTGACGTCGGTGGCGAAGATCAGGACGGTGCCCTTGCCGTTGTCCTCGGCGGCCGGGGTGCAGGTGAACGTGTAGTGGCGGCCGTCGGGGGCCTTGCGGGACTTCAGGGTGCGGGGCTTGCCGCTGCGCAGGGCCTGGTCGAGGAGGGGCATGAGGCCGAGGTCGCGGAGTTCGGGCAGGGCCTCGGCGGCGGGTTCGCCGCAGGGGCGGGCGCCGAAGGCCGCCGTGTAGGCGTCGTTGACGTAGGCGAGGCGGTGGTCGGGGCCGTGGACGAGGGCGACGAGCGCCGGGACGCGGTCGAGGACCTCACGGACCGGGAGTTCGTCGACGGCGGGCACGGGGGGCGGCTCGTCGGTGAGTTGTTCGGCGCGGGCCGCGGGTACGGAGCCTTCGCTCCGCCGGTCCGTGGTGGTGACCGGGTGCTCGGCTCGCGCGGCGGCGCGGCGCTGCGTTCCGGGGAGCCGGGCGCTCCAGCGCGTGAAGTTCACGAATCCTTGCCTCGTGTAGTCGTCGTCGGCCGGCTCCGGGCCCGGCCTGGGCTGCGGGGGCCGCGCGGCGGTGGCCGCGCAGTGTTACAGCGCCCGGGAGGTGGAGCACGGGGGAACAGCCTCGTGGGTTCGGGGGGCTATGAGCAGGGAGCAGTCTGGCAGTGTGGCCGCCGTCCGGGCCGACAATCGTCAGACGTGGGGGCGGCCGGTGGAGTTCCTGGATCGGTCAGGACGACCCCTTCGGGTCGCCGGAAGACTCGTCAGAAGGCTTTCCACCGGCAGCCAGTTCGAACTCCGCGCGGGGATGTTCGAGGGATCCGAGGGAGACGATCTCTCGTTTGAAGAGCCCTGAGAGGGTCCATTCGGCGAGCACGCGTGCCTTGCGGTTGAAGGTGGGCACGCGGCTGAGGTGGTACGCGCGGTGCATGAACCAGGCCGGGTAGCCCTTGAGCTTGCGCCCGTAGACGTGGGCGACGCCCTTGTGGAGGCCGAGCGAGGCGACCGAGCCGACGTACTTGTGCGCGTATGTCTCCAGAGGCTCGCCGCGCAGGGAGTGCGCGATGTTGTCGGCGAGGACCCTGGCCTGGCGGACGGCGTGCTGGGCGTTGGGGGCGGTCTCCATGCCGGGCTCGCCCGCCGTGACGTCGGGGACGGCCGCGGCGTCTCCGGCCGCCCACGCGTGCGTGGCGCCGTCGATGGTGAGCTCGGGGGTGCATTTCAGCCGACCTCGTTCGGTGAGCGGGAGGTCGGTGGCGGCGAGGAGCGGGTGGGGTTTGACGCCGGCGGTCCACACGACCGTCCGGGTCGGGAAGCGGGCGCCGTCGCTGAGGACGGCGACGCGGTCGGCGCAGGAGTCCAGCCGGGTGTTCAGGCGGACGTCGATGTTGCGGCGGCGCAGCTCAGTGACGGTGTAGCGGCCCATGTCGGCGCCGACCTCGGGCAGGACCCGGTCGGAGGCCTCGACGAGGATCCACTTCATGTCCTCGGGCTTGACGTTGTGGTAGTAGCGCGTGGTGTAGCGGGCCATGTCCTCCAGCTCGCCGAGCGCCTCGACGCCCGCGAAGCCACCGCCGACGAAGACGAAGGTGAGGGCGGCGTCGCGGATCGCGGGGTCGCGGGTGGAGGAGGCGATGTCCATCTGTTCGATGACGTGGTTGCGCAGCCCGATGGCCTCCTCGACGGACTTGAATCCGATGGCGTAGTCGGCGAGCCCCGGGATGGGCAGCGTGCGGGAGATCGAGCCGGGTGCGAGGACGAGTTCGTCGTACGGCAGCTGCTGGGGGCCGGTCCCCTCCTCGTCGGTGGCGAGGGTGGTGAGGGTGGCAGTGCGTTTGGCGTGGTCGACGGCGGTGACCTCGCCGACGAGGACCCGGCAGTGCGGCAGGACGCGGCGCAGGGGCACGACGACGTGCCGGGGGGAGATGGCGCCCGCTGCGGCCTCGGGGAGGAAGGGCTGGTAGGTCATGTACGGGTCGGGTGTGACGACCGTGATCTCGGCTTCGCCCCTGCCGAGTTCCCGTTTCAGCTTCTGCTGGAGCCGCAGGGCCGTGTACATCCCGACGTAGCCACCGCCGACAACGAGAATGCGCGCACGTTCCTTCACCATCCCATGACGCACCCGTCGCTGGAGTTTGTCCACAGCCTCGACAATTTGTGTGACCGCGAGTCGGGCGGGCGCGGGGTTGGCCGAAACACCGAAGTACCGGGCAGGAGTGCAGGTCAGCGGGTGTGCGCCGGGGTGCGGGAAGGGGTGCAATCGGGACGTATACGACCCGTACTCCGATCGGGGGGCGCTCCGTGCGGAACCTGCCCCTTCTGAATTGACTCCCTCTCAACTATGTTCGTGAGTCGACGGGGTGTCAGGGGGAAGCGCTCTGCGGGTCTGCGACGGGCGGGCCCGGGGTGGCCGTCCCCTGTTCCGCATCCCGGCTTTCGATGGCGGGGAGAGTCTCCGGGGGGAGACGTCATTACCGGGGGATCATTCATGCACATTCAGAACTCGCATTGGTCGTCCGCACCAGCCCTCGCATCCGGCGGCACGGTCGGTGCGGTCGGTGCGGCGATGGGAAACGGACGCGGGGACGGCGCGCGGTCAGCGCCGCTTCGCGTGGATGCACAGCGCAATCTTGAGCACGTACTGCGGGCGGCGCGCGAGGTGTTCGGCGAGCTGGGGTACGGCGCGCCGATGGAGGACGTGGCGCGGCGCGCGCGGGTCGGCGTCGGCACGGTGTACCGGCGGTTCCCGAGCAAGGACGTCCTGGTGCGGCGGATAGCCGAGGAGGAGACCTCCCGGCTGACCGACCAGGCGCGGGCTGCGCTCGGCCAGGAGGACGAGCCGTGGTCGGCGCTGTCGCGCTTCCTGCGGACGTCCGTGGCGTCCGGCGCGGGGCGGCTGCTGCCGCCGCAGGTGCTGCGCGTCGGGGTCTCCGAGGACGGCGTCGAGACTGCGTCGGCCGACGGGGCGCGGGTGCCGCAGCAGCGGACCCAGTCGGGCGGTGGCGAGCTGCGGCTCGTCGCTGACGACGGCAGTACGGCCGCCGTCGACGACGCCGGGGCGGCGGCGCTGCTCGAGGTCGTGGGCCGGCTCGTGGAGCGGGCGCGGGAGGCGGGCGAACTGCGCGCCGACGTGTCGGTGTCGGACGTGCTGCTGGTCATCGCGACGGCGGCGCCTTCGTTGCCGGACCCGGCCCAGCAGGCGGCGGCCTCGGCGCGGCTGCTGGACATCCTGCTGGAGGGTCTGCGGTCGCGGTCTGCTTGAGTCGGCTCTCTGGAGTCCAGTTCTCTGAAGTCGGGGTCCTCTGGAGTCAGGGTCCTCTGGAGTCAGGGTTCTCTTGACTCGTAAGGGTGACAGGGGGTGGGGGTGCCATGCGGGCCCTCACCCCGACCCTCACCACCCTTGTCCGCCCTGTTGGACATATGGGGCATTTGGGGCGCGCTTCTCAACTCCTGCCCGACGCACGAGAGTTGAACCTTCCCCGTTCGGGTGAAACCTAGTACTGGATTGCGACAAGTCCCCACGGACGAGTGGCAGGGCCGTCCCACGGGGTTCTGACCAAAAGCCAATATGGCACTCTGACTCGGTGGTCGGGACTGGTAGGGCAGGCGGCGGGGGCTTTCCGCGATGAGCGTTGACGGTCGGGACGAGTCACTCGGTTCACCCCAGGTGCCGAGCCAGGGCGGACGCGCGAGCGGCCCGGCGCCCACTCCGCCCGCCGCCCCGACGGAGAGCACTGTCCCGACACAGCGCGAAGGACGGACCGAGGGCATCCTGCCGCCGCCGCGAAACCTGCCGCCGGCCGACACCGATCTGATCGACCGGATGCGCTCGGGCGACGACTCGGCGTACGAGGAGCTGTACCGGCGTCACGCCGACGCCGTGCGCCGCTACGCCCGCACCTGCTGCCGGGACGCGCACACCGCCGACGACCTCACCGCCGAGGTCTTCGCCCGCATGCTCCAGGCGGTGCGCGGCGGCTCCGGACCCGAGTACGCCGTCCGCGCCTACCTCCTCACCTCCGTCCGCCGCGTCGCCGCGGGCTGGACGCGATCGGCGAAGCGAGAGCAACTCGTCGACGACTTCGCGGTGTTCGCCGCACAGTCCGCCCGCTCCTCCGACGTCGCCGACGACACCGCGTCCATCGGCTCCTTCGGAGCGGGCCTGGACCTGGGCGCCGACGTGCACGCGATGCACGAGGCCGAGCAGTCCATGGCCATGCAGGCCTTCCGCTCGCTGCCCGAGCGCTGGCAGGCGGTGCTGTGGCACACCGAGGTCGAGGACGAGTCGCCGAGCGAGGTCGCCACGCTCTTCGGCCTCGACGCCAACGGCACGCGCGTGCTCGCCAGCCGCGCCCGCGAGGGCCTCAAGCAGGCCTATCTCCAGGCCCATGTCAGCGCCACCCTCACCAGCGACGAGGAGTGCGCCCGCTACGCCGACCAGCTCGGCACCTACGCCCGCCGCCGGCTGCGCACCCGCGCGGAACGAGGGCTGCGCAAGCATCTGGAGGAGTGCGCCAAGTGCCGGCTGGCCGCCCTGCAGATCGAGGAGGTCGCCAGCAGCATCCCCGCCGTCGTGCCGGTCGCGGTCATCGGCTGGTTCGGCGCCGCCGGGTACGCCAAGGCGGTCGCGCTCATCGCCGGGAGCGCCGGGGCGGGCGCTGCGGGCGCGGCCGCCGCGGCGAGCGGCTCCTCGGGCGGGACGGGCGCCGGGAGCGGTGCGCTGGCCTCGGAGGGGCTGGGCGCGCCGGTGAAGGCCGGCATCGCCGCCGGTGTGGTCGCGGTGGCGGCCGCCGCCGTGGCCCTCGCGCTCGTCGGCAACGGCAGTCCTGCCAAGCACCCCGAGGCCAAGCCCCCGGCGTCCGCACCGGTGCCGGTCGCACGGCCGCAGGAGCCGACCCCCACCCCGACGCCGGCACAGGAGCGCGAGCCGGACCCTCCGGCGATCGTCCCGGCGGCGGCCCCTACGCCGGCCCCGAGCCCCAGGCCTACGCCCACCCCGACGCCGACTCCCACACCGCCGCCCGCCCGCATCCTCACCCCGACGCCGACGCCGACGCCGACGCCCACCCCGACCCCCACACCCACGCCTCCGCCGCCCGCGCCGGTCGTCTACCGGCTGAGCGAGCTGTCCTTCGACGTCTCCGGCGACGGGACCGGGCCCGAGATCCGGCTCGGCGGCAGCAGCTGGGTGTGGCAGCGCTACGGCGGGCTGTCCATCGGGGACCGGCAGTACGGGCTCGGGGTGACCGTGCACGGCGACTCCTCCGTGACCGTCGACCTCAACCGGGAGTGTGCCTCCTACGACGCGCTCGTCGGCGTCGACGACCTGACGATGAAGCTCGGCAAGGTCTCCTTCTCCGTCTACGGCGACGGCGCCCGGCTCTGGTCGTCCGGGGTGATCAAGGGCGGCGACCCGGCCGTGCCCGTCCATGTGAACCTCACCGGCCGCGCGACCGTGCGCCTGGTGGTCGAGCCGCACAGCACCTTCGACACGGTGGCGCTCGCGGACTGGGCCGAGTCCACGTTCACGTGCTCGTAGCGCACTACAGGGCCGCCGTGCCCGCTGTGTCCGGCGGCGGCGGGGCGGGGTGGTCGCGCGCGGCTTGGGTGAGCTCGTGGAGGGCGTCGGTCACCGTCATGGACGTGCCGCGGGTGCGCTCGGCCACGTAGCGCTCGGCGCCCAGGACCTCGCGGATCGCGGCCTCGGCCCGCTCGGCCCGGGTGTGCTCCGGGGTGGGGCGCGGGTGGGGGCCGCGCAGAGCGTCGGCGGCCGCGAGGAGTCGGGCCGCGCGCGGGAGGTCCCCGAGGCGGGCCAGCAGGTCCGCCCCGCCGTCCACGATCAACGAGGTAACCGCCTCGGCGCACCCGTCGGCCACCGCCCGGCGCAGCGTGTCGGCGAGCCTCGGCAGACCGTGCTCGGGGCCGGACTCGGCGGCCGTGAGGTCCGCGTCCAGCAGTCTCAGCGCAGCCGCGAACTGGGGTGGCGGTGTGCCCTTCCCGGCCGCCGCATGGGCCCGGTCGCAGAGCTCGCGCGCATGGGTGACCTGCCCCTCGTACAGCGCGATGTGGGCGCGCAGCAGCAGGACGAACGCCCGGACGTCCGGCACGCCGTGGCGGTCGGCGGCGTTGTCCGCCTCGTCCAGTGCGGCGAGGGCGCCGTCGACGTCGCCCGAGCGGTAGGCGATCTCCGCGAGCCGGGCGATGAGGAACGGCGACTCCGTGTACGCCCCGACCTCGTAGGCGAGCCGCAGCGCCTCGCGGTACTCGCGCTCCGCCTCCGCGAAGCGGCTGCGCGCCATCTCCGCCTCGCCGGCCGCGCTGCACACCTGCGCCCGCATCCAGCGGTCGCCGACGCGCAGGCTGAGCGTCCGCAGCTCCGCCAGGTCGTCGTCGACGCCGTGCAGTCCGCCGGGCGAGTCGACGACCGTGTGCGTGCGGAACATCAGGGTGCAGCCGAGCTCCCAGTCGCCGCCGTAGGCACGGCAGTTGGCGACGGCCGCGTCCAGGATGCTCCGGACGTCCACGGTGTCGCGCATCTGGAAGGCCGTCAGCGGCCAGATCAGGCCGGGCATCAGGGCCGCCTGTGGGCCGCCCGGCTCGTAGTCGGCGCGCAGGCGGACGAGGTATTCCCGGTAGCGCGAGTCCGCCCCGACGTCCTTCGGCTCGGACTCCGACAACAGGAACAGGTGCAGCATCCGCAGGTTCATGCGCTGCCGGTACCGGCTGTGGCCGTCCGCCCCGGGCGCGGGTGGAGTCGTTTCGAGGAAGGCTTCGACGGGGTCGACGGCGGCCATGCGGGCGGTGAGGTCGGCGGGGACGGTGAGGGAGCGGCAGGTGAGGGTGGCAGCAGGGTCGAGGGCGGGAGCGGGGGCGCCGGCCGAAGCGTTGTCCGTCCGGGAGGGCTGGAGCGTGTCCAGGACCGCGCCCAGGCGCAGGGTGCGGTCGGTCCACTCGGCGCCCTCGTGACGGTGGTTGCGCAGCCACCAGAACCAGCCCGCGGCGAGGCAGAGGGCGGCGGCCTCCTCCTCGTCGCCTGCCATGAGCGCGCGATGGAGGCCCACGCGGATGTTGTCCACCTCGGTCTCCAGGCGGGAGATCCAGGGGAGTTGCTCGGCGGAGCGCAGCAGGGGATCGGCTCGCTCGACGAACGCGCGCACCCACGCGCGGTGTCGCCGTTCGGCCGCCGCGCGGGACTGCGGGGACTCGGCGGCGCGTTCGGTGGCGTACTCGTGGATGGTCTCCAGCATGCGGTAGCGCATGCCGTCACCGCCGCCGTTCTCGCCTGGGGCCGCCACGACCAGGGACTTGTCGACGAGCGCTCCCACGAGGTCCGCGACGGGGCCGGTGCACACGGCCTCCGCCGCCTCCAGGTCCCAGCCGCCCGCGAACACGGACAGCTCGCGCAGCAGTGTGCGCTCGGGTTCGTCGAGCAGGTCCCAGGACCAGTCGACGACGGCCCGCAGGGTCTGCTGGCGGGGCAGGACCGTGCGGCTGCCCGAGGTGAGGAGGCGGAAGCGGTCGTCGAGGCGGTCGGCGATCTGGCGCGGGGTGAGCAGCCGGAGACGGGCGGCGGCCAGCTCGATGGCGAGCGGCAGCCCGTCCAGCCGGCGGCAGATCTCCGCGATCGCCTCCTGGTCCCGGTCTTGCAGCGCGGCGACAGCGTCGGGGCGGGCGGCGGCCGCGCGGTCGGTGAAGAGGCGGTGCGCCTGGTCGGGGAGGAGGGGCTCGACCGGGCGCACCGACTCACCGGGGACGCCCAGGGGTTCACGGCTGGTGGCGAGGATCGTGAGCCCGGGGCAGCGGGTGAGGAGGGTCTCGGCGAGGGCGGCAGCCGCGCCGATGACATGTTCGCAGTTGTCAAGGATCAGGAGTTGGCTGCGCGACGCGCAGTACTCGACGAGCAGGGCGACCGGGTCGTCCTGCGGGGTCGCCAGTTCGGTGGTCAACAGGACGGTCTCGCGCAGACCGAGGGCACTGACCACCGCGCCCGGCACCGCCTCCGGCCGGTCGAGCGGCGCCAGCTCGGCCAGCCACGCCTGCGGGAGCCCGGCGGCGGCTTCCTCGGCGAGACGGGTCTTTCCGGAGCCGCCCGGTCCGGTGAGCGTGACGAGACGGGCCCTGTGCAATTCGGAACGGATGGCGGCGAGCTCGGGTTCCCGGCCCACGAAAGAGGTAAGCCGCGGACGGATGTTGCCGGTGCGTTCGGGAAGTTGGAAGGGCGCGAGGGGGGCGAGGGGGGTGCGGGAGGCTGGGGGGTGGGTCGGTGCCGGGCGGTGCAGGAGTTCGGTGTGCAGGGCGCGCAGGTGGGGGCCCGGGTCGGCGCCGAGGCCGTCGGCGAGGGTGCGGCGGGCGGTCTCGTACGCGGCGAGGGCGTCGGCGTCGCGGCCGGTGTCGCGCAGGGCGACGATGAGGAGGGCGTGCAGCGGCTCGTCGTAGGGGTGCGCGGCGGTCAGTTCCGTCAGCCGCGGGACGGCCTCGCGGGCGCGGCCCAGAAGGAGGTCCGCCTCGGCGCGGGCGCGGGTGGCTTCCAGGTGGAGGGCCTCGGGGCGGGCGGCCGCGGTGCGGTCGGGGAGGTCGGCGAGGGCGGGGCCGCGCCACAGGGCGAGGGCGGCGTCGAGGGTGCGGGCGGCGGAGGAGGCGTCGCCCTGCCGCAGGACCTCGGCGCCCTGGCGTACGAGCCGCTCGAAGACGAAGAGGTCCACGTCGTCCTCGATCGCGGCAAGGCGGTATCCCTCCGGGGCGGAGGTGACGGTGTCTTTGCCGACGGCACGGCGGAGACGGCCGATCAGGGCCTGGAGGGCGGCGGTGGCGTCCTGCGGCGGGGTGTCGGCCCAGACCTCGTCGATGAGGGTTTCCGGGGCGGTGGGGCGGCCTGGGCGGAGGGCCAGGGCGGTGAGAAGGGTGCGGAGGCGGGGGCCGGGGATGGGTACGACGTTGCCCTGGTCGTCCTCTGTCTGGGTGACGCCCAGGATTCTGTACCGCACCTGTTCATTGTCACCGGGGGACGGAGTGGAGGCACCGGGTTTCGGGGCGGGCGGTCGTGCGGCGGGGTGGGGGCGCGGGGTCGGTCCCCGGGGTGGGGCGCTGGGTCGGTCCCCGGGGTCGGTGCCCCGGGCGGTGCCGCGGGGTCGGTGCCCCGGGTAAGGGCGCGAGGTCGGTGCCCCGTTGGGTGCCCGCGGACAGCCCCCCAGGTGGGTACAGCCGGGTCCGTTTCGCGTGCCCCGGTGAGTGCCCGCGGTCGACGCCCCAGGTGGGCACAGCCGGGGCGGTTGCGCGTGCCCCGGTGAGTGCCCGCGGACAGCCCCCCCGTTATGTTCTTCGCGGTCCTGCAACGGGGCCGCTGGCCTCCGGGCCCGGCATGACTGTGTCCCCCTGTCGAAGGCATGACCTGGGGGGTG
>NZ_JBITCT010000106.1:0-13558 GCF_044453465.1 Streptomyces sp. NPDC051677
TCACCCGCAGCCGCCTCGGACGCCTCGTCCGACAAGGCTTCCTCACCCAACCCGGACGAGGTCGCTACGAGAAACGGACTTAACGTCCACTGAGAAGAGGAGGAGTAGTGCCCGTCTCCGGCAGAGAAGTGTCCCTCGCGATCCAGAAGACACTGGCCACAGCAACCGCCCGAAGCTGCGGGTACGGGACCGCCCCCACAGCATCAAGTACGCCCACCGGCGCCACGATCCCCTACAGCGTCCTCTACCCGCTGGGCGTGACGACGAGCGGACCGCCCTACGGCGACGGCGACGCTGACGCCCGCGTGCTCGTCCAGGTCACCTCGGTCGCCTCAACCGCCGAACAGGTCGAGTGGATGGCCGACAAGGTCCGCACCGCGCTCCTCGCGCGCTTGAGCGGGGCCTACGTCAACACCATCACCATCACCGGCTACGTCGTGATCGACCGTGAGCTGGACAAGGAGGAAGGGATGTCCGTCAGCGGTGGCGTATACAGTTATGTGCAGCGGTACGTCCTTACTGTGACCACTCTCGGGTCCTGACGTAGCAGCTACCTCACCGCGGAGGTATCTCGCGGACGCCCGGCCACCAGGCACGGGCCGATTCCCCCTTCATGGGGACCGGCCCGGCGTGTGCGCGCTCCGGACCACCGGTTCCCGGAGAGCGAGAATCAGTGTCACAGCAGCGGTTCACCCGTCGCGGCACCACGAAGTTCTTCTTCCTGAAGAACATCGTCTCGAAGGAACTGATCCCGATCCGTCCGGAGCTCGGCGGCACCAACGGGACCGACCTGACCCCGGCCATCAGCGACATCGAGGGCTTCGCCGTCGAGAACACCCCCATCGACACCCCGGACTTGGCCACCGAGTTCACCGGCAACATCCCCGGTGAGGACAAGGCCGACAACTCCAGCCTCACCTTCTACGAGGACAAGGTCGACAACGCCCTGGAGACGCTCCTCGCCAAGGGGACCGAGGGCTACGTGGTCATCCTCCGCAAGGGCGACATCCCGGCGTCGCAGTCCATGGACATCTTCCCGGTGCGCGTCGGATCCCGGTCGAGCACGTACACAACCGCCTCCGAACCGGCGAAGTTCAAGGTCAGCTTCAACGTGACCGGCAAGCCCGTCCAGGACGTAGCCGTCCCGGCCGCGGCGTGATCGGCGGGGGTGCTGCATGACTACGACCTTCGTTGAACCGCCGGCCGATGCCGTTGCCCGCGATCCGCACTGGGCGGCCAAGATGGCCCGCCTGCGGGCCCGTCGCCTTCCCGAGCGCGCCGTGTCCTTCCTCGACGACCAGGACCTGAAGCAGCGCGTGACCGATGCGGCGCTGGGCATGGCCAAGGCCCGCACCAGCGCCGTTGGTCGCGCCTCCGAGATGGAGGTACCAGCCGACGAGCGCGAGACCTGGGCGCTCGCGCAGCCGGAGGTGCTGGTCGCCCAGGCCGCGCTGGACGAGGCCCGGCGAGCCCTGGCAGCCGGGACCCTCACGCTCACCTTCCGGGCTCTGCCGCGACCCGCCTGGGAGCAACTGCTTCGTGAGCATGCCCCCACGGAGGAGCAGGCGGATCTCGGCCGGGAATACAACGTCGAGACCTTCCCCGCCGCTCTCGTCTCGGCCTCCTCGGTGGACGGCATGAGCGAGACGGAGGCGCAGGAACTCCTCGACAGCTGGAGCGACGCGGACGCCAAGGCCCTGTTCACGGCGGCGCTGCTGGTCAACCAGACCATGAGGGCCGACCTGGGAAAAGGCTGATCGCCGACGCCCAATTCAGGGCCGAGATGGAGCTGTGTCACGCCCACGGACTCCCGCACTCGCAGTTCGCGGGTGCGGGGGACGGCCGGTGGACAGCTTTGGACCGGGCGAAGGCGATGGCCTACCACGCATACCAACGCAGCGTCTGCGAGACCTGCGGGACCCGGGCGGCGGAGTGGGACGAGAGCCAGGACGGCGACCGCTTCGCGTACGTGGCCGAGCCCTACCGCTGCGTGGGCTGCGAGGTCATCGAGATGGAGCGCGAACACATTCCTGATGGACCAGATGCGCGGGGGCTCAAGATCGGGCTGAGGCCCAGAGAGGCATCCTGACGTGGCCGGTGCCTACACCCTGTACGTCAACCTGCTCGCCTCAACCGGCGGGCTGTCAACCGGTCTGCGGCAGGGAGCTACCCAACTCCGCGCGTTCGACGGCCAGTTGGATGGAACGGCCGCCCGGCTGAACCAGGTGCGCGTGGCTGGTGACAATCTGGCCCGCGCTCAAGCAGCCGCGTCGGCGCAGATGGTCCGCTCTCAGGCGCAGGTAGCTCAGGCTGTGCAGCGGACCACCCTGCTCCAGGAACGCGCTGGTCGTGCACAGGCGGTGGCAGCGACAGCGGCTCGTCGTACGGCAGCGGAACAGGCTGCGGTGGCGGCGACGGGAGAGCGAGCCGCACGGGCGCAGGCCCTGGCCCAGACGATGAACGCCCGAGCCCAGGCCACGGCCGGCACCGGGGCCGCAGCCGCAGCGCGTACCGCCGCTGCGGCTCAGACGGCCGCCGCCCGCGCCGCCCAGGAGCACGCCGAAGCCCAACGGCGCGCGGCTGCGGCCCAGGCCACAGCGACGCGCGCCACTGGTCTCGCGGCATCGGCCGATGCCCGTGCCGTGTCCGCAGTGCGGATGCGGGACGAGGCACAGACCACGGCCGCACGCAACGCGCAGCGACAGTCACAGCAAGTCGCACGGGCCGAGGCCCAGTTGGCCGCCGCACGGACCGCCCAGGCTGCGCGGACCGCCAAGAACGGTCTGCTCATCGGTGCCGCACTCGGCGTCGGAGTGGCTCAGGCGATCTCGCTGGAGCGGGCGATGGCCAACGTGCTGACGATCTCGCAACAGATCACGTCCGAGAACGTCGGGGCCTTTACCGATCAGATCGTCGAGCTGTCCACCCGCCTGCCGCAGACCGCCGACCAGCTCGCCGACGGCCTGTATCAGATCGTCTCGTCCGGCTTCGACGGCGCGGACGCCATGCAGATCCTTGAGGTCGCGGCTCAGGGTGCGGCAGCGGGCCTGACCACGTCGGAGACCTCGGCCCGCGCGCTACTCGGAGTGCTGAACGCGTACGGATTGTCGGCGTCCGACGCCAGCGACGTCATGGACGTGATGTTCCAGACCGTCAACTACGGCGTCATCTCCTTCGAGGAACTCGCGCAGCAACTCGGCGACGTCGTACCGATGGCTGCGGCGGCCGGCGTCGAGTTCGACGACATGAGTGCCGCGCTCGCCGCGATCACCCTCACCGGCATCCCCGCGGCCGAAGCCGTGACCGCACTGAACATGCTCCTCACCCGCGTCATGAAGCCGACGCAGGACCTCAAGCAGGCCGTCAAGGACCTGGGCTACGAGTCGGCCGCCTCCGCCGTCGAACAGGACGGCCTGTACGTGGTCGTCAGCAAGCTCAACGGGGCGGCGGGAAACACCGCCGAGGGCATCTCGAACATGTGGAAGGACATCCGCGCCACACGTGCCGCTCTTGCCTTGGCCTCCGCCGGAGGACAGAACTACGCCAATACCTACGCAGGCATTGCCAACGAAGTGGCGCGCGCCGAAGCCACGCAGAAGGCGTACGCCCTCCAGACCGGCACCGTCACCGGCCAGTGGCAGCTGGCCTCCAACCAAGCCCGCGCCCTCGCCATCGATGTCGGCCGAGCCCTGCTGCCGGTACTGATGACCGTCGGGTCCGCCGTCCGCACCTTCGTCGGCACCATCGAGGACCTCCCCGGACCGATGAAGTCCGTCCTCGCGATGGTCGCCGCGTCCATTGCGGGACTGCTCCTGCTCCGAGCTGCCTACACGAAGGTCACCGTACAGATTGCCGCGTTCCGTACCGCCCTGGCCGCCACCCAGGCCGGAGGCGCTGTGATGCCTGCCGTGCTGGCCGGCACCAGCCTCGCGGTCACCGGTCTCGCCGCCGTCCTCACCCTCGGCATCGCCGGGTACGCCGCCTACACCGCCTCCAAGCAGAAGGCGAAGGACGCCACCAACGAGCTGGTCCAAGCCTTGCAGCAGGAACGCGAGGAGACGACGACCGGCGCCAGCATCAACAAGCTCTACGACCAGCTGACCGCCGACGGAGCCCTGAAGGATCTCGAGAAGGTCGGCATCGGCACGACGGAGGCCATCGACGCGATCACCTCCGGCGGGGCGAAGCTCGCCACCCTCCAGAGCCGCCTTCAGCAGGACTCCTACGAGTACGCCCGCAAGGCCAAAGCCGGTGAGGAACCTGGCGACTACGAGAGCATCACCCAGTACTCCGAGGCGGAGAAGACCCTCACAGAGCGCCACAAGATGTGGTCCGAGGCGGTCAAGAAGGAAGCGGAGATCGCCCAGCAGAAGGCGATCGTCGAAGCGAAGATCAAGCAGCAGGCCAAGTCCAGCGGCGGCATCTTCGACCTGTTCTCCCTCGCGGACATCGACCGCACAGGTGCGCCCGAGATCACCGACGAGATGAAAGCACTCGCCGAGGCCGTCGGTGCCGCCGTCGACCCGTCCCGAGCCTTCAGGGACGCACAGACCGCCGCGGCCGAGGCGATGCGCAAAGCCGGAAAGGACGCCGACACCGCCAAGGTGCAGCTGTCCGACTACATGAAGGAGCTGCACAAGCAGCTCCAGGCGCAACGCGACTTCCAGGGAAACCTGTCCGAACTCGCGGTGTTCGGCTACGACGACCTCGCCGACCACTTCGCGGAACTCGGCGTGGACGCCGCACCGATGCTCAACGAACTCGTCGGGCAGCTGAAGAAGGGCAAGACGAAGGTCGCCGACGAATTGCGCGACATCGTGACCGAGGACGCGGAACGGTCCACGGAGGCGTACCGGCTCGGCCTGCAGAAGACCGCCGAGATCACCGAGAAGTACGGCAAGGAGATCGGCCGCGCCTGGGCCAAGGCGTCGGAGCGGAACGACCCGGCAGCCTTCCAGAAGGTCACTGAGCAGATGGCCATGGTCGACCTGCGCAAGGCTGTGAAGAAGTCCGTGGGCGACGCCCGCAGCGAGTTCGACCGTGGCATGGGCCTCCTCGCAGAGGTCGCCAAGAGGAAGGGGAAGGATGCCGCCGGCGCGTTTCAGGACGCGTTGCTGTCCGGCGATGCGGAGCGGGCAATGGACTCCCTCAAGAGCATCTGGGGGGCCGACGTGCCGATCACTGCGCCCGACTTGGCGAACGTCGTGTCAGCCTTCTCCCAGGCCGGGAAGGACGCGAACGCCGAGTGGTCAGGCGCCCTCGACCTGATCCGGCAGGTGGCACAGTCCAAGGGCACGAAAGCAGCGAGCGCGCTCACCTCTGCACTCCTGTCGGGCGACATGGCCGCGGTGCAGACACAGCTGGACGCGATCGGCATCAGCGTCACGAACATCCCCGGCTCCAAGAGCATCGCGATCTCCGTGACTCCTCCAGCTCCCGTGTCGGTCTCCGTGATTCCGCGCGTGGCGCCTGGCACCGACCTGCCGTGGGCGAACAAGCCGCAGTGGAAGGACGGAGGCATCCTGTCGTTCTTCGCAGACGGAGGTGTCACCGCCAGGCGAGAAGACCACTTGGCGCAGATCGCGAAGGCCGGAACCTGGCGGGTATGGGCGGAGGAAGCCACAGGTGGGGAGGCCTATGTCCCCCTGGCCCACAACAAGCGCGCTCGCTCCCGCGCCATCACCGAGGAAGTCGTACGACGTCTGGGCGGCAGGGGCGTCGAATGGCACGCCGACGGAGGGCTGACCGGCTGGTCCTACAGCCCCTCCGGCTCGGCGGAGCTGATCTCCGTCTCGTCCATCCGCTCGGACTCCATGCGCACCGTGAAGAAGGGCGGGAAGGAACTCGAGGTCTTCGATCTCAAGCTCTTCGAGAAGAACCTCGACAAGGCGGTGAAGCGAGCCCAGCGGTGGCGTAAGGACCTCGGCACCGTCGCCCGGCGCGCTGGCCAGGACGTTGCGGACGCCCTGGAGGACATGGGTGAGGACGGCGTCGAGCTCACGCACAAGATGGCCACCGGCAGCTCCAGGTACGTCACGGAGATGACCAAGGACCTGGAGGAACTGGGCGTGGTCGTACGGGCCACGCTGTCCGACTACACCGCCCAGCTCAAGCAGGCCGTCAAGGACCAGGCCGCGTTCGAGAAGAATCTCTCCAAGCTCGCGGCCATGGGCTACGGAGACCTGGCGACGATGCTCGCCGAGCAGGGAGACAAGGATGCGGAGGACGTCGCTGCCGAAGCCGCCAAGTCCCCGAGTAAGGCCAAGAAGGCCAACACTGAGGCCAAGGCCGCCTCGAAGGCCATCCCCGACGACGATCTCCCGGACCTCGTGGCGATCATCTCCGCAATCACCTCCAACAAGACCGGCATCCACGACGTCGCCGAGAAGACAGAACTCGGCGAGGACCGAATCATCGAGATCGCCACGCTCGGCCGGACCCGTATCAAGGATGCGCTTGGGAAAACAGCCACGCGCTTCCTGTCCGACCTGGACAAGGCCAACAAGCAACTCGCGTACGAGGACGGCGGTATCCGTCCCGGCCTCTACGCCACCGACAACGGGATCATCCGCTTCGCCGAGCCTCCCACCGGAGGGGAGGCGTACCTGCCGCTCGGGGTGAACAAGCGGCGATCGGCGACGGCCGTCTTAGCGGACGTGGCCAGCAGGTTCGGCTACCAGCTCACCCCGGCGGGCGACAGCGGACTCGTACGACTCGTCGACGCCCGGCCTGCCCCGATCCAAGTCGTCGTCGTCCGCCAGGAGCGGCCCGCCGCGCTCGTCGGGTCCATGCCAGTAACCGTCAACGGCGGTGCCGACGCCAAGGCAGCCGACCGGGTCGGCACGGAGATCATGCGGCGGCTGCGCAACGCCCAGAGAGGAGGTCGTATCTGATGGCCACGATCACCCAGGAGTGGCAAGTCGAGGTCGCGGGCGTCTTGATGGGCCCCGGGACGCCGTACCCGATTGGCGAGATCACCGGACTTGGTACACCCGAAGTCCGCGCTCAGGACGTCGAGTTGCCCACGGAAGACGGCTCCTTCCCCGGCGTGGACTACTACAGCTCCCGCACAGTGACGATCGAGGCTGGCATTCGGACACCGGGCAGCCCACAGGCCGCCGCCGACGCGCTTGCCGCACTCGACCGGGCTGCCGCCGACCCGGCCGCCCGGAAGAGCGCGGGCGTCCTGCAGACCCTGCGGCTGTGGTGGCCGGGCCGCAGCAATCCCAAGCAGCTCTATGGCAGGGTCCGCCGGGTTGAGGTGGTGTCGATGGCGCAGGCCATCTACGGCTGGATCCCGGTCACCCTGCAGTTCACCGCGACGGCCCCCGAGTGGCACGACGTTGTCGAGCAGCGGATCACGCTACCTCTCGCGCGGGGCCACGGCGCGGCAGGCTTCACCGCTCCGGTGACCGCGCCGATCACGACCGGCGTGGCGAATCCTCAGGAGCGCCCGGGCTGGGCAACCAACGCCGGTGACCTGCCCGCCTGGCCTGCCCTGACGATCAGAGGACCGGTCGTGAATCCGCGTATCTGGATCACGGAAACCGGCCGTGTCCTCGACCTGGCGTTGACGCTCGGCGAGAGCGACACCCTCCAGATCGACACGCGGCCGGGGACACGCTGGGTGCTACGCAACGGCGGTAGCGCCGCGTACGCCCTGTCTGCCGAATCCCGTTTGGACCTGTTCCAGATCCCGGCAAGCGGGACGAGCGAAGTCCGGTGGACGGGCGCTGACTACACCAACTCCACTCGTCTCACGGTGTCGTGGCACGACGCCTTCACCGCCCTTTAGGAGAGAGCCCCGACAATGGCACTGATCCAGCCGCCCATGCTGACGCACGGAGGCACCCATCCCGCACGCGCCTTCCGCATGATGGTCCGCGATCTCGCATCCGGGAACCAGGGCGTGACCGAAGGCAACGATCTCAAGATCCGGCAGTGGGCCACTCCCGGCGCCGGCATCCGTGTCGGCGACGGCTCGGCCGTTGTGACAGGGGCCGCGTGGGGGCAGGGCTCCTACACTCAGTACAACGTGGGTGACGCCATTGTGCCGATCGCCCCCACGGGCTCCGCGGCCCGTTCCGACCTCATCTGCCTCCGCGTGGAAGATCCGGAGTATGAGGGCAACCGAGACCCGGCAGCCGACGACATCGGCTACTTCCACGTCGTCTCCGGCGTCTCCGCGACAACGAAGACGGTGCCGTCCGGCATGACGGCGATCCCGCTGGCCCGCCTCGATCTCCCGGCGAACACGGCCACGGTCACCGACGCACTGATCGTCGACCTGCGTGGCATCGCGAACCCGCGCCGGGAGCGCAAGCTGTACACCGCCTTCCCAGGGGCGCTCAGCGAACTGAAGTACTCCGACAACAAATGGCACATATGGCCAGCTGCCGCCAAGTGGTCCATCCCGGTGCCCGCCTGGGCGACCAACGTCAAGATCGTCACGACCGTCGCCGGACTGCGTCTGACCCGCGCGGACGTGTACGCGCGGATGCAGCACGTCCTGGGCACCCTGCTGGGCCAGGACATTTCCATCGACGACGACCAGGGCAACAACACCCGTCGCAGCACGGTCGTCATCGCCGACAACATCACGGTGACCGCCGGCCTTCGCGGAACTACCCAGACCTTGTACGTGCAGACGTACATGTCGAAGAGCGAGACCGGGGACCTGGCGGTGGATTCCGCCACCTCGATCATCGCGGACGTCGAGTTCACCGAGGACGTCATCTGACCCGGCCACAGCAGTAGCCACCATCACGGCGCGGGGGAGAGCAAGGACGCGCCCGATGGCATCGCCGTCGTACCGCTACCTCACCGCCGACGCACTCACCAACAAGGTCCTCGCCTGGGACCTACCCCTGACCGGCGTCGATTTCGGACCCGCGCTGTCCGCGACCGGCAGCCTCACCGGGGCAGTCGAACCTCGCCTGGCCCATCTCGTCCGCTCCCAACTCGACCCCGGCAACACCAAGATCTACGTCGAGCGTGACGGGCGGCTGCTGTGGGGCGGCCTGATCTGGCGAGCCGACCCCCAGGGCCAGCAGCTCAACATCGAGGCATCCGGCTGGGGTTCCTACCCCTTCCGGCGCTACGACCTCCACGGCCAGCTCAACACACGCGGCCCCTACACCTACGCGGACCCGTGCAAGGTCATCCGCGACGTGTGGGCGTACTGCCAGGAGACGCCGGACGGCCAGATCGGTATCCAGGTCGACGACACCACCTCGAAGGTCACCATCGGGACTCCGGAGGACCCCTACCGGATCGACTGGTGGGACACCCCATCGCTCGGTGACGTCATCTCGGACATGGTCGCCGTCGAAGGCGGCCCCGAGTGGACCGAAGAAGCCACCTGGCAGAACGGCACGCCGCAGGGCCGCGTCCGAATCGGCTGGCCCCGCCTCGGCCGCCGCCGCACGGACATCCACTTCGAGTCCGGCGTGAACGTCGTCAAGTCGGTCCCTGTCGAGTACGACGCCGACAACCTGGCCCAGGTCGTCATCGCGCTCGGAGCCGGCGAGGGCCGCAACCGGCGCCGCGCCGTCGACGCCGTACGGGACGGTCGGCTGCGCCTGGAGCACCTCCTCGAAGTACCGGAGGAGAAGGCGAACGACCGGCTGGCCGCACGCGCCCGCACGGAACGCGTCTCCCGCCAGGTCATCGGCGAAGTCACCGAGATCACCATCCGCGACCACCCCGCGGCCCGCTTCGGTTCCTGGCAGATCGGCGACGACGTACGGGCCCGGGTCCACGACCAGTGGACCGAGTTCGACGCCTGGTCCCGCATCGTCGGCTGGCAGATCAGGCCCGCCTCCGGCGAGGACCCCGAGCAGGCCGTCATCCAACTCCAGCGCGCAGACCGCTTCACCTATGGGGGAGGCACCGCGTGAGCAGCGACATCGCCCGCCTGGCCGCCCGCGTCGCCGTCCTGGAACGGCAGCTGGCCCGCACCACTCGCACCGCCCGCATGGCGTACTCGTCCATCGAGGACGGCGCGATCGAGGTCTACGACCAGGACGGCACCCTTCGCGGCAGCATGGGCCTCCAGGACGACGGCACCGTCGGCTTCATCGCCCACAACGGGCCGCCGCCGCCCACCCCCACGCCGCCCGTGGTCGAGTCCGCGCTGTCCGGGCTCATCGTGACCTGGCCCGGAACGTGGACGGACGCCGAGGCCGCTCCGCTCGATCTGGCCGAAGTCCAGGTCCACCTGTCGACGACCGCCGACGCCGAACCGGACACCGGTAGTCCCGTGGCCGCCTTTCACACGGCCGCCGGCGGAAGCATCACCCTCGCCACCGAGACCTACACCCCGCTGTTTGTGCGCTTGATCGCGGTCAACACCTCCGGCACGGCCGGAGAGCCCTCAACCGCTGTGCAGGGACAGGCCCGGAAGGCCGTCCCTGACGACCTCGTCAACGCGATCATCGACGAAACCAAGCTCGCCCGCGGCGCGGTCACGGACGCGGCGCTCGCCCTCGGGGCGGTCAACTCCACCGCGCTCGCGGACGGCGCGGTGCTCGCCGAGAAGCTGGCCGCCAACTCCGTGACGCTGGGCAAGGTCGCGAGCGGCGCGATCACCCTCAGCGCGCTCGGCGGCGCTCTCGCGGACGCCACCAGCCAACGCCTCGTCGACACGATGGGCGAGGCCGCCGCGTGGCAGACCACCGACCAGGGCAGCGACGCCACGTGGGCGCACCTCACCGGCGTATCGGACGCTCCCACCGGCCGGAACGTCGGTGAGGCCCGCGGCTTCATCCGGCTTCGTGGCACGACTCTCGTCCCGTACGAGCCCGGTGTCCTGTACCGGATCAGCGCCCGGATCCGGGCTACAGCCCAACTCGCCGCCGGTCCGGACGCGTTCTACGTCGGCGTGCTCGGCGTGGGCGCAGACCAGACCACCCTGGTCAACCGCGCCGGGGCGAACTCCCCGAACAGCCACTACTACATCGCGGCGTCGTATCGATCGCTGCCGACCACGGACGGTTGGGTCACGGTCGTCGGCTACCTCAAGGACCGCGCCGCCGCAGGCTCCGCCGGTCCCAACAACGACCCGCGCTCGCCCGGCACAGTGCATGGCGCTGTCCGGTTCATCACCCCCTACTTGTGGCTGAACTACGTCTCGATGGGCGTCTCCGGCTCCCCGGCCGTCATGCAGGTCGACGCCGTTGCCATCGAGGCGCTGAAGACCGGGATCGTCGACGCGACCAACCTCGTGAGTGGTTCGGTGACCGCCGCCGCGCTCGCGGCCGATTCGGTGATCGCTGGGAAGGTCGCGGCCGATGCCATCACGGGCCGCGAGATCGCCGCGAATTCGGTTACGGCCGACGAGATCGCGGCGGCCTCGATCTCCACGGACAAACTGGTGGTCGCGGGCGGTACGAACGTGCTCAGCGACCCTTCGTTCGAGGGTGCCTACACCGCGGCGATCGCCACGACTGTATGGTCCGTCGTCTCCGGCGGCAACGGCTCGGCGAAGGCGCTCCGGGTCGACGCCACGGCGGCGGCCGCCACGACACGATCCCTGAACCTCACGTCGATGCCGATCCTCAGCGGAGAGCAGCTCTACCTCGCTATCGACGCCAACGCGTCCGCCGACTGGGCGGGTGGCGCGCTGAAGTTCTACGCCCGGTGGCTGGACGGCACGGGCGCGACCGTCGGCTTCGGCGTCGCCCAGGTGGACGTCCCGGCCCGCGGGGCGTGGCAGCGGCTTGCCGCAACGGTTACGGCGCCGGCGAACACCACCGCGGCCACGGTCTGGGTGGAGACGTACCAGTCGACCGCCGGAGCCGTGCTGTGGGACAACGCCGTCGTCCGGCCGGTGGTGCCTGGCGTGCAGATCGCCGACGGCGCAGTCACCGCGCCCAAGATCCTCGCCGGAGCCGTAACCGCAGAGAAGATCGCGGCTTCGGCCATCACGGCCGAGAAGATCGCGGCGCTGTCCATCACCACGGACAAGCTGAACGCACTCTCCGTCACGGCGGACAAGATTGCGGTCAACGCCGTGACGGCGACGAAGATCTCGGCGGGCGCGGTCGAGGCGACCCACATCAAGGCCGGGGCAATCACGGCGGACAAGCTCGACGCCGACGCCATCAACGGCAAGACGATCAACGGAGCCGTCCTCACCGGCAGCACCCTTCAAACCGCTGCGAGCGGACAGAGAGTTGTCATCAGCCCCGGAAACACCAATCCGGAGACCGGATCGATTGAGTTCTATTCCGGCAGCGCCGATGAGTCGGCACCAGCGGAACTCAATACCGCCATCGGGTACGCCTCAGATTCCTCCGGTACCTACGAAGTTCCGAGCGTTTCACTCAGCGCCCCGAAGGTGACTGGTTCGAGCCAGGAAACAGGGGTGTTTCTGCAAAGCCACGTGCCTGGCTATTCGGGAGGAGTCTTCAACCTCTACGCAAACGATGTGAGCGGCAACGGAGTTGCCTACATCAACGGGTACGGCGCTGATACATCGGCCGCCGGATCGTCCATCGAGCTGCACGTCCGCGACGCGCCGTCCGCAGCGGCCCAGTCCACTGCCAAGCTCACATCCAGCGGATTCGCGATCGACCGAGACCTCAGCGTCTACGGCAAATCGCAGGGGCGCGGATTTGTCGCACAGAAGGCTCTGACCGCGAACGTTACCTTCTCCAGCACGGAGACGGCCCTCATCACCACCGGCAGCATCACGTTCAAGACCGGCCGTGCCTACCGCGTCTCTCTCTGGGCGCTGCACAGTGCGGCCAGCGACAGCTATGCGCTATACCGAATTCGCAAGAACACCGTGTCCGGAACGATTTATAAGGACCAGATACGGGTCAACAACCTGCAAGCCTCCACAGCGAACGCCGCCGTTTCCGTCCAGATCATCCTGACCAACACCACGGGCAGCGACGTCACGGCCGCACTGTGCTGGACCGGAACTCAAGGCGGAGTCGCACAGACGTGGACGCTCGCCGCCAACAGCAGCAACAGCGCCTACCTGCTGGTAGAGGACTGCGGGTCCGCTGACGATTACACCGGCCAGGCCATCACCTGACCGGATTGGCTGCGTTAGGGGCCGACCGACAGGTCGGCCCCTCTCTCATTCCGCCGGAGGTTTTATGTCTACGGCTCGCGGCACTCGTGCCTGTCCATGTGCTCACGTGGCCCCAAGACCCCGCGGGAGGCCCTCGTTGCAACTTCTGCGGGTCTGCTCGGTGCGGGTGCAACTGCCCCGTCTCACGAGGAGGCCAAGACTCGAAACGCCTCGCGTGCGACGGGGAACATCGGAAGAAGCCAGGATACGGACCAACAGGGCTCCTGAGCTGGAGAGTTGAGACCTAGACACCTCTCTCAACGGCACGGGAGCCCTGTCCGTTGCGTACGGTCCCGCCGTCACCCGTCCGGGGGCCACCCTGAAAACCAAGTAGCTCAAGTCCAAGGGGCGTCCGATTTGGACGCCCCTCTTCGCTTGCTAACCTCGATCTTTCGTGAGGGTCCGTCGACGGAGTCGGCGGGCCTTTTCGGTTTCCGGGGCGGGTGGTGGGCAGGCCGGTGGCCCGGCTGTCGC
>NZ_JBITCT010000107.1:0-13387 GCF_044453465.1 Streptomyces sp. NPDC051677
ACCGACCCCAACCTGGTCGCCGCCGGCGCCCTGCTCACCGCGATCCCCACCCTGATCGTCTACTTCGTCCTCCAGCGCCAGTTCGTCAGCGGCCTGACCCTGGGCGCCAACAAGGGCTGAAGCACGCCTCCCGCTCCTTCCTCACACCTCCCGGAGTACCACCAGTGACCACCGAACGCCGTCTCCGCCTGCCCGGCATCGCCTACGGCGGCGACTACAACCCCGAACAGTGGCCCGAGGAGGTGTGGACCGAGGACATGGCTCTGATGCGTGAGGCCGGGGTGACCATGGTGAGCGTCGGGATCTTCTCCTGGGCCCTGCTGGAGCCGTCCGAGGGTGTCTACGACTTCTCCCGCATGGACAAGATCCTCGATCTTCTCCATGAGAACGGCATTGCCGCCGACCTCGCCACCCCGACGGCCTGCCCGCCCGCCTGGTTCTTCCGGGCCCACCCGGAGGCGCTGCCGGTCGACCGCGACGGCCGCACGCTGTCGTACGGCAGCCGCCAGACCTTCTGCCCGTCCAGCCCCGCCTACCGCGCCGCGGCACTGCGCATCGCGGGCGCGCTGGCCGAGCGGTACGCCGACCACCCCGCGGTCGTCATGTGGCACGTCCACAACGAGTACGGCTGCCACAACGCGGAATGCTTCTGCGACACCAGCGCGGCCGCCTTCCGGCGCTGGCTGCAGGCGAAGTACGGCAACGACCTGGCCGCGCTCAACCACGCCTGGGGCACGACATTCTGGAGCCAGTGGTACTACGACTGGGACGAGATCCTCCCGCCCCGCGCCACCGGCGCGGACCCCAACCCCACCCACCGGCTGGACTGGCGCCGCTTCTGCTCGGACGAACTGCTGTCGCTGTGCACGGCGGAGCGAGACGTGCTGCGGGCGGCCGCCCCGTCGACGCCCGCCACCACCAACTTCATGGTGATGCACAACTTCGACGCGCTGGACTACTGGCGCTGGGCTCCCGAGCTGGACATCGTCTCCAACGACCACTACCTGCTCGCCACCGACCCGGAGTCGGAGATCGACATCGCGCTCTGCGGCGACCTGGTCCGCTCCCTGGCCGGCGGACCCTGGCTGCTGATGGAACACTCCACCGGAGCCATCAACTGGCAGCCCGTCAACCGGGCCAAGAGGCCCGGCGAGATGCGCCGCAATGCGCTCGCCCACGTCGCGCACGGCGCCGACGGCATCGCCTACTTCCAGTGGCGGGCCGCGAAGGCGGGCGCCGAGCAGTGGCACTCGGCGATGCTCCCGCACGCGGGCACCGACAGCCGGATCTGGCAGGACGTCGTACAGCTCGGAGCCGACCTGCGGGCCCTCGCCGAAGTCCGAGGCAGCACCAGCCCCGCCAGGGTCGCCATCGTCTGGGAGTGGAACGCGCGATGGGCCATGGAACTGCCCTGCCAGCCCAGCAGCGAACTCCGCTTCCAGGACCTGGTGAGGGACTGGTACACCCCGCTGTGGAAGGCCGGCGTGGCGGTCGACTTCGTACGTCCCGACAGCCCGGACCTCGATCGCTACCAGCTCGTGCTCGCCCCCAGCCTGTACCTGGTCGACGACGCGGGCGCGGCCGGCCTGGCGGGGTTCGTCGAGCGCGGCGGCACTCTGGCAGTGGGCTTCCACAGCGGTGAGGTGGACGAGAACTGCCATGTCCGCCTGGGCGGTTACCCGGGTGCCTTCCGGGAGCTCCTCGGGGTGCACGGCGACGAGTTGTTCCCCTTGCTGCCCGGCCTGCGGGTCGGTCTGGCCGGCCAGGTCCCGCAGGACGCGACCGCCGATCTGTGGACCGAACGCCTCCGGCTGGCCGGGGCGGAGGCCGTCGCCACGTACGCGGACGGGCCTCCCCCAGCCTTCGGCCGGGGGGACCCCCATCTCGCTGCGCTCGCCGGCGTACCGGCGATCACCCGCCACGCGTACGGCAGCGGCACCGCCTGGTACCTCGCCACCCATCCGGACCCCACCACCCTGGCCGCCGTCCTGGAGCGCATCTGCCTCGAGGCGGGCGTGCGCCCGGAGCGTGAGGCGCCGGCCGGCGTCGAGGTGGTGAGGCGACGGGGCGCTGATGCGGACTACCTCTTCCTGATCGACCACGCCGGCCACGGCGCCGAGATCCCCGCCGAAGGGGTCGAACTCCTCACCGGCAAACCGGTCACCGGCTCGGTCACCGTCCCCGAGGGAGGCGTCGCAGTCGTCCGTGAGGTGAGGGCGGAGCTGCGGGGCGGGCGGGTGACTGCGTAGACATCACCGCGCGGGCCGCGCATGACCGAGAACTGCACGTCGTGCCAAGGGAACGTCCTGCTTCAACTCAACGGAAGTGAGTTCTGACATGACAGGTTTGCCCAGTCGCCGACAGCTGCTCGGCGGGGCGGCTGCGGGAGGGCTGGCCTCACTGGCCGGGATTCCGCTTGCCGGTGCAGCCTCCGCCGCCGTGACGTACACGGCGCCCGATCCCCGTGTGTGGATCCATCTCAACACCGGGTGGCGATTCATCAGAGCGGACGTCACAGGGGCGCAAGCACCCGGGTTCAATGACTCCGGATGGACGTCGGTCAACACGCCCCACACCTGGAACGCGGTCGACGGCGCCGACGGCGGCAACAACCCATACAGGCGACTCCCCGTCAGGTTGCTCAGGAACTCCCTCCCTAGCCGAAGTCCTATTGGGCCTCCTTGTGGCCCAGCTGGATATCGACACCCTCCTGGCTGCCGTTCAGCGTGACCTGTGTGGCCACCGGCGGACAGCCGCTGGCGATCACGGTGTACTGCTCGCTGGAGAGGTCCGTGAAGGCGTAGCTCCCGTCGATGCTCGTGCGGCGCGTCCCGATGACGTTGCCGGCGGCGTCGATCAGCGTGACCCGGGCGTCTTCCAGCGCACCTCCGTCCTGGGCCTGCACCGCAGAGACACTCGGCACTCCGTCCGGCTTGGCCGACAAGTTCGTTGGGCCGGCGTGTCCCACTGCGACCGGTGAACCAGTAGATCGCTCTTCACCGCCACCTCGTCGTCGGAGACCTCGCCCGGCCACACCCACAGCTCGAACTCGGTCGGCCCCGTCCGAGCGGCCGCCGCGGTGTCACGATCCCGGGCTGCCACGCCTGCTCTGAACAAGATCCGGACCATACGCGGGCCGACAGTCCTGGCAGCGCATCAGCCGTGAACACCCAGCCCGCGCCGGAGGTCAGTCTGCTCGCTCCGGGGCCGTGGTGATCGTCGTTTCCGTTGTCACGTGCGCCTCGTCGGCCCCAGAGGGCGGATCGACGACGTCATCGTTATCGGGCATGTCCTTGCCACTCTCCCTTTGCCGCCCCTTCTTCAAGGCCAGTTCCCTGGCCGTTCGCTCGGAGTACAGCCTCATCTCGGCCTCTGTCCTGTGCTCGAACACTGTTGCCTCCGTGTCAGCTCGTGGGGTTCTGGAATGATGACCGGGCACCCGAAGGTTCTGTGACGGTGTCACAACATGGGCAGCCACGACGTCCAGCCCCCGCTGTGGCGTCACAGCGGAACCCAGGTTCCGGCCGACGACCGTTCGGAACTCCGGGAGTCACTTCAGTCGCGCATCAGGCCGACGTCGCCTCGTCTTCGAACTGGATCGCACGGATCTCCCGGCGGGAGGAGATGCTGAGCTTCGAGAACACCTTGCGGAGGTGCCACTCGACCGTGTGGCGGCTGATGAAAAGTTGGGCGCCGATCTCGGGGTTGGTGAGCCCTTTCCCGGCGAGCCGGGCGATCTGCGCCTCCTGCGGGGTGAGAGCCGTGGGCGTCGCGACCGTGTGGCTGCGGACCTTCGCCCCCGTGGCCTGCAACTCGCCTCGCGCGCGTTCGGCGAAGGCCTCCGCCCCGAAGCGGCTGAACATCTCGTGTGCGACGTCCAGTTGGGCACGGGCGTCGACACGGCGGTTCTCGCGGCGCAACCACTCCCCGTACAGGAGATG
This sequence comes from Streptomyces sp. NPDC051677, assembly GCF_044453465.1. Lineage (NCBI taxonomy): Bacteria > Bacillati > Actinomycetota > Actinomycetes > Kitasatosporales > Streptomycetaceae > Streptomyces > Streptomyces sp. NPDC051677. The sequence goes on from NZ_JBITCT010000107.1 coordinate 3,942, forward strand.
CGCACGGGCGAGTTCCATGCGGACCCGGGTCCGTTCGAGCCGCTCGATCGCCTCACGGTAGAGCCGCTCCGCGGTGTCGCCCTCGCTGAGCAGCGCCCGCGAGCGCGCTTCCACACCCAGCGCCCAGTCCGTGCCGCTGGCTCGCGTCGTCTCCGAGATCCGCTCCAGCGCGTCGGTGGCCGACTCGGGTGAGCCGCACCGTACGGCCGCCTCGATCAGCTCGGCCAGGCCCCACCGCGACGAGGCGAACTCCCGGGGCTCGGCCGCTGCTTCCCGGGCCGCCGCCAGCGCCTGCGCGTACTGGCCGAGCCCGTTGCAGAGCACCGCCTCGTACCAACGTGTGACGGTGACAGCCGCCCCCTGGCCACGCGGAACCGCCTCGCCCAGGGTCGCGTCGATCAACGCACGGGCCTCGCCCTCGCGGCCACGCCAGACGGCCAGGCCCAGGGGACCGACGCGTCCAGGGCTGGTGTTGCCGGTGACCGCGCACACCGCCGCCGTCTCCTCGATCAGCGACTCGGCCGCCGCCAGTTCCCCAGCGATGAGGTGCACGCAGGCGCGGGAGTCGAGGGCGTCGGGGAGAGCACTGAGCGCTCCGGCCTCACGAGTGATCGTCACATGGCGCGCCGAAGCCGCGTGCCACTGCTCGTCGTCCCACAGATCCGCGGCGATGACGGACGCGAGCCAGAGTCGGCGCAGCTGCTCATGGACGGGGAGCCGCTCGTCGCAGAGCGCTTCCAGTGCTCGTTCCATCATCGGCGCCGCGTCCGGGAAACCGTCGGTGAGTCGCACCGCGAGGGCGTCCAGCACCATGTCGGACACCTGCGGATCCCGTGCCGGCGGTGCCTGACGGGCGGCCTCCCCTACCTCCAGCAGTCCTGGGCCGCGCGCCAGGCGGCCTGCGAATATCGCCGCCTCGATCGCGTCCAGGTAGGTCCCACGAGCCAGTACGACATCGTCGAGCCGACCGAATCGACGAGCGGCGGCGAGCAGCAGCCGCGGGGCCTCGCCGCCGCGGTTCTGGGCGAACGCGATCCCGGCCCGCAGCACCTCGATCCGCGCGCGGCCCAGTTCGTCCAGCGGGCCGGCCGCCGCCGTGGCGAGCAGGGTGGCCGCCGGCTCGAACGCCCCGGCGTGGAGTTTCGCCTGCGCTGCGTCCACCGCGCGCTGTGCGCGTCGCGCGGGATCCTCTGTCAGAGCGGTCGCACGCTGGAGGAACGCGGCCGCCGCGGCGATGCCGCCGCGCGCCTGGGCTCGGCCCGCGGAGCGCTCCAGTTCGGCGGCCACCGTCTCGTCGGGCCCTGCGGCGGCGTCGGCCAGGTGCCAGGCTCGGCGGTCGGGGTCGAGCCGGGCGTCGGTGACGTCGGCCAGCGCCTTGTGCACCTCTCGACGTTCACTCGGGCCCGCCGCGCGATAGGCCGCCGAGCGCACCAGCGGGTGCCGGAACCGCACCCTGGTGCCGAGTGTGATCAGGTCCGCCGCGCCTTCGTACGACACGGCGGTGTCGGCGTCGATTCCGAGGCGCCCGGCCGCGCGCCTGAGCAGTGTCACGTCGCCCAGTGGTTCGGCGGCGGCGATGAACAGCAGAGCTCGGGTCTCGGCAGGAAGCACCTGAACGCGGCGGAGGAACCCCTGTTCGAGGTGGCTCGACAACGGCCATGCGTCCGGACGCTCGAACCCTCCGGCCATCTCCGCCGCGGACAACCCGCGCGGCAGTTCGAGGAGGGCCAGCGGGTTGCCGCGTGACTCGGCGACTATGCGGTCGCGCACCCGTTCATCGAGCGGACCTGTGACGACCGAGTCGAGCAGGGTCCGGGAGTCGCGCTCGGTCAGTCCCGTGACGGACAGCTCGGGAAGGTTGCCGAGAGCGTGCTCGGCACCGGACTCACGAACGGCGAAGACGAGCACAACCGATTCTGCAAGCAGTCGACGGGCCACGAACTCCAAGGTCAGCGCGGACGCCTCGTCCAGCCACTGCCCGTCGTCGACGAGGCAGACCAGCGGCTGGTCACCGCCGGCGTCCGCGATGAGACTCAGCGTGGCCAGACCCACGAGGAACCGGTCGGGGGCAGCGCCGGCGCGCAGACCGAAGGCCGTGCCGAGCGCGTCGCGCTGCGGCTCGGGCAGCTGGTCGAGGCCGCCGAGCAGCGGAGCGCAGAGCTGGTGCAGACCGGCGTAGGAGAGTTCCATCTCGGACTGGACGCCGGCCGCCCTGATGGTGCGGCATCCGGTGGCACGAGCGAGGAGATGTCTCAGCAGCTCGGTCTTGCCGATCCCGGGCTCACCGCGCAGGACCAGGACACCGCTGCGTCCGGCTCTGGCACCTGCCACGAGATCGTCGAGGATCTTGCATTCGCTCGCCCTGCCGAGAAGCCCGGCCCGTGAACCGCGCCTCGCCATGGCAGCTCCCTTGTCAGGAATCCTCGCAGGATATGGTAATCCGTTTCCTGATCACGGCGCTCCTGGTCGATCGGGACGGGGCGGCTCGCCCCCAGGTCCGCGCAGCGGCCCGCTCCCGCGCCGGTGCGGCCAGCCCCGGAAAACGGGCCCTGAGCAGTTCGGCCGCCGCGTCGCGGTCCAGCGGCGGCAGCTCGTACTCGGTCAGTCCGGCTCGCTCGAAGCAGGTCTCGGCTCCCGATCTGCAGGCGCCGAGGAATCCGATACGGCTGCCCGCCGACCGACGGGCGACGAGGCCCAGCACCACCGAACTGGCCCGGTCGAAACTGGCGAGGTCGTCCACGACGAGGAACACGGGGCGTTCGACTGCCGCTCGGCGCAGCAGGAACATCACCGCGTCGGCGACGTGCCGTCCGTCGCGCACCGGATCGCCCCCCGTAACCGAGTGCACTGCGCAGCGCCCTCCGATGAGGATCCGCCAAGCGCTCGATCCGGTCGTTCAGCGGCAACAGCAACTGGTGCAGACCGGCGTAGGCCAGTTCGGCCTCGAACCGGACGCCGACGGCGGACAGCACCCGGGCGCCCGCCTCGGACATGACCCTGGCGACCTCGGCGAGCAGCACGCTCTTGCCCACGCCCGGCTCCCCGGAGAGCAGCAGGGCACGGCTCGTCGCCGAGCCCTGCCCGAGCAGAGCCGTGATCTCCTGGAGGTGCCGCGCACGCCCCACTGCCTCAGGAGGCTGACCGGCGTCCGCGGCAGGAGTCCGGGGCGGCCGTTCGACGCGCGAACCGAGTGACATGGGTACTCCGTACGTTTGCGCCGTCCTTCCCACCGCACAGCGGGAAGGCTTGGGCGCACCGTGCACCGGGCCGCGAGCACAAACATCAGTCACGTGACTGCGCGGCGACTTGCGGGTCATTTGACTGATGGTGCGGACCCACGCAGGCCTCGCAGCATCGTGATGTCCCTGAATCACACGAGCGGGCACATGAAGCAGCACACCGTGTGCCCTCCGATCTTCCCCTGATCCCACCGGTTTACCGAGCGGTGATGTGATGAGAGAACCCGAGAGCTGCACTCCGGTGGTGTGCCGGATGATTGTCCGCCTGGTCGTCGCCGAAGGAGTGGACCGGCCCGTGATGCTCGATCTGTCCTACGACAGAGCCGATCCCTACGCGGTGTCCCTGACGTTCCACATGTGCACCGACACGACCGTGCGTTGGGTGGTCGGCTGTGATCTCCTCCTGGACGGGCTGGAGAAGCTCGCCGGCCTCGGCGACGTCCAGGTCTGGCCCTGTCGGGACCCGGGGGCGGACAGGGTGCACATCGCGCTGTGCCCGTGGCCGAAGCAGAAGGCGGTCGTCGTGACCGTCTCGGCACGAACCCTTGGGGCCTTCCTTCGACGAACCCTCGCGATGGTGCCTGCCGGCAGCGAGGAGTGCCACCTGGACCTGGACGGAGCCGACCACCAACTCCTGAGCGGCCCCGGTGAGTCGCGTCGCTAGGGGGCGCCGGACACGGAGGGACCGACGCCGGTCGAGATCGCGCCGCAGACGTCCAGTCGCGGATCGCCGACTGGAATGCATGTCACATCGGCCCGGCCTGCTCGGTCTACATGGTGACGGACAACAAGCAGAGGCAGTCATGCGAGAGATTCTGATCGTCGGCGGCGGCTACGCGGGCTTCTACACCGCCTGGGGCCTGCAGAAGAAGCTGCGTCCGGGCGAGGCTCGGGTCACGGTCGTCGACCCGCGCCCGTACATGACCTATCAGCCCTTCCTGCCCGAGGTGGCGGCCGGTTCGGTGGAGGCACGTCACGCCGTCGTGTCACTGCGACGGCACCTGCGCCGCACCCGGCTGATCTCGGGCACCGTGACCGGGATCAGCAACGCGGACCGTACGGTGACCGTCCGCCCGGTGCGCGGAGACGCCTACGAGCTGCCCTACGACATCCTCGTCGTCACCGCCGGCGCGGTGACCCGCACGTTCCCCATTCCCGGGCTCGCGCAGCAGGCCATCGGCCTCAAGCACGTGGAAGAGGCGGTGGCGATCCGCGACCGGCTGATGACCGCGTTCGACCAGGCCGCGTCGCTGCCGGCCGGCCCCGAGCGGCGAAAGCTGCTCACCGTCACGTTCGTGGGCGGCGGGTTCTCCGGCGTCGAGGGCTTCGGCGAACTGCTGTCGCTGGCGACCGCGATGCTCAGGTCGTATCCGGAACTGGGCATCGAGGACCTGTCCTTCCACCTGGTCGAGGCCCGGGGCCGCATCCTGCCCGAGGTGAGCGACAAGCCGGGCGCCTGGGTGGCGCGCCACCTGGAAAGCCGCGGCGCACATGTCCATCTGAACACGCAACTGCTGTCGGCCGAGGACGGCCACGTCGTCCTCTCCGACGGAGCGGAGTACGACTCCGAGCTGATCGTCTGGGCCGCCGGCAACGCCGCGAACCCGGTCGTGCACAACCACACGGACCTGCCGCTCGACGAGCGCGGTCTGCTCCTGGCCCGCGCCGATCTACGCGTGGGCACCGACGCCGAACCCGTGCCGGACGTGTGGGCCGCCGGCGACGACGCGTCCATCCCCGACCTGGCCTCGCCGGTGCCGGGCACGCGCACGGTGCCGAACGCCCAGCACGCCGTGCGACAGGGCAGACGTCTCGCCAGGAACCTCGTGGCCGACCTCCGCGGGCGGCGAGTGCGGAACTACCGCCACGACAGCCTGGGCGTGGTGGCGACGCTGGGACTGGGACGGGGCGTCTTCCAGTACAAGGGCATCGTCGTCAAGGGGTTCCCGGCGTGGCTGATGCACCGGGGCTATCACGTGCTCGCGGTGCCCAGCTGGGAACGCAAGATCCGCGTTCTGGCAGTCTGGCTCACCGCGGCCCTGACCGGCCGGGATCTCGTGTCTCTCGCCTCCGTCCAGCACCCGCGGGACGCCTTCGTCACGAGTGGGCGGACGCAGCACCCGAGTGCCGGCCGTGCGAAGGAAGGCAGCGCAGCATGACCGTGTGGGGTTCTCGTTTCCATCGGGGGTACGCCGTGGCCGCACGCGAGGAGGCCGCCCGCGGCCTGCCCGACATCGAGGGCCTCCTGTACCGGGAGGCTCACAGGGGAGCGGCACTGCGCCGCGTGGCGGACTTCACCGCGCGCGTGGAGGGACTCACCCCCGAGCACAAGCGGGACATCGAGCAGTGGTACGTCGACGAGCAGAAACACGTCGCCCGGATGGTGACCGATCACATCGCCGAGCGCGTCGAGGCGATGCAAGCCCAGCATCACGTCAGGATCCGGCACTGGCTGCGCGGAACACTCACCGGGATGGCGTTGATCACCCTGGCGATGATCGCGTGCGTCGTGGTGATTCTCGGCTCGTCGCGGTGACGGCCCTTAGGTACGCCCGGTGCGATACAGGCCCCTGCCTGCACGCTGGATGCGGGAGGAGGCGACGAGGCGGTCGAGTGTGCTGCGGACCGCGTTGATGCTTCCGCTGTCGGTGTCACGGCCGAGCGCCGCCGCGACGTCACGGGCTCGTACCTCGACGTCGCCGGCCTCGGCGAAGTACGCCAGGATCTGCTCGGTGAGCTTTCCGTACTGCTGCTCGTCCGTTGGAGGAGCGGCGGCCGGCGTGACCAGCGCGCTCTCCAGGGCGCCGAGGGCCCGCTGCACCGAGCCGAGATGTGCGACGACCGCCGCCAACTCCCTTTCCAGCGCCTGCTTCTGGAACTGCAACCGGGACAGTTCCTCCTGAAGGCTCTCGGCGGTGACCTCGATGCTGTGTGCCGTACGGCTCGCGGAGACCATGAGCTCTCCCCTCCTCAACCCTTGTCCACATCATATGCAGTGCTTCGCGTGTCAGACAGGGCATATCAGTGTCTCGAACAGTGGGATGTCACAAGTGCCCGTCGGTCGCGGTCCATGCAGCGGATGAACCGTAGCAACGGAGGCCAGTGGATCATGCTTGTCGAACCGTCCCCCACCCCATATGACGACCTCGAGGACGCTGTCGCCGTCTTCGTACACCACCGCAGGCGGCTCTTCGGAATCGCGTACCGCATACTCGGCAGCACGGTCGAGGCCGAGGACGTGGTCCAGGAGGTGTGGCTGCGCTGGCAGAAGACCGACCGCTCGGTGGTACTGAGTCCTGCGGCCTTCCTGTCGAGCGCCACGACCCGCCTGGCCATCAACGTCGCGCAGTCGGCGCGCTTGCGTCGGGAGACATACATCGGACCGTGGCTGCCCGAACCCGTGGACACGAACGCGGACCCCGCGGTCGGCGCCGAGCGCGCGGAGGCGGTGGAGATGGCGCTGCTGCTGATGCTGGAGAAGCTGACACCTGTCGAGCGCGCCGCCTATGTGCTGCGCGAGGCATTCGACTACGCCTACGCCGAGATCGCCGACATACTCGAAGTCAGCCTCGTCAATGTGCGCAAGATCGTCAGCCGTGCGCGTCGGCACCTGCTGGACGAGCGGCAGGAGACCGTGGACGCGGCTGAACACCGACGCCTCCTCAGCGCCTTCGTCTCAGCGGCCAGAACGGGAGACGTGGCGTCACTGGAAGCCCTGCTCGCGCCCGATGTCGTCAGCCTCTCCGACGGCAACGGCATGCGGGGCTGTGCCCGGGTACCCGTGCTGGGCCGTGCCCGGGTGGCCAGGCTCTCGGCCTATCGGCAGTTGTGGCGGGAGGCGGTGCCCGAGCTGGTCGACGCCAACGGCTCTTCGGGCGTGCTGATCCACCGGGACGGCCGTACCCTCGCCTTCGTCACCGCGGCCGCCTCGAAGCACGGCATTCACCAGGTGCTGTGGGTGTTCACACCGAACAAGATCGCCGCCTTCCTCGACTCGCGTTCCCGTTTCGCGGCCGCCCCTGGTCTCACGTAGGGCGCCGGTTCCAGGACCGCAGCTTGTCGGGGTTGAGCATGACCCAGATCTGGGCGACACCGTCGTCCGAGACGTCGAGGCTGATGACAGCGGCGACCCGGCAGCCGTAGCGGGCGACGAGGCCCGTGCGGCCGTTGACGGAATGGGTGGTCAGGGTGGTGTGCGGGCTTCGGCCCAGGAGCGTCAGGAGGCTGTCGGCGACCTGCCGGCAGCCGTGGACCGGTCCGGTCAACGCCCGTACCTTGCCGCCGCCGTCGAAGAACGCCGTCGCGTCCGAGCACAGCAACGACGTGAGCAGTTCACCGTCCTCGGTGACGCACGCCCGGCGCACGGCGTGGACGACGGCGTCATGCAGCTGCGGTGTCGTGGAGCGGGTGCGGCGCAGACGCAGCCGCTGCCGGGCCCGTGCGGCGAGTTCGGCGAGTTCCGGCTCCGTGCGGCCCACGATGTCGGCCACCGTGCCCGGGGCCATCCCGAAGGCACGGAACACGAACGCGGCGCGCTCGGCGGTCGACAGCGACTCCAGCGCGTTCAGGACGACCCGCCCGGCCTCCTCCTCCACCTCCGACGGCCGTGCCCCGTCCCCTTCCTCGGGGCCGGCCTCACCTCGTCCGGGCCGCGCGAGACGGTCCAGGCAGATCCCGCCCACGGTCTTCGCCAGCCAGGACCGGGGGACGGTGACCTGTCGACGTGCCGCGTCGGACAGCCCGTACCAGCGGCGGTATGCCTCGTCGACGACGCTTTCCGCCGCGCCCGGGTCGCCCAGCATCCAGTGGGCGACATCGAGCAGGAACCGGCGCTCCTCCCACAGCTCTCCGATCGGCACCGCGTCGCTCTGGTCCATAGCGCGTTCCTCGCTCTCGCTGCCCCGCACGCGGCAGGGCGTCGGCTCAACCCGTAAGACCGGGAACTCCCGGATCGTGTGACACGGGCCTGGTCGCGGCCGTGTCACACATACGGCCGCTGTCCGGTCTTACAGAACAACGCCGCACTTCTTTTCCTTGAGCGCTGAACGAGGTGACCATGCCATGCAGTGGCGTGAACGGGCTGCTTGCCTGCGCGTAGATCCCGAGCTTTTCTTCCCCATATCCAACAGCGGTCCCACCCTTCGGCAGATCGACGAGGCGAAGGCCGTCTGCGGCCGCTGCCCTGTCGCGGAGCTGTGCCTCGACTGGGCCGTGCGGATGGGACGCGTGGACGGCATCTGGGGCGGCACGACGGAAAGCGAACGCCGAGCGATGCAAGGAATCAGGACCCGGGTGGCAATGCAATGAACAAGGGAGAAAGGGTCGCCGACTGGGTCGGCGCCCGCCTGGGCGTCCGCCGCCTGGTCAGAGAAAAAGCACGACGGGCGTTTCCGGACCACTGGTCCTTCATGCTGGGGGAAATCAGTCTCTACAGCTTCGTCGTTCTCGTCGTCACGGGCGTGTATCTGACCTTCTACTTCCATCCGTCGATGAAGGAGGTGCAGTACAACGGAAGTTACGCACCACTACGCGGCCAGACGGTGTCGGAGGCTTTTGACTCGACCATGCACATATCCTTCGACGTCCGCGGCGGTCTGCTGATCCGGCAGGCCCATCACTGGGCGGCGTTGGTCTTCGTCGCCGCCGTACTCGCCCACATGATGCGGGTGTTCTTCACGGGCGCCTTCCGCAAGCCGCGCGAACTCAACTGGCTGATCGGATTTCTGCTGTTGGTCCTCGCCATGTTCGCCGGGCTCACGGGATACGACCTCCCGGACGACCTGCTTTCCGGTACCGGCCTCGCCGTGGTGAACGGGACGATCCTGTCCGTTCCGATCGTCGGAACGTACCTGTCGATGTTCCTCTTCGGAGGCGAGTTCCCCGGCGACGAGCTGGTGGCGCGCTTCAACACCATCCATGTGCTGGTCATCCCCGGCCTCATGGTGGGACTGCTGGCCGCCCATCTGGCCCTGATGCTCTACCACCGGCACACCCAGTACCCGGGGCGTGGACGTACCAACGGCAATGTCGTGGGCGTGTCGGCCAAGGTGCACGTGGTCAAGTCCGCCGGGTATTTCCTGCTGGTGACCGGCGTCATCCTCGTCATGGCCTCGGCTGAGGTTCCCCCGTCATGCGGGATGTGCTGATCAGCTGGTCAGCAGGGGTTGATGGGTGTTCAGATTCGTTGGTTCGGCCGTCGCCTGTTCG
>NZ_JBITCT010000108.1:0-13371 GCF_044453465.1 Streptomyces sp. NPDC051677
CGTCCGGGTAGCCGGTCGTTCCTGGTGCCGTGTCCGGCCGTCTGTCGGCCGTCCAGCCGTCGCCGGTCGGCATCTTCAACGGCCGGTCTTTTGGGGGGTGTTGAGGGGGTTAGCGAGCGCGAGAGAGGGACGGCTGTTGGGTGCCGTCCCTCTCAATGCGCGGGAACTTTTCCTCAGTGTGTGTCTTGCCAAGCTGTGAGGAGTTCCCGCCACCGTTCACGACTGATTACCCGATGGCTCCATTCGTGGTCGGTGGGTTCCTTCCCGAAATCTTCAAGGGCCTTACCGACAGCTACGCTAATGAGTGCGTTTCTGAGTTCCGGTCGGGGTGCAGCCTTTCCATTAAGAACCCTGCTGATCTGCTGTCGTCCGACCGTGACGCCTTCACTCTGTACGGCGTCTGCTAGTTCCTGCCCCTTCCTGGCGTACATCTTTTTCAGCGCCGGTACTGCGATGCGTTGGAAGTCGTCTTTACCGGTGCCGTATTCAGTGACGGGTGCCTCTCGTTCGGGAATCGTGTCTGTGGAACGCTCTTCCAGATTGTTGGTTTCCTTGCCCTGGTGTTCCCACACGCTCACCTTTACGCGAGGTCGTTGCAGTAGACCTCTTGTGTCATAACCGCACGCCTCCCCGTTAGAGTCCGTGAACTTGTATTCGGGGTGGACGCTGTACTTGCTCACCACGTCCGCGTAACTATCGACTCCGACCACGGGGAAACCCTCGATGGTTTGCACGTCTGCGGGAACATTGGTTGCGATGACGTACTCAGGGCTTTCGGGATCGTGCATGTTACGGAAACCGATCGTCCCCCATTCTTCGGGGTTCGAACTGAACGGCCCGATTAGCCGGAAGTCGCTTCCACGGACCGCGCGCCCAAGTCTGGTGACTACCGGAGCCATGATGAATCCATAGGGCTTTATCTGGTCTCGGTATTCCTTGCCGTCATTCCAGTGTCGAAGATGCTCGTACATGTTCCATGTGGACACTGCCACTTTGGACATGACCGGACGCGCGAACCAATAGGGTTCGGTGACCTCATGTCCAGCGTCTTTCAGGATGATGTACCGCCAGATATCGCGCACCCATTCGCGCGTTCCTCGTTCTTCCTTCAACCGGGGATCGGTAGGAATGTCCTCCGGGTTCATGTACTGCCCTAGACCGTGCTCTTTGACTTTCTTGTTGTCAGGGAACCGGATTCCTCCGTCTTCCGCTATCTCAAACTCTGCGTACCGTTTTGCCGAGATGGCATAGCAGTACGGTTGCGGGTCTTCCAGCCTCTTGGGAAGTTCCCGTTTCAGAATCTCTACGGTTCCGGCCTTGCCCGCATCGTAGGGGTTGAGCGCATCAAACCGCTTACGTATCTCTTCAACCTTGCTATACGGCAGAACCGGGATTGCGCCCGGATACCCGCTCTCTACCGGGCGCGGGGGCAGAACGCATTCCGGCGCTATCCAGCCTCCCTCATGGCTGGCGACGATTGCCATAGAGTCGGTATCGCACATTACCCAGGTTCCGCCCTCATCTGTGACGAGCTTTTCCAGCATGCCCAATACCAACCGTGCGGCCCCTGTGATGAGTGCCCCGATGGGTGGGAAGCAATATTGCCCCGGTGTCTCGGGTTTGCGAACTACAGCGTTCCATGAACCGTGGTTGCCGTGAATAACCTCTTCGGATTCTTCCTTGTCGTCTTCCCGGTTGACCTCAACGAAGATGCCGTACGATCCGGCGTTGGCAAGGATTTTCAGGAAGAGCACGTTTCGGCATCGGTCGCATGTACCGCACTCACATTCCCGCTCGTTCTTCAGAGCTAGTCGGCGCTCGATGACCGCCCGGAAGAAATCCTCTTTCGCGGGATTGATGGGAACTTGCCCACGCAGCTTTACAGGTTTGAGGTCAGAGAGCTTTTCCCCGCCCGGATAGAACCTGAACGCACGCAGGATCTCAGGAACCTTGCCCGCGTTTATCTTGGCATTGATGACATCGGGCAGCGACCACCAATTCGGCTCATCACTGGTCACATAACTAATACCGATGGTTTCGCTAGGGGCCGTACCGAATCGAGCCCGTACAGGAAACAGATCCTCTGTCGGTCGCACTTGCACGATGCCCCGGAATTCCGGCCAGCGTGACGCATCGAAGAGGTCGTCTATCTCAATCTCTTTTACTAGCTTTCTGACCTCTTCGGTTTCCTCACGCACGTCTATACGAGAGGCTGTCAGGAGATCCCAGAGCCTCATATTGGCGTTCACGGTGGGATACATTGAGGTCACGTCTACGTGCGAAACCGGGGCAGGCACCTTGCGTATGTGCGCCTCTGCCCTTCCGCCGTAAAACGTGGCCATTGAGTAACCGATAATATCGTCTGGGAAGTCAGGTTGCTTTTCCAGTGGCTTGGGTACCCCCATTGCGTCAAGGTACTTCTTAGCTATGGAGGCCGGAGAGAACACCTTGTCGTCTGTCAGGTCAATAGGGTGTTTGTCGAGTTCTTCCACTAGCTTTACGTACAGGGATGCTGTCGCGTGCACATCCTTACGGCAGTAGTGAATATGCTCTGCGGTGATCTGTCCGTATGGCTGTTCCGACTCGTCTTTGAGGGATTCAGCGCCGAACGCCTTACCTGCTTTGGCGAGCGTATAGCTTTCACTGGTGAGTCCAAATGCGAGGGTTGACGCATCACAGAAATAGTCGGTGCCTTCCTTGCCTCCGGTGTAGGCGAACATAGCGCCCTTTATTCCTCGCTTGGCTGTACGGATGTTGCCGCTCTTACCGCCTGCCCTCATGTCATGGGTGAACCCACCCGAATACTTCCCGCGAGCCCTGGTGACTCCTGTAGCGATGCGCGAGAGGTCAAACGGGAGATTGAATCCCACTACGGTTGCGGGCTTGTTTGCTTTCCATGACCGGGAAGGGTAGGCCGCATGGTTCATTCGTTCCGCGAATTCGGTTTGCGGTATGAGCTGGATATCGGAGGCCGGCTCGCGCTCTATGTCATTGCTGATGACGTCCCAGGTGTCTACCACAGATGAAAACTCATTCGGCGGGTACAGGTCCGGCGGCAGATTACCCATAATGTCGTCACTGGTCATCCCTTCGGGCCATCCTTGCCGGGCGTGGTCGTGAAACGTCCTCTTGTCGTATTCGGTCGGTGCGTACTTACCGCGAATATGGCTATGCCCTCGCAGCACATAGTCTTGAAGCACGGCGTAACCATCCGGGTTTCGCTCCGGAAGGTCATCCGCGTATATCAGGTATTCGGCTACGGGGTGCAGCTTCCCGTCTGCCCCTACACACAGGTACAGGGCAGCCCCGAAATTGAGACGCTGTTCTTTGTCCGCTGTTGTTTCCGTGTCGAACACCATCACATGTTCGATGCGCTCGAATACTCGCCTACGTCGCTTGCTCCGCTTACGGCGAGCCTTCACCGGGGAATCCTGTTGCTGAGTCCATGCCCGAACCTTTGCCGTGCGGTATTGGCGCTTCACCGGTCCTCCAAGTAGTCGATAGCAAGGCTCACGAGAGAACCCCTAATCGTGTCTGTCTCGCGCTTCAAGGTGGCAAGGCCAGCGCGAGACTCGATAGCGTCAGCCAATGCACGAAGTGAGTTGCCTGCCCAATCAGCATGGCTTTCGCACCACTCGATGAACGATTCAGGGTCACGCGCCACGGCAACAAAAAGCCGGGTGATGATAGAGCTATCGCCGAACATCAATCCAGCTATGTATGCCGTCATCGTGGCCAACATTTCCGCATCGCCGGGAAGGCTGGTTTCTACCAACTTGACCGGAGGATTCTTGCGCAGCTTTTCGCTCTTGGGTTCCGGCATGTCTTCACCAGCGCCAGAGCCAATCAATCGGGTGAACAATTGGCCCGAAACCCGGATTGCATGGGGTAGGCCGACCATGCCCCATCGGCGGGTGAAGGTTTCCAGTATGTGAAGGGTTCCCATGCACATTGCCCAACCGCTCACATACTCGGTTCGTCTCTCCTCTTTTCCGAGGGGCACGCGGTGCACGTAGTGCCAGGCTTTGAGCCATCCGTTATTGCAGCGCGAGCACACCTTTACCGTGTAGTCGCCGTTATTCAGACGGCCCGCTATGTGGTGTTCCTCCAACGACCCTTCAAGGCCGCATACCCAACATGTATCCACGGCCATCATTCCTCGTAAAGGTCGTCAAAGAACGGGTCACCAGCGTTGGCCTGTTGCTCAATGACGTTCAGGTCTGTTTCCAGATACCTACCGCCCACACGAACCCCGGAAAAGCTACTGACTCCGGAACCCGTCGGGTCGTTACCGTTGATGTAGTCGAGTACAGCCGAGTAATACTCTCCGTACGTTTGCCGGTCGGTTTCGCTGAGTGAGTCACGGGATATGGAGACAATCCCCGTTCCTGCCTCATTGAAGAGAAGTCGGTCCCCCCGGTCGCTGGGAAACTCGCGTATGTCGGAAGGCTCGTATCCTTGCGACCGGAGAATGTCCAATGCTTCCTGCGGGATGTCTCGCCACCATTCGCGTGCCATTACCGCACACCCCCCGGAATCCGGGGCGAGAAAGCGCCGGGGGTCCCAGGGGCTGGGGTGCCTGAGCTACGGGCCGTCACGGGGGCCGGGCAACGGTGTTGCATAGATTCATACAGGCATGCCGCATTTGGTATGATGGTATTCACAGGTTGATCCCTTACTTGAGTGGCACGGCCCCCGCTGGTATCGGGGGCTTTGCCGTGTGTGCCGGTGTCGTCATTGTGTTGACGACATGTCGTCATTGGCTGAGTGTCAGACGCTCACGGAGAATGATTTCTAGCAACGCCTGATGATCGGGGAAGATGCCCCACATCTTCATTCGCCGCCATACCTTCTCTAGCTGTTCCTCCGACATGCGATCCAGCAAGTCATATACGGTTGCCGACTCTCTCAAGACCTCCATGTATTTCATGATGTCAGGGTGAAGGTGAGCCGTCGTGCGCCGAAACTTCCGATTGGCGTGTCCTTTGGTCATGCCGCATTCTCCTCAACGTCCATGGCCTGTATCGGCCATTCGCCATTCACGACAGCGTCAGGGTTGTATTTTGCGCCGCTCTTCCGTTCGTTCCGGAAGTACGCTTGCAAGCTCTGTGCCTGTTCTCTCCGCCATTCCTGCTGTGATTGGTAGAGGTCAGCCGGCCTCATGAGCCCCAAATACGGGAACCGTTCAAAGAGCTTTTCTGACAGGAGTACAGCAGCCGAAGCGTCAGCATCCGCACTGTGCCAATCGTTCAGCTCAATTCCGTAATGCTCACAGGTGGGTTGAAGCTTCCTACTCCCGCGCCTGTACTTGTCTACCGCCTTGTCTATGACGTGCGGATCAACAAGCGTGCGAGGCTCGATTGCAAGCCGTTCGCTCATCACAGGCAATCTGTTACGCCGTAGCTCCGCATCCAATACCGTCCAGTCATAGGAGAGGTTGAACGCGATAACCGGACTCTGACGTGACAGAGCTGTAGCGAGATTCCCCGCTATCTCGTCTAGCGCTCCCCGTGGCTTTCGCCCTTCCGCGCGTGCTCGTTCAGTGGTTACACCGTGAATGGCGGCGGCCTCTTCCGGAATCTCGATCCCAGGATCAATCAGCCATTGAAAGCTGCGGATTGTTCGACCGCCGCCACGCACGATAAGTGCCGCTGTCACGATGCGCGCATTGCTCGGATCAACACCAGTGGTCTCGGTGTCGAATCCGATTTTCACGGCATCGCTGAACTTCACTTGGAAAGAACCTCCACAATCGGAACCCCCATGAAATACCGAGCGGCAATCAGGAACGCCAGTGCGCCGAGTACGACGATTGCAGCGGCCTGCGGAGTCCCGTTATTCATGACTTCCTGCATCTCCTCTTCCTTTCCGAGTGCCGTGCTTGCGGCTCCGTAATTTTCGTAAGTAGTCATGTCCTTATCCCTTCTCTAACTCTCCGAACCCCTATGGCCGGAGAAACCCTTATTCCGTCGCTGACAGATCAACCCCATTGACGGGAACGGGTGTCAGTTCCCCGAGCGCAGAGCGTTTCTCGTTACGAGCCACGTTGTGAGCGTGCGAGCGATTCACGATCACACCCCGTTCCGCCAACCAATCGACAGCGGCCGGAACGTCGTACGAATCCAGCACACGGAATGCATACCGCAACGCATCTGCCTTGCTCATAGCCGACACGTCCTCAGACCCCGTTACCGCGCTCCGAGGCCGCGCCGGTACTCCGGTCCCCCGGACCGCTGAAACGGCCTCCTCTGGCCTTGTGATGCCCTCAATGACGGCTGTCTTCCATGCCCGGTAGGTTTCCTCTCTGGCGACTATCCAGCGCAGTACGCGGAACCTTGGCAATGGAGGTTCGAATACCCCCGCCTCTGAGAGACCCCACCGTCTGATTCTTCTGATGACGACTTCCAAGAGGGTTGCCCCAGCGATACTCATTCCGGGGAAGAACCAAACGGCGTCTTTCGCCTGGACGTTCAAGCTGTGCCGGTAGTTCGCGAATGCCGACGCTCCCGCGAACACCCAAACAAGGATGTGCGGGGCTCCCCCTGATTCCCCACGCCACGCCGCATAGACAGTCAGAGAGATGCACAGAGCTGCGGCGCAATCGAGAGCGACGAACACCACGTAAGGCCATACGCCGTTGAGCCCCAATCCGTTCTCTGATTTCGCCCACCTAACCAAATCCTGTGAGGACAGAGCGACCGGTGAAACTACGACGATTGAGAGTGCTATTCCGATGACCGTTGCGAGGATCTTTTGAGGGCCGGAGGCCGGCTCGCGATTGCTGGTCATGCCGCCTCCCTGTTCGCGCTGAAAGGGACCGTCTTATTCAGAACTCTTTTGCCCACCTGTGCCAGGGCATAGAACGGAACCTCTTCCGCTCCGTTCATCTTGACCGTGAAAGACGCTTGAAGAGCTACGCCATGACAAGCCCTGTGCTCAGCGTCAATACGCTTGCTTTCGGCCCTGAGCCGTTCCCGCTCTTCCCGCAGTGCGCTTTCGTAGTCGTTGAGACGACGTTTGAGAGCAGCCAACTCCCGATTACTCAGGCTGTCGAGTGGCGCTGTTTCGTCCTCTACGCTTTCTGCGTAGAGGACAGAAATCAGCGTCGGCCGTCCTGCGGGGCATCCTGGGAGCGGAACACCGTCAATGGAACGCAGATACTCAACGTCAAGCGCTGCCAATCTGCGCTCATCTGTACTCGGGGTTATATCGATCCTTCGACTATGGGTGTCCATATCCAACTCTGCGAAGAGTGCGGATATGTCAGCACTCCTAATTGAGGACTCCCTGTCGGAGTGATACCGCAGCGTGAGAGCAACCCATTCCCCGAACAGGTGGACCGCATGTGTGCGCCGGTTGTGCTGAACGATGCCGCCAATCTCAGCTTTCAGCTTTGTGATGCGTTCACGCCTGCGAGTGATGATTTCCTTATCGCTGGTCATAGTGTCCCCCTAACGGGCCGACAGAACACGCTATGCGTGGTGGACGTAAGGCAGCTCTCACACATTGGTCTACCGCAACGCTCGCAGCGTCGCGTGAAATTGTTCTGGCAGTCGGCAAGGTCGCACTGACCTTCACTCTTACAGTGCCCACAGATGCAGATTCCGCTAGATGCGCAATCCACGTGTGCCGGGCGTCGTCGGTGCGGATAGGTGCTGTAATCCAGCGTGTAGCCGTTGATGTAGGCCATGCTCACGACCTCCTTTCAACATTTCTATGGATGTGGTCTGAGTGAACGTTCCAACAGCTCTTCTAGCTTGATTGGTTCGCTCGGATTGAGCGGGTTATTGATTCCGTCCGGATTGGAGTAAGTCCCCTCCGGTCGAAAGTGGCAGCGCCACCGGGTATCGTTCTGCGACTCCCGCACCGTTTCTAGGAATTCTCCCTGCTGTGGGGTGAGCATCTTTCCTGCCTTGGTTCGAATTGCTCAGGCTCACTCAGTAGCGAGCGAGACAAGCCGTACAGCTGCAATGCTGGCGAGCATGATTACCGCGAATGCGGTTACAGCGATACCGACCGTGAATGCGCCAGGCATTGTCAGCAATGCGAGGCAGGCAACCAGGAACCATCCGAGCGTGTCTCCGATGGTTTCCATTCGGGCCGTGTGCGCGGCGAACCTTTCAGCCGGTGACCGGTTCGAATCCCGTTCTACACGCCACAGAGCCTCTGATTCAGTGTCGGTGGCGTCCGCGAGTTCCGGCGATTTCTCCGTGTAGTCAATGCCGTACTCAGCCTTAAGGTGTTGCTGTAGTTCGGCTATGACGGCCGCCCGTTCCTCACCCGTTATGGAGAGAGCCCGATTCATCAGACGTTCTGCTGTCGGGTCTTCAATGGTCAGAGTCTCGCGGTCATAGTGGTTATTCATCATGGTTGCCCTCTTCCGATTGGTTGGGAATCAAATCCCTGAGACGGTAGTAGCCCCGTCCGGTCTTCGGACCGCGTAGCTTGAGATATGCGTCCATCACATCCTTATGAATGAACGTCCCAAGGGGAGTCTTCACAACCTCGATGACTCCGCTACGAATCCGATTGCGGATCGTGAAGAACGACTCTTCCGCCATTTCTGCCGCTTGCGTCATTGTGTAGTACGGGAAATCGTCCCCCATTGCACTGCCCTTTCTTGGATAATTTGAGGCCCGAGAGGCTTCAAGATCAACAGTCCGGCGCAGTTCACCGGCCCTACCCTCTATGATAATTTGCGGGCGGGTAATTCCGAAGTGCCCGAATCGGGAGTTTCGGGGGCGTCGGACCCGCAGGTGAGCGGCCATCTACAAAAGACTCCGCAATAGATGTGAAATTCAGAGGCCGGTTCGCGCCTGCGGGTTGGAAGACGAAAGACTCTCGGTATAGCTCTGCCGAATCAGTGACGCGAATCCCAGAGAGAAAGCGAGCCGGAAAGGCTGTCGCAACAGACGGCACTCGCCGAGTACGTCACCTCTGTACGTCAACCCGATGACGTACAGACCCAACCCAGCAAGCCACCGACCAACCAGGCCGGGAACGGCACCACGTTCCGGGGCACCCCTGCCGGACGGCTACACGGGCCGGATCAACGGCGGTACCTTGGAGCCCCACAACAGAAAAGAGCCCCGGCCAGTGTTGGCGCACTGACCAGGGCAGCACCCCGAACGATGGAGGTTCGACGTGCACACACAGGCTAGCTCCGTCCTCATGGACCCTGCTACCGGCCCGACCGTGGCGGACGTGTACCGGCGCGAGTCAACAGACCCGCGCGTCATCGTCGTAGACGGCTACGGCGCAACGATCAACGTCCGTAACGGGCACCTGGTCATCTCAGACGGCATCGGCCCGCATCGGCGCACGCGACAGCTCCCGAAGGTTGAGCGGAACGTTCGCCGCATCCTCGTACTGAATGCGCGGGGCTCCCTCACGTTCGATGCCGTCCAGTGGTGCAAAGACGTTGGTATCTCTCTGGTCTACACAGATAGCACCGGAGAGGTATTGCTGTGTTCCGACACGGGCAACGATGCTCGGTTGCGTCGCGCACAGGCATTCGCCGGACAAGACGGACCCTATGAGTCTGTGGGGCTCGACATTGTGAAACGCATTCTCAGCCGGAAGCTATCCGGGCAGGCTGCGAACCTTCGGGCCATGGGACACGAGAAAGCCGCTCGCGAAATCGACTCATGCGCGGTGCGTATTGAGGAGTCCGACACTGTAGACCTTTGCCGTTCCTGGGAAGGTGCGGCGGCATCCGCGTATTGGGGTGCATGGACCGGAACCGTAGCCATGCCATGGAAAGACGCGGACGCGGAAAAGGTTCCCGCTCACTGGACGGTTTACGTGTCCCGAGCGAACCTCACAAGCGGGAAAGCGCGCGGAGCAACTGACCCGGTAAACGCAATGCTGAACTACTGCTATCGGCTGGCAGAGGCGGAATGCGTACTCGCGTGTCACTCCGTAGGGCTAGACCCTGCATTCGGCATGCTGCACCTGGACAAAGACTCTCGCGACTCGTTCGCCCTTGACCTCTTGGAAGTCGTACGGCCGGAAGTCGAACGGCTCGTGTTGAAGATGCTCGGAGTCATTGAGGGCAGACAGAGGGAGTTTCACCGGTCGGAGTTTCACGAGACCCGAGAGGGAACGTGCCGACTTGTCGCACCACTGACTCACGAACTAGCCGAACAATGCCTCACATGGGCACGGTCGTTGGCTCCAATCGTGAGGGAATACGCGCTCATGCTCGCTCACGCAACTGGGGGGAACGTCACCGTTCCGAACCCCACCAAAGACAAAACCCTCATGCGCGAGCCGGCCTCCGGGCAGAAACCCCGGAAGAACGCGGCGAAGAACGAACCGCGGAACTCTTCAGTGAAACGGCCTCAGCCTGAAAGGCGGGAACGAGCCACGCGCGTACCGTGCACCGTGCGGGATGTCATTCCGTCAGATCTCTGGGAACAAGTCTCTGAGCAACTTCCCAAACCCCGTCAGAGCAACAAAGCAGACCAGCGACTCAGCAAACACGGCGTGTTGGCGGGTGCTGTGTGTACTGAAATCCTGCGCATCCCCGGTCGGCATCTACCGCCGACCATTGCCGACAGGAAAACCGTCCGCACGCATCTACAGCGCTGGAAAGCAGACGGCACATGGGATGCCCTCGTTCCTGTGCTCACTGGTCACCCCCACGTACGAACGCTGATGAGTGAGGCAGGCAAACCAGGGGCGTAACGGCCGTCTGCTGTGGGGGTTCCTCCGTTGAGGTGAGGGACCCCCATTGGCATGCTGCGAGCCGCAGCCAACGCCACGGTAAGCGGGCTCCCCCAGGAAGCGCGCGGGCTCGCCCTGGACGGCCGCAGACGGCCGCCCCATCGGTACGTCACTCGGTACGTGAACAGGTAGACGTACCGGACACGTTCGCCGGTTGAGGCAGAGGTAGGCCGGGCCCATGGGCGGCCCTGGACGGCCGCCACGGGCGCCGGTAACGGCGTGCGTGAGGGATGCGTCAGACTCGCTATGAACGGCTCGCAGAACGGCTATCAGCCGATAGGCCGTTTGCGTACTCACGCTGCCTTGTGCTCAGCGAGTAGTGAGGCTACTTCCGGAACATTGGGGAAGTCTTCCAACCGGCACAGCATCACCCGAATACGTTCCGCTGTTCTCTCTGAGGCAACATCCGCTGATATTGCGATAACCCGTTCTGCTACTGCGGCTGCCTCTTCGGGCTCATTAGCGTCAGCTAGTGCGACAGCAAGCCATGATAGATAGAGCGCAAGTTCGCGTGTGTGTGTTGTGTCGTAATCCTTGAGTACATCACGCAACAAGGGAACAGCGCGCAACGGTCGGTGCAGTTCTGTATAACAGCGGGACTCCATAACTCGGAGTTCTCCAGCATCCACCCAATATAGATATGCGGGTGATTCCGTACCCGCGCTGTCATCCGCCAATGCTTCAGAAGCCTCGCCCAAAGCCCTCATAGCCGGTTGCGCTTCCCCCGCCTTTGTATGAGCCCATGCCACCCTGTCTAGGTAGAGAGCCCGTGCTTTCGGCGGTGCTTCGCTACCAGCATCGGTAAGGGCAGCGTGAGCGAGCGTCACGCCTTCGGTTTCCCGCCCGGTATTGGAGTATTGATAGGCGAGTGACCCGGCAAGGTTTCCGGCTAGTGTATGGTCCTCTGCCTGCCTCGCCGCACTGATACCTAGACGGTAGATACGTTCCGCCTCTGCATGCTGCCCGGCATCACTGGCAATCCATCCGGCAATCTGCGCCAACTCGCCGATCTGTCGTAGGAGTTCGCGCCCTACGTCGGCGGTATGACTCCCCTCGCGATAAAGCTTCACAGCGGAACGGAGTTCACGCAGTGCGGGGCGAATAAGGTCACCCCCGGCAATCACGTCATCGGCAAGTCTCAGACCGTGAACGCGTTGCTGTAGGTCATATACCGAACCCATACCGATACGGCGCCCCGAACGAATCCGGAGAGGGGCTAGGGGGTCACCATCGGGAAGGTAGTCAGCCAGTGTTGGCAATGGGGGTTCAACTGGCTTTTCAGAAGCCTTGAGATCAGCAACCGTCACGCCCAACGCCTGAGCTATGAGTGGCAACCACTCTCGGGGAGTGCGCTTGCCAGTCTCGTAACGGCTGATCTCCTGCCGTCCGATCGGCTCCCCGTTGACTCCAGCCAACCGGCACACCTCACGCGCTAGGCGTGCCTGACTCCAGCCTCGCTCTTCGCGCAGACGTTTGATGTTGGCCCCGATGGCGCTGCTCATACCCCCATTCTGGCCGACAGTTGGCCGACAGTAGGCCACTATGCCGCCTCTACTTGGGGCGGAAGGGTCGAGAGACGCAAGAAAGACCCCCGCAACCGTGGCGACGGTCCGGGGGCATGGACCCCACCTGAGAGGCAGGCAGAGCCATGACAGAGAGTAGGCCCATGGGGCGCCTACTGCCATGGACAGGCGATGACGGACAACCCGCCTTCCTGGCACCGGGCAGCGAGAACGGTGCACTTGCCCGACTCGCTGACTCGCTCGAACAGTCACAACTTCAAGACGCATCGGTAGTGTTCGATCACGCCGTATCCGTCTTGGAGAACGACAGCGCATCCGCCGTTGAACTGCGTTTCGTCGCTGAGCGGTTGAGCGAATGCCTGTTCAACGCCATGCGGGTAGCAGACAGCAGGGGCGCGCGCCTGCCCAACGCTGAGGGGGACGCATGAGCGGCACACAGTGCGCCGAGTGCACCCAGTTGGAGCGTGAGAAGGAAGAGGCGCGCAGCGTTGGGAACATGAGTCGAGTCACGGACTGTGACGTGTTGCTCAAACGGCATCCGGACCACAGCGAAACGCTTGCTCCGGCCGGGAAGGGGTGGGCATGACGCGCGCTACCTACCGGTTCCGTGAGTACACGCTGAGGCCGGACCGAACCCCGGAAGCTGACACCGTTCTCTTTGCCATCGAGTGCAAGGGATGCGGCCAGAGCAGCGACGGGGCAGAGAACCCCGAAGACGGCACCGAATGGGCCGCCGAACACCTCAAAGCGAACCCCGGTCACTTGACCTACCGGGAGCACATCACACGCCCGTACCGATTCGAGGCGGGAGCGTGGCAGTGATGGAAACGGCGCAGCGACTGACAGCACAGGACTGGACACCGGGCACCGTCGGAGACGACGTGATGACCGTGCACAAGGTGCGGAACGGCGCGCCCGTATGTGGCGCTGTCGGCAAGGTTGACGAGTGGCAACGGCGGGTGACATGCCCCGCCTGTCTCGCCACCGAATAGCCCGGAGGGAACGGCCAGAGAGAGCACCCGCGCATTGAGAGGGACGGCACCCGTGAGCCGTCCCTCTCTCGCGCTCTCAACACCGTTCAACGGCCCGCAGACGGCCGCACCATGAACCCCGCGAGCGA
>NZ_JBITCT010000109.1:0-12332 GCF_044453465.1 Streptomyces sp. NPDC051677
CGAGTACTTTCTGGGGGCGGCCATGGTCGATGTTCCTCTCATGAGAACCATCTGACCCTCTGTCAACACACTCCGCATCTCGGGGGAACCTCACAGGGAGGCGGGGGTGCGGACTTGCCGGGTCCGTCGGCTGCGGCCGGCCAGGTGCGGGCGGGCCTTCTCGATCGCGGCTGCCTTCCACAGGCTCAGGGCTGTCGCTTCTCGCCTCTGCGTGGAGTGGCTGCCGGGGTCGCCGGCGGCGCGGGCGTAGGCGAGTACGGTCTCGAGCGGGGGCAGGTGGGTGCCGCGGGCGGCCTGGCTGAGGGTGGAGGCTCCGCGGTACCCGGGCGCGTTCGGTGGGCCGGTGCGCTCGGACAGGGTGGCGTAGGTGGTACGGGTGTCGTCCTTGAGCTGGCGCAGGTAGGCGGCCAGGGTCCGCAGCCGGGGGCTGGTGGCGGCGGCGACAGGTTTGGTGGGGCGGCCCATCACCGGCTGCGGCGGCGGGAGGGCTCGGCGACGTTGCTGGAGCGGCGGCCGGTGATCAGGTCGGCCACTGCGGCGGCCACCACGACCAGCGCGGCCGGGACGGGCCGGTTGCCGGCGGCCAGTCCGGCCGATGCCAGGACGACCACGACGATGACCACGACCTCGGGGATGCCCAGCCGACTGGGCTGGGTGCGGGCAGGGAGGTGGCTGGCGCAGAACGCCGGCGGCTCGGGGCTGGCGGCGGGCAGGGGAAGGGCGGACATGAGCAGCTCCAAGAGGGTAGGGGTGAGGCACCCAACCCGGGTGATTCGGGAAGGGATTGGTGCGAGGCGAGATCCCGCCGTCGATGCCTCAAGGTTCCCTCGCCGACGCTCTCAAGGCCAGCCTGATCGGCGCCCGTTCAGGCTGACGTGTTCACCGTCGTGAAACGCAGGTACGTCGTTCGTCCCTGTTCAGACCACCTGGAAAATCGGGTTGACCCGAAACCATCCAGGGCCTGCATCGTCCCCTGGTACAGCTGACCGAGAGGCGTGTGAAGCGAAACTCCCGACTCCGGACACGAGGTCGAGTGGGCGACAAGGACCTCTGGTTCCCGTTCTTCGACCGGCGGCAGTCGGCCGAGGTGGGTGACGGAGAGCGGAGTACATATCCGCTTTCGGGGTGCACAGAGTGTGTGGCTGCGACAATGAAGTACCGCAGGGGGCGGTTGGGGCGACTTCGCTGTAGGTGAGGGTGCAGGCCTCTTTGTGTGAAGGGGGAACATGGGGGCGTGGTTTGAGCGCATGGCGGCTGTCCCTGGCCTTGCCTTTGCCGGGAGCCCGGGTGTCATGCGGGAGGCGCTGCCGGGCGCAGGGGTTCGTCCGGACGAGTCGTACGGCTCGCCGATGTGGCCGACCGCAGAGGGGAGTACGTCTGCGACACCGGCCAGCCGGCATGTGCCGTTCGACGCGCGCGGCGCTGAGCTGATCGCCCGTGTCTGGGAGGCGCTGGAGCTTCCGGGCTCGGCCAGGGACTACCACTTTGTTCTGCAGAGCGCGGTCGATCGGCTGTGGAGTACACGTCGTGCGGAGCCTGGGGCCCTCGCCGCGCTTGAGGTGTTCGCCCTGCTGGACTTGGAGTTGATGGAAGCAACCCCGCACGCGGTGTCCTTCGACACCACTGATGCACCGGCGGCGTTTGTGCGGGTGTCCTCGGTGCCACGGTTGATCGGCCTGCTGGAGCGCGAGGGCGCCTTCACGGAAGCACTTGAGCTGGCGCGGCGGTTGGCCCGTTTCGGGCAGGGCGAGGATGTGGCAGCCCGGCTGTCGGAGAAAGCCCAGGCGCTGGTTGCCGAGGCTGCGGCACAGGGTGGATCGTCATGAGTGCGGGTCTGGAGCGACTGATCCCGGCTGCCTCCTACTTGGAGGAGGCGTTCTTGCGGTGGGTGCTCACGCCGGCCGTGGATGCGTCGATCGTTGCGCGGGTGCACAGTCAGCACCCGGTCACCGTCAACGAGCGCACTTACCGGCTGGACTACCTGATCGCGGGTGAGACGCTGCAGTTGGCCGTCGAGCTCGACGGGTTCGCCTTCCACAGTGACCGGGCCGCGTTCACCTACGACCGGCTGCGACAGAACGATCTGGCCGCGGCCGGCCTGACCGTTCTGCGGTTCTCCTACGACGCGGTGCGTACGGACACGGCGCGCTGCGTGGCCCAGTTGCAGGCGATGCTGAGGCAGGATCCGCTCCTGGCGGCACTGGTGACTACCGTGCCGCGTATCGAGATCCCGGACATGGCTGGCGATCCGATGCGGGCGGCCGATCCGCCTGGCGGTGCCGAACTGCCCTCAGGCGGGGCGTACTTCGCTGGTGTACAGGCCAGGGTGGACCGGGCGCCGTTGCGGGAGTGCCAGGACGAGGCATTGGCCGCGTTGGCGAACTACTACGCCTCCGGCGGCCGGCATGCGGCTGCGGTGATGGCGGTGGGGTCGGGCAAGACGGCCCTGGGGGTGGCGGCCGCGTTGTCGTTCAGCCGACGGCGGGCGCTGGTGGTGACCCCGGGCTCGGTCATCCGCGGCACCTTCGCCAAGGCCCTCGATCCGGGGATGCCGGGCAACGTCCTGTATGGGCTGGCGGGCGGGCCGCTGCTGCCCGGTGCCCGTCCGCCGGCCACGCTCGTCCTGGACGCGGACGACGGGCAGATCAGCCAGGTCAGCCGTGAGCGGCTTCTGAACGCGGACATCCTGGTCACCAACTTCCATGCGCTGGGCACGGGCGACAGTGACGGGGACCTGCTGGCCAAGCTGGAGACGGAGGACATCGACTTCATCGTCGTCGACGAGGCGCACATCGCGGCCAGCGCCTCCTACCAGCGGCTGTTCGCCCACTTCCAGGGTGCGCGCACCCTGCTGATGTCGGCGTGCTTCCAGCGTTTGGACGGCAAGCCGATCGACGCCGATGTCGTCTACCGCTACCGGCTGGTGGACTCCGTCGCGGACGGGTCGGCGAAGAACCTGCGGGTGCACCGGTTCGCTCCCGAGGTGGCGTCGACGGTGTATGAGGCGGTGTGGCCGGACGGGCGGCGCGAGCAGATCGTGGGCCGTGACGCTTTGCTGGCCACGCTGGGCGACGAGCGGAAGATGGCACGCATCACGGCACAGTCCGAGGCGCCGATCCGCCAGGTGATGGCCGTGACGCGGGCGTGTCTGGATGCGCAGGCCAAGCTGCTGGCGCCCGTCAAGCCGAGGGTGCTGTTCGCGGCGATGGGCCAGGCGCATGCTGAACAGATCGCGCGGATCGCCGAGGAGTACGGGATCCTCAGTGCCACGCTGCACCACAGCATGCCCGCCTCCGCGATCGCCTCCACCCGGCGGCGCTTCGAGTCCGACGCCGGGGATCTGCAGGGCATCGTGCAGTTGCGGATGCTCGGCCAGGGCTACGACTTCCCGCCCATCACCGTGGTCGTGCCGCTGCGCCCCTATGGCAGCTTCGGCGAGTTCTACCAGTTCGTCGGCCGCGGTGTCCGCGTCCTGCGCCAGACCGCGGTGGCTGCCGACCAGCAGTACCTGGACGTGGTCTGCCATGCCGAACTCGGCCTGGAGGAGCATCTGGAGGCCATGTGCGCGGACAACGACATGGACCCCGCTGTGCTCCTGGATGTCCCGCTGATCGACGCCACCACCATGGAAGGGGATCTCCCCGGCCCCGGCGGCGCCGCGGAGGGGGCCGGTGGGGGCGGCCTGGGCGGGGTGGACGCGTTCGTGCTGTACGAGCGGGGACGCGTCGAGCAGCGCGTGGTGCACGAGCTGGACCGGGTGGAGGCCCGAAGGACGGAGCGGGAGATGCAGCTGATGGCCCAGCGCTACGCCGTCTATGCGCAGAACACCGCTGCGCCGGTGCCGTTTGAGCAGTTCGTCGAAACCATGCGGAGGCTGACCGGTGGCCAGTGACCCGACACGCTGGTGGCAGCCGGCCGTGGAATGCAGTCCCGAGCAGGCGCTCGCCCTGGAGCGGGCGGCCGGGCAGCAGCGACGGTTCGCCGACATCGACGCCCTGGCGGCCAGACTGCTGGCCGCAGGGCTCGCCGGACGGCCGGTGGCCACCGTCGTCCCCGGCCGAGGACGCCACACGCCGGACAACGCCAAGGTGACGGCCCTCACCCGGGAAGAGGAAGTCTTCTGCGCCAACGCCTTCGGGGTCCAGGAGCAGCAGCGGCTCGGGGCGTGGTACCTGCCGCAGAAACTCTCGGTGAAGGCAGGGGCAGTCAATCTGCCGTATCTGCTGCGGGAACGCCCTGCCCACGCTCTGACGCTGGCCGCCGATGACACTGCCCGTCTCACCGCGGTGGAGGGTTGGGACACGGTGTTGCTGTGGGCGCTGCTGGTGCCGCTGTTCGAGACACTGCTTCAGCCGGTGCGGCTGCGGGCGGCAGGAGAGATCTTCCCGCGCACAGAACAGCAGCGGTTCTGGACACTCATCGAGGAGCGTTACCGGCTGCTGGGCATCAACGCGAGCGCGCTGGAAGCCTTCCGCTTCGGCGGCGGCTGGCACCAGCTGGACCGTGCGGGACAGCAGCAGGCCCGCCTTCGTTTGCTGGACACCCTTGCCGCCGCCGACCTCGTGCAGCTTGCCGCACGTCACCGGATCCAGCGGTTGCAAGGGCTGATGGCTGGTTTCACCAAGAAGGCCAGGACGGGAACAGCCCTGGCGCGCCGGGTGCTCACCAAAGAGCTGCAGCCGGTCGTCTCCGCGTACTTCGGGGGTGACTGGCTGGCGGTGCTGGATTACCTTCAGGCTCCCCCGCACCCGGATGAGGAGATCATCACCGCTCTGCCCGAGCCACGTCTGTACGTCGGCATGGCCACGCAGACGGCCGGCATGGCGGCCGAGGCGGGCATCGCGGAGGACGAGGTCCATGCGATGCTCGCGGCCTTCCTCGGCGGCGGCAGTTCTCTGTCTCCGGTGGAGGAGCGGGCTGCGGCCCTGCGCAGCTGGTGGGCGGGCTTCGACCAGGCGCATGCCGGCCAGTCACGGGGAATGCCGTCGTTGTGGGGGCTGGTCGATCAGGATCTGATGAGTCTGAACCGGACCGAGCAGGGGTACACCCCTCAGTTGTACCGGCAGCGCCTGCCCGCCGATGTCCTGGAACGGGTGGGGAGGCTGTGGGAGACGGTGACGCTTGCGCGGTATCCCGGCACCATCGTCAGCAACCCGCGCCCGCACCAGACCATGGCCGAAGCCCTCGGTCCCGCGGCCGAGTTCTGGCACGGCGTGGGCCTGACCGCCTGGTTCGTGTGCGAAGGCCCCTACTCCCGCACCACCTTGGACCGCGTCGACCGCTATTACAGCAGGCCGCTGGCCGCCCTGCGCGCGGCCGGATGCCCGGTCGACACCGCCTTCTTCCGCGAACTGCAAGCCGCCGAACAACTCCTCGGGCCGGAGGAGGAGATCACGGACAGCGAGGACAGTACGGTCGAGACCCCGCACGGGCAGATGACGTTCACCTCCAGCATGAGTCACGGCGCCCGTCGGGACGGCTTCGAGCGGGTACGGGACGTCATCACACGACACCGGCGGGCCTGGGCCGAGCAGTATCTCGGTGCCTTCGTGGAGGGCCGCTGGCGCTCCGAGTTGGAGGAGGTCGCCGACCAGCATCACCGCTTCGTCGCCGCCAAGGGGCGTCCCCCCACGCTGCCCCAGTTCGCCCGGTTCGCGACCACAGCAGCCAACCACTGGACGGGCGGCGACCTGGGGGCGCTGTACACGGCCATCGGCGAGCCGACGCCATCCCAACAGGAGCGGCCTACCCGCCTACTGACTGAGGACGGCTACGACTTCGGCCGCCGCGTGTACCAGGAGCTGGGCGGCAAGCCCGTCGACCACGACACATGGGTGAACAACCCGGAAGAAACCCAACGGCAGTGGCAGCTCAGCCGCCTGGCCACCGAAAGCCTGCGCCACCTCCAACTACAGGAAGCACTCGGGCGGCCGCCGACCGCCAAGGAGTTCGGCGCCCAGCGGCTGACCTGGCCGTGGCCTGGTGAGGAAACCGAAGGCTGGCCTATCCTCCAGCATGTCATCGCGGCTCTTACTGGTACCAGCCTGCCGCCGATCGCACCCCCCTCCCCCGCCGTCCCGGCCAGCAAGGGGGAAAACGCTGCTGGGCAGTTGCTGGCCAAGGGGGCTAACACGGCCGTGGCCACGGAACCGACGACGGTCCGCATCACCTGCACCGGCGCGCCCGTCGATGTCTCCGCTGTACTCCTCACCCGCAACGGCAAGGTACGCGACGACCACGACCTCGTCTTCTACAACCACCCCAGTTACGACGGGGTCAGCGTCGGAGGAGACACCGTCACCGCCGATCTGAACCTTATCCCCGACGACATCACCTCCATCGCCGTCATCGTCAGCATCGACCTCGAGGCCCAGCCCGCCGCAGTCTTCGACCACCACACCCAGTGGCACGCAGACATCACCCAGTCTTCCAGCGCCCAACTGGCTTTCGCTCCGGGGCCGTTCTCATCAGGCGAGACCGTCACCGTCGCGGTGGAGCTCTACCGCCACACAACCGGATGGAAGGCCCGCGCTGTCGGGCAGGGCTACAACACCGGCCTCGCGGGCCTGGCTACCGACTACGGCATCAACGTCGACGCCTGACACCCTCTGTCTGGTACGCGAAGCCGTCGACAACCGGGTAAGTGCGGCCGTCGCCGTCGATCTCGCGTGCGAGAGCCGCTGCTGGTGCCCAACCTGCAAGGTGTTCCCGGAGCAGCTGGATCTTGCACACACGATCTCCCCTTGGGTTTCCGTTCCGTCCCGGTACGTCAGGGAGGTTAGGGTGACCGTGAAGCGCACCACGGGGGGGTGCCAAGTGAGCAGGGCACGCTGGAGGTGAGCATGGGGCTACGCCCGACACACCTTGGCTACGCTTACCAGGACCTGCTCACCGCGCTGCGACTGGTGGACCTGGCGGTGGGACGTGCGAATTCCCTGCTGGTCGACACGAAGATGTTCACCGGGGACCGATTCGATGACATCACGTGCGAGTGGGGCACCGGCAGCCGCGAGCGGCTGCAGATCAAGCACACGGATCATGACCGCGCGTTGTCGCTGGAGAGTTTCACGAAGGACAAGCGAGGCCTGCGCCTGGATCTGCTCTTCTCCTCCATGGACCACGACTTCACCTCGGATCCGGGTGCCTCGCACCGCCTCGTGGTGCGCGACACGGAGCCGGAGGATCCCGAGTTGACCCGGGTGCTGCGCCCGGTCCGCACGAGCACCGATCCCGGGCCTGCACTGCACGGCTTGAGCAGCAAACGGTTCCGTTTCGACGCCGCTGCGCTGCGTGCACACGCTCCGTGGAAGGAGATGCTCGCCCAGGTCAGTGATGACCTGCTCAACCGCGCTTGCGCATCCCTGGTCGTCGACACGGATCTTCCGGCGTGTTCGCTCAACATTCGCGAGCCCGGGCCAGCCGAGGCGGCCCTGCTGCACCGCATCACCGAAGAACTCGGTGCCGGACGGCCGCCGAACCGGCACCGCACGCCCGAGGAGGTGGCGCTGGCTCTGATCGAGGCGGCCAAAGCGGCGCGCAGCCGGGCGGGGACGGTGATGGTCGAGGACCTGCTTCCTCGTCTGAGTCTGGAAGTCGACTTCGGAGCGGTCCGTGAGGGGCACCCCGTGGACCGTGCCACCGAGGTGAGACGTCCTACGGTGCTCACGGGCGTGA
The DNA here is from genome assembly GCF_044453465.1 of Streptomyces sp. NPDC051677. Classification (NCBI taxonomy): domain Bacteria; kingdom Bacillati; phylum Actinomycetota; class Actinomycetes; order Kitasatosporales; family Streptomycetaceae; genus Streptomyces; species Streptomyces sp. NPDC051677. The sequence goes on from NZ_JBITCT010000109.1 coordinate 7,675, forward strand.
TCGCGGCTGTGGAGGACGCTGCTCAGCAGGGGGGTGTCGTGGTGGTCACCGGTGCTCCCGGCATCGGCAAGTCGTGGTTGTGCGAGCAGCTCGGGGATGTGCTGCGGGAGAGCTGGCTGGCGGTGCGGCATCACTGCTGGCTTGGCGCTGCGGACATCGACCGTGAGCAGCGTGTGCTGACTGAGGTCGTGATCGGCAGCCTGCTGAAGCAGCTGGGGACGGCCGTTCCGGAGGCGCTGGCGCAGGTCAGGCCACGCTACGCGGCCACGCCGGAGACGCTCACGGCCGCGGTCACGGCCGCGCGCGGCCTGGCACCGGACCGGCCGATCGCGCTGATCGTGGACGGTATCGACCATGTCAGCCGGGTTCTTGGATCCACCACCGGCAGCGCCTTTCGTCCGCGGGTGGACCCGGCGGCCTCTCTGGTCGCGGACCTCTCCGCCCTGGAACTGCCGCCCGGTGTCGTGCTCGTCCTGGCCAGTCAGCCCGGCCCTCACCTCGAGGCCGTCGACGCCGGTGCCTCCCGTCTCACCGTTGCCCCGCTCAACCGCGCCGAACTGCATGCTCTGGCGGACCGCCTGGGCGTGTTGACGGCCCTGGCGTCCTCCTCTGCCGGTGAGGGGCTCGATCCCGCTGCGCGGGCGGAGGCCGCGGTCGCACTGATCGAGGAGCGCTCTCGAGGCAACGCCCTGTACGCCACGTATTTGTGCCGGCAGGCCGTTGGTCCTGCCCCGGGCCTGGGAGCGGTGCCGGCACCGGATGGTGCCGGCGATCCTCTGGAGAGGTTGCGGACGGTGCCGTCGTCGGCGCACGACCTCGACGACTACTACGCCTATCTGCTGGCCGGTCTGACCCCCGGGCAGCGTTCTGCTGTCAGCATGCTCGCGGTCTGCGACTTCGCTGTGAGTGCGTCGGAGCTCGAGGAGATCTTCCCGCTGCCCGGAATGCAACTCGGTGCCGCGCTGAACAGCGTGGCACCGATCGTCGCGCAGCAGCCGGGCATCGGCGGACTGAAGATCCATCATGAGAGCTTCAGCCGCTTCATCCGCCGGGTAGACGGCGACGACAGGTGGGTCGATCAGGTCCGGTCCCAGGCCGCCGACTGGTTGTCCCAGCGGGGCTTCTTCACCGATCCCCGCGCGTTCCGGCACCTGCCCGAACTGCTGGCCGCTCTGGGGCGCGATGACGAACTCGCTCTGCTAATCGAACCCGATTTCCTCTCCCGCGCGATTGCCGGGCTGCAGCCTCCTCAGGCCATCGTCCACACTCTGACCGTTGCCGCGCGGCGTGCGGCGGTCCGTAACGACTGGCCCACACTGGTGCGCTGCGTCGAACTGAGCCGGGCGCGGGCGACGTATGAGGACGAAGGGCTGCCGGGTTCCCTGGTGCCGTATGCGGATGTGCTGGTGGCGCTGGTGGGAGCCGACCGCGTGGCGGCAAGCCTGATGTACGAGGGTGTGACCACGATGGCGGCGCGTTGGGGCCTACAGCTGTGCGCGGCGGTCGACCGGGCCGGCTGTGCCGCCCCGTGGGAGGCGTACCTGACGGCCTGGGACGAGGCACGCAAGGAGCGTGTCCACTACGGTTCCGAGAGCGATGAGTCGGTGTTCCTGGCGGAGTTGCGCGGACGGATCCGGCTGCCGGCCCAGGCTGCTGACAATGTCGAGGTCGGGCAGGTCCCCCGTACGCTCGCGCAGCGGGTGGCCCGGTTCCTCGACCAGGAGGCTCTGACGTCGCCTGAGGATGCGCTGGGTGTGCTGTTGGACTGTCTGGGTCCAGACCCGTTGCTCGAGAGCGCGGAGCTCATCGAGCAACCCGACCGGCGCGCGGCCCTTTTGCTGCACCTTGCGGACGCCCATGGCACGGCGGGCGACGCGCTGCCGTCTGCCCGCGCGCTGGCCACCGCGGCCTGGGCCAGCGGGCCGTGCGACCCGCGGCGCCTGCTCCGCCGTGGCGTGGCAGTGTCGGACCTTGCCGAGGAGATCTTTTCCGGGGACATCGCCGCGGTTCTCGCGGAAGCAACACAGAATGTATTGACCGACCGTGCCAGCGGCCTGTCCGGCCCGGTGAACAGGTGGCTGACACTGCTGGCCGTGGCCCATGCCGCCGATCCGCAGGCGCCCGCCCGACTGCTCCCCCTCCTGGAGGGCGATGGCTTCTACCGTGCCTGGCTGCGCTTCACCCTGGCCACCGTCGGCCTGCACCGCGACGTCGAGGCGGGCATCCTCACAGCCGAAACCGCGTCCGTCACCGTGCGTGTGGCGCTCGAACAACTGGCCCTGCATGCACACGCGTTCACGGGCAGCCCCCGGGCTTGCGATCTTGCGGACATCCACCGGCAGGTGCGGCAGGTGCTGCACGACGCCGTCGCCCTGCTACACGGCGATGATGTCGCTGTGGGTGTCGCCTCCCTGCAAGCCGTCAGCCAGGGCACCACCACTTCTCTCATGGGCATGGCCGGAACCGGCCCGCTGATCACCACGGAGCTGGTGTCCCTGCTCGCCGGGAGCGTCGGCCAGGCAGGGGCCGACGTCGTGCACGAGCTCATGCGCACGCTGCGCGAAGCGCAAGCCGAGCGCCGTGCTCTGTATGCGGAGGACGCCGACTTCGAGCTTGAGATGGCACGCGTGAGTCTCGCCTGCAACGACCCGCATGAGGCGCAGCGGTGCTGGGAGCGTGCCGCCCGCTACATGGGGGCATACGGCGGCCACAAGGACATCACCATCGAGGAGCTGCTGGATCCGCTGCCTCAGCTCCTGCAGGCCGATCCCGTCCAGGCGCAGGCGCGTCTGGCGCATACGCAGCCTCTTGTCTATCTCGTCGCGGACTGCACCGACGGGCGGGGCACGGCGGGAACGCCGCAGGAGTGGTGGCGTTCCCTTGCGCACCTGGATCCGCGGGGTGCCGCGCAGTTGGGCGCCCAAGTGCTGCTGGCCGAGCCCGGGCTGCCCGATGGCCGGGTGGGCGCGGCCCACCGGCAGCTGCTGGCCACGCAGGCTGACACGGCCGACCCCGTCGTCCTGGCCGCGCTCCGCATCGCCGCTGGACCCGATGGCCGCAGCATCCAGCAGGACGTTGCTCTGCTCACCAGGCTCGCTGACCTGCCCGGCGACGACGCGGCCCGCGCATCGCGTCTCCTGCCGGTGCTGGCCAATGCGATCACCTCCACCTACGACGACCAGACACTGATCGCCGCATCGCAGGCTGCCGGGGACGAGCCCACTTCTGCGCTGCGCACAGCAGCACAGAGTTGTGGCGGTGAGGGTGGCTCGCCCTGGGCGCCCCGGCCCGTGCCCGACAACACCTCACGTGACTGGTTCGGCCCCGAGAAGCGCCCCACCACAGACGCGTATCTGCACGCCCAGCAGCGCCCGACGCTGCCAGAAGGTGCTGCCGGCGCGCTTGCTGCGGTCCGTGACCGCAGCAGCAAGGCGTACAACGCCCCCTCGGGCCCACGGTGGTCGAGGGATGCCCTGGCCAATGCCGTCGGGTGGCGGCTCTTGGAGATCATCGACGGTCAGGGAGCAGACGCAGCCGCCCAGTTCCTGCACCGGATCGCCGACGAGATGAACGCCTCCAACCCTCTTGAGCTACTTGCCGACCTCGCCATGGGGCTCCGCTTGCGCCAGGACAGCGATCCTGGTGTCTACGGCCCACTCGCCGCCACGGCGGGCATGCTCGCCTACACCAAGATGCGAGGCGGCGGCGGATGGCGTTCCTTCGGCGGCAATGACCGGCTGGATCTGTGGCAGCAGGCGCACTCCGCGGACCCGGCCACCGCAGCCCGCAACCTCGCAGACCAGGTGGCCCACGCCGTCGCCGAGGCGTCCTACAGCCGCACTATCGGTGTCAGCCTGGCCCTGGTCTCGGCGTTCGCTGTTCAGCCCCCGCGGCGAGTTTCTTCGCGGCCGAGCTCGACCGGCCACACACACGCTCGTAGCGTTCATCGACGAGCACCGGGACCGCTTCGGCGGGGTCGAGCCGATCTGCAGGACGCTCACCGGGCACGACTGCAAGATCGCCCCTTCCACGTACTACGCCTACAAGAAACGCCTCGAAACCCCCTCCGCCCGTGCCGTGCGCGATACGGAGCTCAAGGAACGGATCCAGGAGGTCTACACGTCCAACTACCGTGTCTACGGTGCCCGGAAGATCTGGCGTGAGCTGAACCGGCAGGGACATGCGGCGGCCCGCTGCACCGTCGAGCGCCTCATGCGCGAACTCGGCATCCAGGGCGCGGTGCGCGGCAAACGCGTCATCACCACGATCCCCGGCGGACAGGTCCAGCGGGCCCCCGACCTGGTCGACCGCGACTTCGTCGCCGCCGCTCCGAACCGGTGCTGGGCGGCGGACTTCACCCACGTGAAAACCTGGTCCGCGACCGTCTACGTCGCGTTCGTCGTGGACACCTTCTCCCGCCGGATCGTCGGCTGGTCCGCGGCCACCGTGAAGGAGACCGTCTTCGTCCTGGACGCCCTGGAGATGGCCATCTGGCAACGCGACCGCGACCAACAGCCCATCAAGCCAGGCGAGTTGATCCATCACTCCGACGCCGGGTCGCAGGGCGAATTCAACTGGTCGTCGCAACACCTTCTGATCACGGAGGTGTGCAATGGGACGACCGAGGAAGCAGATGCCGCAGGCGCCGCCGGGTGCGC
>NZ_JBITCT010000110.1:0-12224 GCF_044453465.1 Streptomyces sp. NPDC051677
GCGAGTACTTTCTGGGGGCGGCCATGGTCGATGTTCCTCTCATGAGAACCATCTGACCCTCTGTCAACACACTCCGCATCTCGGGGGAACCTCAGTCAGGAGTAGCCAGAAGCGTCGGATCCGGCGTCCGTTCTGCCCGAAGGTCCGCAGTGAGTGGCCGCCGGCAGCCTTGGGAGGGCGCGGGCGGATCACACAGGCGCCAGGAGGAAGATTTCTCGATGACCCGGCCCGATGACCCGCGCACCGCGGCGGCCCGGATGTTCGCCGAGGCCGGTGCGTTCGGCGAGCTTCTGGCCGGGATCGAGTGGGCGGCGACGCCGCTCGGGCCCCCCGAGTCCTGGCCGGGGCCCCTGGTGGACACCCTGCGCCTCATGCTCACCTCTGAGCACGGGATGGCTCTGTACTGGGGCGCCGAATTCGCCACGCTGTACAACCTGGGCTCCTCACCCATCGTCGGCGCCAAACACCCCTGGGCGCTCGGCAAGCCCTACAAGGATGTGTTCCCTGAGGTCTGGGCCCACCCCGTGAGCTCCCACTTCCACTATGTGACCGACACCCGCAAGTCACTGCTGATCCCCGATGAGCCGCTCATCATGGAGCGCCACGGCTTTTTGGAACAGTGCTACTTCGACTCCTCCTTCCAGCCCGTGCTGCTGGACGACGGCACCACGGGCGGCGTGCTGCAGATCATCACCGAGACCACCGGCCGGGTACTGGGCGAGCGCCGGCTGCGCCTGCTGAGCGAGACCGGCGCCCGCACCGCCGGGCTGCCCACCCCGGGCGGGGTCGCCCGCGTCGTCGCGGAGGTGCTGGGCTCCTATCCCGAAGAGATCCCGTTCCTCGACCTGTACCTGGCCTCCGAGTCGGGGATGCTGCGGCCGGCGGCCTCCGCCGGACTGCGGCCGACGCCCGAGGCCGTCCTGCCGAGTGCGAACAACGGGTCGGAGGCCGCGGCCCGGCTGGCGCAGGTGGTCGCCGACGGTGCCCCTGCCACGCTGCCGGCCGCCGCGCTCACCGGCGGCCACACGGCCGGGCAGCACGCCGCGGCCTCCCGACTCCCAGTCGAGGAGGCGTTGGCTCTGCCGCTGGACTGTGCGGGGCAGGTGGGAGGTGTCCTGGTCGTGGGCGTCAACCCCTGCTTCCCGCCGGCCGGGGCCTACCGGGACTTTCTGGAGGTGCTCGCCGCCGCAGTGGCGGGGGCGCTCACGGCCGCGCTCGCCCACGACGAACAGCGGCGGCGGGCGGAGGCACTGGCCGAGCTGGACAGGGCCAAGACCACCTTCTTCGCCAACGTCAGCCATGAACTGCGCACACCGCTCACCCTGCTCCTGGGGCCACTCCAGCAGGTTCTGGCCGACGAGGACCGGCCCGAGCGCCGCGAGCAGCTGGAGCTGGCCGAGCGCGGCGCCCTGCGCCTGCTGAAGCAGGTCAACACCCTCCTGGAGGTCGCCAGGGCCGATGCCGGGCAGATACGCCCGGCCCTCGAGCCGGTCGACCTCGCCGGTGCCACGGCCGAGCTGGCCGGGGTGTTCCGCTCCGCCTTCGAGGCGGCAGGGCTGACGCTGGAGGTGGACTGCCCGCCGCTGCCCCGGCCGGTGTCCCTGGACCCGGAGATGTGGGAGAAGATCATCCTCAACCTGCTCAGCAACGCCCTGAAGTTCACCTTCACCGGCGGTGCCCGGGTACAGGTGGCCGCGGCCGGCGGCCGGGCCCGTCTGACCGTGACCGACACCGGCACCGGCATCCCCGCGGACGAGCTGCCGCGCCTGTTCGAACGCTTCCACCGGGTCCGCGGCGCCCGCTCCCGCTCCCACGAGGGCAGCGGCCTGGGCCTGGTGCTGGTCAAGGACCTGGTGGAAGCGCACAGCGGCACCGTCGGCGTGGACAGCCGGCTCGGCCAGGGCACCACCGTCACCGTGGACCTCCCCTTCGCCGCCGCGCACCGGCCCCGCCCGGCCCCGCCCGCGGCCGGCGCCGAATCCCCCGGGGAAACTCCCAGGGAAGGCGGAGGCGGCCGACCCGGCCGCGCCGCGGCCTATGTGGACGAGGCGCTGGGCTGGCTGGCGGCCGACCCCGTCCCCGCTGCGGCTACCCCCGCGGCACGCACCCCGCACGCTCCTGCGACCCACGATGCCCCCCACGGCCCCGGCCCGCACGAAACCGAGCGTCCCCAGCGGGCCCGCCTGCTGGTCGTCGACGACAACGCCGACATGCGCGCCTACCTCACCCAGCTCCTGCAGCCCGACTACGACGTGCTGCTCGCCGCCGACGGCCGGGCCGCCCTGGAGACGGCCCTGGCGCAGCCGGTGGAGATGGTGCTCAGCGACGTGATGATGCCCCGCATGGACGGCTTCGAGCTGGTTCGGGCGCTGCGCGCCGACCCGCGCACCGCCCGCCTGCCCATCGTCTTGCTCACCGCCCGCGCCGGCGAGGAGGAATCCGTGCGGGGCCGGCGCGCCGGCGCCGACGACTACCTGGCCAAACCGTTCTCCGCACGCCAGCTGCTGGCGCGCGTCCGGACCGGGTTGGAACTGTCCCGGCTGCGCGAACAGGTCCTGACCGAGACCCGCGACCAGCTGGCCGTGCTGGCCGCCCTGGCCGACGCGGGCCTGCGGCTGTCCGCCACCCTCGACCCGGACCAGATTCTGCAGACTGCCGGCCAGATCCTGCTGCCCGACTTCGCCGACCAGATCAGCATCCACCTCACCGCGGCGGCACCCGCCCCGGCGCAGTCGCCCCCGGCATACATCGCCGGCACCCCCCTTCTTGCCCGCGAGGCCCTGGCCACCGCCGCCGCCCACGCGATCAACGGCACCGCCCCAGCCCCGGCCGGCCCGCACCCGGCGCCCGCCGCCGTGCTGGCCCTGCCGCTGCACGCCCACGACCAGACACTGGGGGCCTTGGTACTGGTCCGGCACACCGACTACTCAGCGGTCGAACGCAAGTATCTGGAGAACCTCGCCCACCGCCTGGCCATGGCCTACGACAACGCCACCCGGTACCACAACGAGCGCCGCCTCGCCCTGACCCTGCAGCGCGCCCTGCTGCCCCACCGCCTGCCCCAGGTGCCCGGGGTGCGCCTGGCCACCCATTACCGGGCCAGCAACCGCGGCGCCGAGGTCGGCGGCGACTGGTACGACGTGCTCGCACTGCCCGACGGCGCCGTGGGGCTGGCCATCGGCGACGTCATGGGCCACGACGTGGAAGCCGCCATCGTGATGGGCCAACTCCGCTCCGCCCTGCACAGCCTCGCGATGGAGGGCGCCGGCCCGGCCCAGGTGCTGGCCAGGCTGGACGCCTACCTGCAGTCGCTCGCCACCGAACGCTTCGCCACCTGCCTGTACGCGGTCTACAACCCACACCGCCACCGCCTGCGCTACGCCGCCAGCGGGCACGTACCACCCCTGCTGGTAGCCGCCGACACCACCTACCTGGAGCTGCCCCCAGCGCTGCCGCTGGGACTGGGCAGCACCCCAGTCGACCGCGAGGTGGCGTTCCCGCCCGGCACCAGCCTGCTGCTGTACACCGACGGCCTGGTGGAAAACCGGGCACTGTCCCTGGACGACTGCCTGGCGGCCCTGCGCCAGACCTGCGGGGCGCTGCCCGCCGCCGCCCGCACCGACCCCCAGCAGATCGCCGAACGGGCCCTGGAGCTGCTGAACACCCCCGACCGGGTCGACGACGACACCGCCCTGCTCGCCGCCACCGCCGAACCATCGTGTCGAACCGGTGACCCGCAAGCTGACAGAAGTGCCATGCAACCCACCGCTACTGCTCGTAGTCATCGCTGACGAAGCTGCGGATTTGCTAATCCACTGACCGGAGGCATCGGCGGAGTCAGTACAGTCCATGAACGAGTGGCAGCGGGTCAGTCAAGGTGACGTACCCGAGGGCTGAACCGGGGGTTTGGGTCCGTGACTGGTCCGGAAGCACTGGTCAGGACGGGTGCAGTCGTGGGAGGAATGGGGAGTTGGCGCGCAAGCAAGCCGGGCGCGGTCGAGAGCGGGTTGAGCGAAGGGCGCCTGACGGGTGAAAACCCAGGTCAGGCACCTTTTCGCATGCGTCTAGAAGAAGCCCAGCTTCTTCGGCGAGTACGACACCAGGAGGTTTTTCGTCTGCTGGTAGTGCTCCAGCATCATCTTGTGCGTCTCGCGCCCGATCCCGGACTGCTTGTAGCCGCCGAAGGCGGCGTGTGCCGGGTACGCGTGGTAGCAGTTCGTCCACACACGGCCCGCCTGGATCGCCCGGCCCGCGCGGTACGCCGTGTTGATGTCCCGTGTCCACACGCCGGCCCCGAGGCCGTACGACGTGTCGTTGGCGATCTTGATGGCGTCGTCGAAGTCGTCGAACGCGGCCACGGAGACGACCGGCCCGAAGATCTCCTCCTGGAAGATCCGCATGCGGTTGTCCCCCTCGAAGATCGTCGGCCGGACGTAGTAGCCGCCCTTCAACTCGCCGTCGTACTCGGCGCGTTCGCCACCCGTGAGGATCTTGGCGCCCTCCTTCCGGCCGATGTCGATGTAGGAGAGGATCTTCGCGAGCTGTTCGCCGGACGCCTGTGCGCCGATCATCGTGTCCGTGTCGAGGGGGTGGCCGGGCTTGATGAGCTCGGTGCGGGCGACGGCCGCCGCGAGGAAGTCGCCGTAGTTGCCGCGCTGGATCAGGCCGCGCGAGGGGCAGGTGCACACCTCGCCCTGGTTCAGCGCGAACATGGTGAATCCTTCGAGGGCCTTGTCGCGCAGGTCGTCGTCCTTGTCCCACACGTCGTCGAAGAAGAGGTTCGGCGACTTGCCGCCCAGCTCCAGGGTGACCGGCTTCAGGTTCTCCGCGGCGTACTGCATGATCAGCCGCCCCGTGGACGTCTCGCCCGTGAACGCGACCTTCGCCACTCGCGCACTGGACGCCAGCGGCTTGCCCGCCTCCTCGCCGAAGCCGTTGACGATGTTCACCACGCCCGGCGGCAACAGATCAGCGACCAGGCTCATCCAGTAGTGCAGCGACACCGGAGTCTGCTCGGCGGGCTTGATGACCACCGTGTTGCCCGCGGCGAGGGCCGGCGCGAGCTTCCATGTGGCCATCAGGATCGGGAAGTTCCACGGAATGATCTGCGCGACGACACCGAGCGGCTCGTGGTAGTGGTACGCCACCGTGTCGTCGTCGAGCTCGCTGAGCGAACCCTCCTGGGCGCGGACCACTCCGGCGAAATAGCGGAAGTGGTCGATGGCCAGCGGGATGTCCGCCGCCAGCGTCTCGCGGACCGGCTTGCCGTTCTCCCAGCTCTCCGCGACGGCAAGGGGCTCCAGGTAGGCCTCCATCCGGTCGGCGATCTTCAGCAGGATGTCGGAGCGCTCCGTCGACGAGGTGCGGCCCCAACCCGGTGCGGCCGCGTGCGCCGCGTCGAGCGCCCGCTCCACGTCCTCGGCCGTGCCACGCGCCACCTCGGCGAACCTCTCCCCGGTCACCGGAGACGGGTTCTCGAAGTACTGCCCCCGAGCCGGGGGCACGTACTCGCCGCCGATGAAGTGGTCGTAGCGCGTCTGGTAGGAGACGATCGCACCCTCGGTTCCGGGCGCCGCGTAACGGGTCATCCTGCTCTGCCTCCTTCAGCAGTGCTGCCCGCCGTTGGACAGCTCTCCGCGGGACGCTAGAGACGCAGACGTTGCAGTCACGTTGCGGTGCTGGTCGGGGGCGTCATCCCGTCGGGGCGACGGGCGCGGCCGGGGGGCCCGCCCGGGCCGCGCACCGGCATCCGCAGTGCCCCGGCCGGTGCGGGCGGTCGCTCGGCAGGCACCCGCAGTGATCCCGGTCGGCCGGGGCCGGTGGCCCGGCCGGTAGGGGTCGTACCCCGACCGGCGCGTGCGGTGCTCCGGTCTATCGGGGCGGCCATCCGGCCGGCGCCGTCAGTTCTGTTTCCAGTGAGGCGAGGCGCGCTCGTATCGCCGCTGTCGGGCGGGCTGTCGCGAGCGCCCGCCACACGTCGAGGTCGTCCTCACCCCACGGCGCGTGCGCCCAGTCCGCCAGCAGATCGGGGTCGCCGCAGGCGATCAGCGCGGCGCGCAGGCCGTCGGCGAGACGGTCCCGGAGCCGCACCACCGCCGGCGCCTGGGACGACGGCAGCGGCGGCCCGGCGTACGCCGTCACGGCCGCCGTGACGGCGCCCGCAGCCAGCCGTCGTTCGACGACCGCCACGTCCGACTCGAACGGAACGGTGAGCCGGTAAGGGCGCGAGGCCAGCAGCCCGGGACCCAACACTCCGCGCAGCCGGGCGAGTTCGGCGCGCAGCGTCACCGGAGTCACCGACTCGTCCTTGTACAGCGCGCACAACAACTCGTCGCCGCTCAGCCCCTCGGGGTGACGGGCCAGCAGCACCAGGATCTCGCTGTGCCGACGGCTCAGCCGGATGCTCCGGCTCCCGGTGACCAGACGCGCCTCGTCCCGGCCCAACACCGTCAGCCGCGGTGTCTCGGCGGCGGGCCGTGCGGGGGCGAGCAGCGCCAGGTGGGCCTCGGCCGCCCGTGCGACCGCCTGCACGAAGCCCAGGCTGTGCGGATGCGCCAGCCCGTTCCCGCCCGTGATGTCCACGGCGCCGAGCACCCGCCCGGTCCACGGATCGTGCACCGGGGCGGCCGCGCACGTCCACGGCTGCACCCGCCGGATGAAGTGCTCGGCCGCGAACACCTGCACCGGCCGGTCCAGGGCGACCGCCGTACCCGGTGCGTTCGTGCCGACCGCGCTCTCGGCCCAGCGCGCACCCGGCACGAAGTTCATCCGCCCCGCGTGCCGCCGTGTCGCCTTGTGGCCCTCGACCCACAGCAGTCTGCCGTGGGCGTCGCACACCGCCAGCAGGTGTTCTCCGTCGGCGGCGAACGTGCCCATCAGCTCGCGGAACAGCGGCATCACCCGCGCCAGCGGGTGCTCGGCCCGGTAGGCGCCGAGCTGACCGTCGGTCAGTTCCACGCTCGCGGTGCCGTCGGGCCCGACGCCGGCCCGTGCGGAACGCCGCCACGAGTCGGCCACGACGGCGCGCACCGGTCGCGGCACGGTGCCCGCCTCGGTGAACGTCTCGTGCGCCCGTCGCAGGATCCGTACACGCTCGGCAGGGTCGGCCCCCGGCTCCAGGGCCACCCAGGGATCGGTCAAGTCGTCCTCCCGGAAGGCGATGCGGGGCGATACGGCTGGGGACATCGTCACTCCGGGTGCGCGGACCGACAACCGTTTGGACCGGGATCGGTGCGGTCGACGCCCGGCATGTCGTGGTGGCCGATGATGTGCGTCCGGTCTTTTGGGATGCCGTTTCGACGGTCTGAGGCTGCGCAGCCGCCCGCGCGTCGGGAAGCAGCGTGCGCGCAACGGCCGCCTCAGGCTCGCTCCGGCACCGCCGCCGGATCGTCCATCACGGCCCGCACGACCGAGTGCGCGGCCCCGAGCAACGGTCCCTCGGGACCGAGCCGCGACACGGACACCGGACAGGCGGGGCCCGCCGTACGGCGGGAGAGTTCGGTTTCGAGGGACGGCAGCAGCCACGGTGCGAGCCCCGCCAGGGCGCCTCCGAGCACGACGCCTTCGGGGTCCAGCAGATTGAGCGCCCCGGTCAGGGCGATGCCGAGGGCCGTTCCCGCCTCGTGCAGGGCGCGCCGTACGTTCGGATCGCCGTCCGCGGCGCGGCCCGCGAGGAGTCCGACGCGGTCCTCGCCCGGCTCCAGCCCGGCGGCTCGCAGCACCGCCTCCTCACCGGCGTACTGCTCCAGACATCCGCGTCCGCCGCACCTGCACGGCGGCCCGTCGGGATGGACCGGCACATGGCCCAGCTCGCCCGCGAAGCCGCGGGTGCCGCGCAGCAGGCTGCCGTCCACGACCAGCGCGGCGCCGATGCCGATCTCGGCCGACACGTGCAGGAAGTCCCCGGGGGTGTCCGTGCCGAGCCAGAGTTCGGCCAGCCCGCCGAAGTTGGCCTCGTTGTCCACGGTCAGCGGGAACTCCCGGGGCAGCAGCGCGCCGAGGTCGACGTCCTGCCAGTCGAGGTTCGGCGCGCGGACGACCGTACGGGCGTCGCGGGCGACCAGTCCGGGGACGGCCACGGCGAGCCCGGCCGGCCACAGTCCCTCGCGCTCCGCCTCGGCGACGACCCGGTGCACGAGCCCGGTCAGCTCCTCGACGACCGGCTCGGGGGAGCGGCCCCGGTTCGTGCCGTGTCGCACGGCGCGCGCCCGCACCTCGCCCCGCAGGTCGACGGCGCAGACCGCCAGGTGGTCCACGCCGATCTCGGCGCCCATCCCGGCCGGGCCGCGCCCGCTCACCGCCAGTGCCGAACCGGGCCGGCCCACCCGGCCGGGCCGTTCGGGGCCCAGCTCCTCGAGCAGCCCCGAGCGTATGAGTTCGTCGACGAGGGTCGACACCGCCGCCCGGGTCAGGCCGATGCGCGAGGCGATCGCCGCCCGCGAGAGCGGTCCCTCGGCGCTGACGGCGTGCATCACCCGGGCCAGGTTGCGGCGACGCATGCCCTGCTGGGTGTCGGGCAGCGTGCGCCCCGGGCCGGTCGGCCGGGTCTCGTGCAGCGGTGCTGTCATGCCTCCGTCGATTCGTCGTCGCTCAGTGGGCGTCCGTGCTCCGCTCCAGCAGCGGGGCTGCGTCGGAGAGTACCCCGGCGATCCTGGCCAGCGTCTTGTCGTCCCGCTCGACGGCGTCGAGCACCGGACCCCGCGTGGTGTTCCAGCGGCGGGCGACGGCGGCCGGGTCCTCCCCGGTCAGCAGGCCCGCTGCCTGTGCCGCGGCGCCCAGAGCGACCAGCTCCTTGGCCTCGGGCACCTGGACCGGCCGCCCGGACAGCCGACGCACCGTCTGCTGCCAGGCCGTGCCCCGGGCGCCGCCCCCGATCAGCAGCAGGGGAGCCGAGCGGTCCGCGTCCTCGTCGAGGACCAGGTCGAGCGCGCCGAGCAGCGAGTGCACGGCGCCGTCGTAGGCCGCCTGCAGCAGCTGACCGGCGGTCGTGTCGTGGCGCAGGCCGTGCAGGAGGCCCGAGGCGTTGGGCAGGTTCGGGGTGCGCTCGCCGTCCAGGTAGGGCAGGAGCGTGACGTCCGCGGCGGGCTCCACGGCTTCACGGTCCAGGCCCAGCAGGGCGGCGACGCGGTCGACGGCGAGCGTGCAGTTCAGGGTGCAGGCAAGCGGCAGCCAGTCGCCGTGGGCGTCGGCGAAGCCGGCCACGGTGCCGGTGGGGTCGGTGGGGCGGCGCTTGGCCACCGCGTACACCGTGCCCGACGTGCCGAGGCTCAGCACGGGCGTGCCCGGGCGCAGCCCGAGACCCAGCGCCGCTGCGGCGTTGTCCCCGGTGCCCGGGGCGACCAGCGTTCCCTTGGCGAAGGGCAGGTCGTGGCTGTCCCGCACGGTGCCCGCCACCTCACCGGGCCGCACCACGCGGGGCAGCAGCGCGGGGTCGAGCCCGACATGGGCGAGGATCTCCTCGTCGTACGTCTCCGTCCCGGACGCCCACCAGCCGGTTCCGGAGGCGTCGCCGCGGTCGGTGGTGCCCTCGCCCGTGAGGCGCTCGGTGAGGTAGTCGTGGGGGAGGCGCACGGCCTTCGTGGCGCGCAGGGCCGCCGGCTCGTGCTCGGCCAGCCAGGCCCACTTCGTGACGGTGAACGACGCGGCCGGGACGGAGCCGGTGCGCTCCGCCCAGAACTTCGCGCCGCCCAGTTCCTCGGTCAGCCGACGGGCCTGCGGAGCCGAACGCACGTCGTTCCACAGCAGCGCGGGGCGCACCGGTTCACCGCGCTCGTCCAGCGTGACGAGGCCGTGCTGCTGCCCGCCGATCGACACCGCGGCCGCCTCGCGCGCCGCGTCACCGCACTGGTGCAACGCCTCGCGCAGGGCGTCCCACCACTGGCGCGGATCGCTCTCACGGCCGGCCCCGGAGGACACGGTGTGCGCCGCCTGGCCGCTCGCGACGACCTCGCCGGTGGCCGCGTCGACGACCAGCGCCTTGGTGGACTGGGTGGACGTGTCCACGCCGACGACGAGCGGACCCTCGGCTGCTGACATCGGGTTCTCCCTCAAGTTTTTTCCGCGGCTCTGCGGGATCTGTCTTCCCAGAGATGCGTCCGCATACTAATTTGTAAACGGCCATGACGAAATAGTTCGCCACCATCAGCACGACAAGTCTTCAAGCAAGGAGCCGCGGCATGAGCTACCAGCCCACCCCCGATGACAGGTTCACCTTCGGCCTGTGGACCGTCGGCTGGCAGGGAAGGGACCCGTTCGGCGACGCCACGCGGCGCGCCCTGGACCCGGTCGAGACGGTGCAGCGCCTGGCCGAGCTGGGCGCCTACGGCGTGACCTTCCATGACGACGACCTGATCCCCTTCGGGTCCTCCGACAGCGAGCGCGAGGAGCACATCAAGCGCTTCCGCCAGGCCCTGGACACCACCGGCATGACGGTGCCGATGGCCACCACCAACCTCTTCACGCACCCCGTCTTCAAGGACGGCGCGTTCACCGCGAACGACCGCGACGTGCGCCGCTACGCCCTGCGCAAGACGATCCGCAACATCGACCTGGCTGTCGAGCTCGGTGCGAAGACCTATGTCGCCTGGGGCGGCCGTGAGGGCGCTGAGTCCGGTGCCGCCAAGGACGTGCGCGTGGCCCTCGACCGCATGAAGGAGGCCTTCGACCTTCTCGGCGAGTACACGACCTCCCAGGGCTACGACCTGAAGTTCGCGATCGAGCCCAAGCCGAACGAGCCGCGCGGCGACATCCTCCTGCCCACCGTCGGCCACGCCCTGGCCTTCATCGAGCGCCTGGAGCGCCCGGAGCTGTACGGCGTCAACCCCGAGGTCGGCCACGAGCAGATGGCCGGGCTGAACTTCCCGCACGGCATCGCCCAGGCGCTGTGGGCGGGCAAGCTCTTCCACATCGACCTCAACGGCCAGTCCGGCATCAAGTACGACCAGGACCTGCGCTTCGGCGCCGGCGATCTGCGCTCCGCGTTCTGGCTGGTCGACCTGCTGGAGAGCGCCGGCTACGCGGGCCCGAAGCACTTCGACTTCAAGCCGCCGCGCACCGAGGACCTCGACGGTGTCTGGGCGTCGGCCGCGGGCTGCATGCGCAACTACCTGATCCTCAAGGAGCGCGCGGCCGCGTTCCGCAGCGACCCGGAGGTCCAGGAGGCCCTGCGCGCCTCCCGCCTCGACGAGCTGGCCCAGGCCACCGCCGCCGACGGCCTGCAGAGCCTGCTGGCCGACCGCACCGCGTTCGAGGAATTCGACCCCGAGGCCGCCGCCGCCCGCGGCATGGCCTTCGAGCAGCTCGACCAGCTCGCGATGGACCACCTGCTGGGCGCCCGCGGCTGAAGCCGCACGCACGCGTGTGTGCACCGATGAGCGTGCACACGCGCGTGCCGCCGAACGGTCGATGGTCGAGCGGTCTCCGGACGGAGTACGCCGGAATGATGCGGTCCATGGCATGGATCCGTATCAACTTCCGCGCGGAGGTCGCGCCCCGAGCGGTCCGCCGCGACGCTGGACGGTATGGCCATGCCGCCCGTACCGCCCCAGCCGCCCGGACCGCCCGGCCGCACGCCGCCTCCGGGTGGCTTCGGACCGCCCCCGTCCGGTTTCGGACCCGATGACGGGACGGGAGGGGGCGGCTGGTCGCCGCCCCCGCCTCCGGAGCCGCCAGGAGGCTTCGGACGCTCCGGAAGGCGCAGGAGCCCCCTCTTCGCCGTCCTCGCGCTGCTCGTCACCGCCGGAGCCGTCATCGCCGTCGTGCTGATGGCCTCAGGAGGCGGCGGCTCAGCGGACGACGAGCCGACCGCCGGAAGCAGCACCGGCAGCCGCTCCACTCCCGCGCCGTCCTTCAGCCTTCCGGTGGAGCTGCCGAGCGGCCTGCCGACCGAGCTGCCGTCGCAGTTCCCCAGCGACCTGCCGACCGAGATACCGAGCGACCTCGAGTCACTGCTGCCGTCCCTGGGCGAGCTGCTGCCCTAAGGGCTGTCCCGTCATCCCTCCGCCTTGCGATGCACCGCATCTGACGCCGCACGCTGATCCACCAGGGATGACGGGACAGCCCTTGGGCTGCACGCGCGCGTAAGGCGCTCCACACGGCCACGCGCGCGTGCCCACGACACCGTCCGTCCCTCACTCAGTGGACGTTAAGTCCGATCTTCCCCGGTTCGTGATCGCTCGATCGTGGGACTGATACTCGTCCGGGGCGACTGCTCGTCATGCCCATGC
>NZ_JBITCT010000111.1:0-12169 GCF_044453465.1 Streptomyces sp. NPDC051677
TCGTCGACCGCCGGGTCGGACCCCGTGACGACCGCCGGGTCGTCGACCGCCGAGACACCGAAGGAGTGACCATGTCCAAGAAGAAGCCCCCGACCGCCCCCGCGCCCGCCCCGGACGGCCTGATCATCCGCAGCACCCCGTTCACCGGCGACGACAGCCGCCGCCTGGCCCGCCATCAGCAGCAGGAGAGCAGCGACCGGCGCAGCCTCATGCAGCTGCACGCCCGGGGCCGCTGGATCGGCGCGATCGGCCGCCGGCCCCGCCGGTGGAAGGACGACGAGTGAAGCGCGCCGCCGCCCCGACGCTCGCCGACCGGGCCCGCGAGCTCCAGGCCCTGGCCGCCGTCGGCTCCAACCGCCGGCGCGCGGCCGGAGTCGCCGCCGTCCTGCTCGACAGCTCCCGGACCACGGCCGGCGCGCGCCGCCTCCTCGCCCGCCACCGGGTCCCCGCCGAGCTGAAGTCCGCGGTCCTCGAGGTCCTCGCCGAACTCGAACAGCCCGCCCTCGAGGGAGGTTCGGAGTGAGCGCGCGTCGGCGCACGGGCCGACCCGTGGTCGTGGAGACGGACAGCCTCGCCGAGCTGGTCGCCCAACTCGCCGTCCACGGCTGCCCGCACTGCGGCGGCCCGGCCGACTTTCAGCCCCCGAACGTCGTCATCGACCACCGGCCCGACTGCTCCGAGCTGGCCGATCCTGGCCGCCTCGCTGATCGCTGACGTACCCTGATCGAAAGCTCCGCTCGGGGACGGCTGGCACTGCCTCCCCGTACGGGCCCGCCTGGCACAGGCGTTGGCCCCGAGCGATGAGCCCAGGCCTGGCACTGGTCGCCGCCCTGTACACCCAGCGTCCGCCTCTGCTCCTGGCACTGGAAAGACGACGACGCGCATCCCGCCTGGGAGCGCCCCGTGTCACCTTCCGCTGACCCCCGCCTGACCCGCCTGCGCGAGCGCCGGGCATCCCTCCTGGCCCGCCGTACGGCCATCCCCCGCAGCGCCGAACTCCGCGGCGACACCGAACTGAACGATGTCGAGAGCCGCGAGTTCCTCAGCGTCACCGAGGACCTGGCCCGCATCGACGACCGCATCGACGAGATCGAGGCGGAGAGCCGGCGCGGCCTCCCCAGCGAGGGCGCCCACCTTGCAAGCACCGTCCGGTCCCGCATCTCGGTCAACGAGCCACGCACTTACACCCGCGGCAACGGGCGCAGCTACCTCCAGGACCTCGCCCGCGTGAAGCTCGGCATGGACGACGGGACCGCGATCGAGCGGCTCCAGCGGCACGCCCAGGACGTCAGCGAGACCCCCGAGTTCCGCGACCTCAACCGCACCGACGGCAACGGCGGATACTTCGTGCCCCCGTTGTGGCTGATGAGCCAGTTCGTGGAGCTGGCCCGGGCGGGCCGCGCGTACGCGAACCTGGTGACGAACCAGCCGCTGCCGCCCGGCACCGACAGCATCAACATCCCGAAGGTCGCCACAGGCACCACCACGGCGATCCAGACCGCCGACAATGGCGCGGTCTCGGAGACGGACCTCACCGACGCATCGGTGCCGGCCCCGGTGAAGACGATTGCCGGCCAGCAGGACGTCGCCATCCAGCTCCTGGACCAGTCCCCGGTCTCCTTCGACGAGGTCATCTTCCGGGACCTGACCGCGGACTACGCGACCAAGCTCGACGTCCAGGTCATCTCCGGAACCGGCTCGTCGGGCCAGGTCACCGGCGTCCGCAACACGGCGAACATCGAGACCGTCACGTACACCGACGCAAGCCCGACGGTGGCCGAGCTGTACTCGAAGATCGCCGACGCGGTGCAGCGCGTCCACACGCTGCGGTTCATGCCGCCGACCGTCATCGTCATGCACCCCCGCCGGTGGGCCTGGTTCCTCGCAGCCACCGACACCAACGGCCGGCCCCTGGTCGTCCCGCAGGCCGGGAACCCGCAGAACGCGATCGCCACGCTCGGCGCGGTCGCGGCCGAGCAGGTCGTGGGCCAGATGCACGGCCTCCCGGTCGTCACCGACCCGTCGATGCCGATCACGCTCGGCGCGGGCACCAACGAGGACGTCATCCACATCCTCCGGGCGTCCGACCTCCTGCTCTTCGAGTCGGGGATCCGCTCCCGAGTGCTGCCCGACGTCGGCTCCGGCACGCTCACCGTCCGCCTCCAGGTGTACGGCTACCTCGCCTTCACGGCCGCTCGCTACCCGAAGAGCATCGTCGAAGTGACGGGGACCGGCCTCGTTCAGCCCTCGTTCTAGGTCCTCTGAACTGCGGGAATGGGCGGCCGGGAGGTAACGGCCCCGGAGTCGCTGACGTGCTACCCGGCCGGTGATGTCCGGGTTCAGCGGCACCGCCCACCCCGCACGGCCGCGCTGGTCACGCGGCCCACGTGGCGGAGCAGCTCACCTCCGCCACCCCCCGCCGGCCGGGAGTCGCGATTCCCCTCGGGGCCCCGGCCGGCGGCCCCCTCTTCCCCGCTCCACCTGCCCGTATCGGGAGGGCTCCGGCTGTGGCCACCTCATCGATCGTCTTCGCCCTCATCGGCCGCGACCGGGCGTCCGCGACGTTCCGCCAGGTCGGCCGGTCCGCGAACTCCCTGGCGTCCACGACGTCGAAGGTCGGCAAGGCCATCAAGACGTCGCTGGCCGTCGGCGCCGTCGGCGTCGCAGGGATCGCCGTCGCCTCGCTGAAGACCGCGGGCGACTTCGAGAAGTCCATGAACCGGGTCAAGGCCGTGTCGCAGGCCACCGGCAAGGACTTCACGATGCTGCGCGACCAGGCGAAGGAGATGGGCCGCACCACGGCCTTCAGTGCCAAGGAGGCGGCCGACGCGCAGGGCAACCTCGCCATGGCCGGCCTGTCGACGAAGCAGATCTACACGGCGCTGCCGAGCGTGATCGCCCTCGCCTCGACCGAACAGATGGGGCTCGCCGACGCCGCGTCCATCGCCACCAACGTAATGACCGGATACGGCAAGACAGTTGACGATCTGGCGCACGTCACCGACGTCTTGGCGAAGGCTTCGATCAGCACGAATGCAGGCGTTTCCTCCATCGGCGAAGCGATGAAGTACGCAGCGCCGGTCGCGCACCAGGCAGGGCTGAAGTTCGAGGAGACGACAGCCGCGATCGGCCTGATGAGCAATGCAGGCATCGCCGGATCGATGGCCGGTACTGCGCTGCGCGGTGCGATCAGCCGTCTGCTGAAGCCCACGAAGCAAGTACAGGCAGCGCTCGATCACCTCGGGGTCAAGGTCACGGACTCGCACGGGAAGCTGCTGCCGCTCCGCGACATCGTCGACCAGCTCGGCAAGAAGGGCGCGACGGCCGGCGACATGCTCACGATCTTCGGCCAGCGCGCCGGACCGGGCATGTCCGCGCTCGTCACCGCTGGCACGCCAGCGCTCGACAAGCTCATCGAGCAGCTGGTGAAGTCCGGTGGCACGGCGGAGAAGGTCGCGAAAATCCAGATGCAGGGCCTACAGGGCCAGCTCAAGCGGCTACGCGGCGCGTGGGAAGACCTCCTGATCGAGATCGGGGACACGGGCGTCCTCAACCTCGCCACGAAGGCCGTGACCGGGCTGACGACCGCGACGAGCGGCTTCGCCTCCTGGATCAACACCAAGGGCATCCCGGCCGCGCAGAACTTCGGCCACACGCTCGCCGGCATGATCCCCGTCGCGCAGATCCAGGACCGCGTGGGCCAGGCCAAGCAGGTCATCGGCGACTTCTGGGGCGGCCTGACCGGGTCGAAGCCGGCGAAGGCCGCGAAGGACCTCATGGGCGGGCTGCTCGACACCTCCCCGCACCTGGGCTCCAGCAAGACGACCGTGGCCCCGAAGGGCCCGGCCCTGGCCCCGATGCCTCACTACGGCGTCGGGCAGGTCGCCCCGACGACCGGCGTGAAGGGTCCGGCGCTCGCGCCGATGCCGCACGGTGGGTCCGGTTCGGTCGCCCCCCTCGTGACCCCGAAGGTGAAGCCCCCGAAGAGCCTCGCCATGCGGATCGGCGAGCAGGTACGGACGGCGGTCACCGGCGGCATCAAGGGGGTTGACTGGGGCAAGGTCGGCTCGACGATCGGCAGCGGCCTGGCGACGGGCGTGAAGACCCTGGCCAAGGGCGCAGTCAAGCTCACCGCGGCGTTCGGTCACCTGATGATGCAGATCGACTGGGTGGGCATCGGAATCAGCCTGGGGAAGTTCGCCATCCCACTGGTCACCGGCTTCGTCGTCGGCCTGCTGAACGTCGACCTCGGCGCGCTGCTCAAGGGGCTCGGCGACCATTGGTTCGACGTTCTGATCGCGGTCGTCACCGTCGCGTTCCTGCCCGCGAAGTGGGTCGGCGCGATCGGCAAGATGCTGACCAAGATCCCGTTCCTCGGGAAGCTGATCAGCTGGGCGTTCGAGATCTTCGCGAAGTTCTCCAAGTCGCTCGTCGGCTTCGCAGGCAAGGTCCTCGGCGGCTTCGCCAAGGGCTTCGCGTCGGGCGTCGCCCGCGTCTTCCCCGCCATGGCCGCCAAGCTGACCGGCGCACTGGCCAACCTCGCCGTCGGCATCGTCGCCTACGTGGGCCGCTTCGGAGAGTTCGGCCTCAGGCTCGTACGCGGCATCGCCCCCGGGATGGTCAAGGGCGCGACCGAGCTCGGCAGCGTCGCCGGCCGCGTGATCGGCACCATCGTGAAGCCGTTCGCCAGCGCCGGCCGGTGGCTGCTCGTGCGCGGCTTCGAGCTCGCCAAGGGCTTCGCGTCCGGCATCGTCACCGGCGCGAAGGGGCTCGGCTCGCTCGGTAAGGCGTGGATCGTCGACCCTGTGGTCGGCGTCTTCAAGACCGCCGGATCGTGGCTCCTGGCGCGCGGCGCGGCGATCGTGTCCGGCTTCAAGTCGGGCATGGTCACGGGAGCGAAGGCCATCGGATCCTTCGGCAAGGCGTGGATCATCGACCCCGTCGTGGGGGCCTTCAAGACGTCCGGATCCTGGCTGTGGGCGCGAGGCTCAGCGCTGGTGTCCGGCTTCAAGAACGGCATCGTGGGCGGCGCGAAGTTCCTCGGCACGTGGGTCATCAAGAACGTCGTCAGCCCGTCTGTCGGCGTCTTCGCCAAGGCCGGTTCCTGGCTGATCGAGAAGGGCGGCGCACTGGTCTCCGGCCTGAAGTCGGGGATCGTCGGCGGGATCAAGGGCATCGGCAAGTGGATCAAGTCGAACCTTGTTGACCCCATCGTCAGCTGGGTGTCGAAGCACTTCGGCATCAACTCGCCCTCCAAGGTCTTCGCCTCTCTCGGCGGCCACCTGACCGCCGGACTCATCAAGGGCATGGCCGAGACGCATCCCTCCGCCATCGTGAAGAAGGTCTTCGGCAGCCTCCCGAACGCTCTCGCCGCATTCCTCGAAAAGGGCCTGATCTCTGCAAAGAACCTGCCGGGCAAGGCCCTCAGCGCGCTCGGCAGCATCGGCGGCAAGCTCGGCGGCCTCTTCAGCGACCTCTTCGGCGGTGGCGGTGGCGGCAAGGGCGTTCAAAGGTGGGCGCCCCTGGTCGCTCAGGTGCTGTCGATGCTCGGCGCGCCCGCCACAGCGATCGGTCCCGTCCTCAAGCGGATCAACACGGAGTCCGGCGGCAACCCGAACGCCATCAACAACTGGGACATCAACGCCAAGAACGGCGACCCCTCCCGCGGCCTCATGCAGACCATCGGGTCGACGTTCGCCGCATACGCCGGCCCGTTCCTCAAGCGCGGCATCTACGACCCGCTCGCGTCGATCTACGCCGGCATCAACTACGCCATGCACCGGTACGGGGCGAACTGGATCAACGTGATGACCCGGCCCGGCGGCTACGCCAAGGGCACCATGTCGGCGGCCCCCGGCCTGGCGTGGGTCGGTGAGAAGGGCCCCGAGCTGATCAGCCTCAAGGGCGGCGAGAGCATCCTCAGCCACCGCAAGTCGATGGCCGCCGTCGCAGCCGGGGTGTCCACCCGCCGCGTTGTGATCCCGAGCCCCGCCAGCACGTTCGACACGCAGCAGGCCGCCGCTGTCCGGGAGCTCGCGGCAGCGGTGCACGAGAGCAGCGCAAGCGGCGGCCAGTTCGTCGGCGAACTGCGACTCGACAGCGGTGAACTGATGGGGATGATCCAGGGCACCGTGCGCCCCATGATCAAGAGTGGTCTCAGCGAGGCGGCCTATCGGGCGAAGGTCGGTCGACAGCCGTGATGGTCGCGGCCGTGCGATCGCCGCGCCCGACCGCGCCCGGCGGGCCGACGGCGAGCTCGGCGACATACGGAGCCGGTAGGACGATGAGACGCGATCAAGGCTCCGACCTGCGGAAACGCGAAGTTGATCAAATGCGCGACTGCAAAGTCGATCTTTTTATGCGACGGCCGGCTGACCCCGCGCCCATCTGAAAGAAAAATCCCCCCGGAGTCAGATCGACAGGGCTCTGTCTTCCTCGGGGGGATTCGGTGATCTTCGCGGATCCCGGGGGCCTTCTCGGCTCTCTTCGGGGGTTCCGGGGGCGATTCGCTCGACCGGGGGGCCTGTCGGCCGCTGTGGGAGCTGCTCGCCTGCATCACCAGAGTCCTGCACGGCCGGGTGTACGTCAAGCCCTCAACTCACCTTATTTCAAAGAATCTTGAGGAATGAGCGGACATGGCCCGAAGCTACGTGTGCGCGGACTGCTCTGCCGCGGGTGAGACGGAGAAAGACCGCGGCGGCCTCCCGAAGCGCTGCCCGGAGTGCGCCCGCCGCCGCAGGGTCGAGCAGGAACGCGCCCGCGAGAAGACCCGGACCCGGGCACCGCGCACGTACCCGCCCGCGAGAAGACCCGGACCCGGGCACCGCGCACGTACCCGCCCGCGAGAAGACCCGGACCCGGGCACCGCGCACGTACCCGCCTGAGGGACGGGCGAGCTCGGCACTGTGCGCGGGCGGCTGCGGGCGGAGCCTGCACGGCAGCCCGACGTCCCTCCCGGCCGGGAAGAGGACGTGCCGCGCCTGCCGGGCCGCACGCCGGTCTTCGGTTCCTCCACCGATCGAGGAACCGAGGACCAGGGCCGCTCAGGCACCCCCGGCCGACACTCCATTCGTCACGTCGAAGAGGTCGGCGAGGTCGTAGAAGGCGGTCGCCTGGCCGCGTCGGCCCGGAGGCCGCTCGAACGCGACGGGATGCAGCTCGCGCCGACGGGCCCAGTCGCGGAACTTCTTGGGCGTCATGCCGAGGCTGTACGCGGCTAGCTCGGTCGGAACGAGCTGGCGGCCGTCGCGGCCGGTCTTCTTCGACGGGAGCACGCCCCCAGTGTGCCCGTGCGCGCGCTGCGCTGGCCGCTACCGGCCTACGGACGGTCCCGTTGAAGGAAGTAAGCGTCGATGAGCCCCGAGCGGCCCGTAGGCGGGCGCGGGACGCGTCGGCGCGGTCCTACTCCGGCGGTCGGTTGTACGAGTCGAGCGTCGCCTTCGTGGTCGACACATCCATGAGGCGCAGTTCCCACGGCCCCGTGTTCACGTCGAACTCCTTGCCGAAGCCAACCCACTTACCCGCCATGCGACGGCCGGTCGGCTCGGCGAGCAGCTGGAGCGCGCCGAAGTACCGGGCCCCTCGGTAATAGCCCTCGGAGGCCGTCTGCTCGGTCCAGGTGCCGGTGACCGTGCTGCCCTCCACCTGGAGGTCGAGAGTCAGCGGACTGTCCGGGTTGAGGGAGCCGTTCGGCAAGCTGCGGCCGGTGAGCCGGTTGCCGTGCTGGAGAAGCACGACGTAGTGCTTGCCGGTGAAGACCTGGTTGTCGCGGCCGCTGGACACGAACTCGTAGGTGCTCAGCCAGATGCCCGAGTAGTTGCCGCGCGGTGCGATCTGGGAGGCCGGGGCGGTGCCGGCTCCGGGGATACCGACGGGCGAGTCCTCGAGGTCGTGGCCGCCGTGCCCGTCCTCGGAGATCCGGGCGAGGATCGGCGCGGGGAAGCCGAGGGACTCTATCGGCAGGCCCGTCACAGACTCCAGAGCGCGCGCGTACACGGGCCGCGGTGCGGTCGTCGTACCCGACTCCCAGCGCTGCACAAGGCGCTTCGACGCGTCGTTGGGGGAGCCCGTTCGCTCTCCGGCGTCACGGATAGCGCGGGCGAATTCGTCCTGTGACATGAGCAGGCCCATGCGGACCGCTCTCAGGGTTCCGTTAGGAGTGGCCATGTGATCAACGGTAGACGCTCACACCAGCGAATGACACCGGATTGACGCCCCCAATGACGCCGATTGGACGCCCTATCTGTCGTCGCGCAACGCACTGTGACCCGGCCAACGTGAACCGTGACGAGAAGACCCCCGCGACCGTGCGACCGGTCCGGGGGCGTGGCCAACCTGAGAAAGCAGGTCGACGTGCCGAACGCTACAACCCAACCGCCGATGGCGGCAGAGCCCCCTCTGGCCGATCCGCCGGATATCGCCACCATGCGGGAGACGGCGAGGATCCTGCTGGACCCCGACGCCGTCGCCCTGGCCCCGGCCAGCGACGAGCTGGCCAAGCTGACGCGGATCGTGCGCGGGCACCTGGAACTGCTCATCCCCCAGGTCGAGCGGGCGGCCGGAAGGCTGCAACGCGAGAGCATCCCCCGCTACTGCGCGCTCGCCTGTCTCGGCGAGGCGCGCGGGAAGCTGCGGGCGGAGCCCAGCAGGGCATCGGGCGGCGCACTGCTGCACGCCCGGAAGCTGGCCCGCGTCCTGAACGCCCTGTGCGACCACTACGAGAAGATCGGCGGCGAGCGCCCATGACCGCCGCGACCGCCACCGAGGCCCTCTCCGTGGAGTGCACCCTCGCACGCAAGCCCGGCTACGAGGACGTCCACGCGTGGTGCCGCCAGACCAAGGACGTCCCGCTGCCGCACTCCACCGGCATCCTGCTCGTGCGCCGCTGCACCTGCTCCTGCCACCGCGCCGCGGGCTGCTCGTGAAGGGGATCGCCGGCCTGCTCGTGTACGTGGCGGCCGTGACGGCCCCAGTCCTCGCCCTGGTGCTGGCGCGAACCCCTGCCTGACGCACCCCCATGGCGGCCGCTCCGGGACAGGGCCGCACCCAAAGCCCCGCCGCGCCGAGGACCGCAAGCCTCAGCCCGGCGGGAAGCCGCCCCGTCGCAGTCTCCGGAAGAGCTCGGCGGGGCGGCCCTCACCAGGAAGAGACCGATGGACCCCATCGACGGGCAGACGCTGCCGCCCCCGGCGCCCTTCATGTTCGGGTGCGCCGAGTGCGTGAAGCTGCTGACGGCCTTCGGCGAGAAGGTCACCGCGGATGCGGGCTGCTTCTACGAGCAGCTGGCTATCGCCCGGCACATCGTCGAGGAACATCCCGACCAGGTGCCCGAGCCGCACGCCCGGAACTGCGACCGCTGCCCCCGCTACGCCTCCCGCAGTGACGGCGATCCTGGCGGCCTGTGGGCCGAGCACCGCGCCCGGGATCTGTTCCTGCCGGAACCCATCGCCCGGCTGCTGTAGCCCCGGCCCCCTGATCGGCCCCGTCTGTCTGCCTCCCCCGTGGCGGATGGGCGGGGCCTCCTCGCGCCCGCGTACGGGGTCGGAAGGTTCGTCCCTCGAGGGACGAACCTTCGTGTGACTCGCGCCCGCGCGCGTACGGGCCGGACGCACCTCGGCATCAGCAAGCGCAGGTGTCCGACGATGTTAAGGCTGACATCACCGGACACCTCACCGGCGAGCCCGCGCCGGTGAGCCTATGGGCCGGACTTTGGCTTCGTCCCTCGGGGGACGAAGCCCGCGCCCGCGCGCGTACGGGCCGGACCCTCGCCGACCGGCAGCAGAAGACCCCGCCAGGACTCCGGCGGGGTCTTCTGCGCAGTGCTACACGGCGTGCAGGCCGTGCCGGTCGTCGCCGTGGGCGTCGCGGTGTCTGCCGGTCCGGCCGCCCTCGAGGACCTGCAACGCGGGTCGGGGCCGCTTCTGGATCGCCTCGAAGATCTCGGCTGCGTCGCGCTCGGCACGCGCCACCTCGGGCGCCTCCTCGGCGAGCAAGGCCCTCAGGAACTTCAGGTGCGCCCGGGTGGCGCGCAGTTCGCGGGAGACGGCGGCGAGCTGCTCTTCGACGGCCGCCAGGCGCAGCGACTCAGCGCGCGTCATCTCCCCTCACCGCCGCCCCGTCTGACAGTGGGTGCGGCAGCTGTATGACGCTCCTGCGGGGTGTCATACGCCGAGGTCAGGTCGGTGACACGGATGGACAGGACGCCGGGGCGGTCCCCGTTTCGGGCCGTCAGGTCGTCCACGGTGCGGTGAGCCTGCGCGATCAGGCGGACGGCCTGGCGGACCGCGTCGGACGCGCTGAGGCCGCCGCGCTGGAGTACTGCGAGGTCGTCGTCGAAGTCGGGCGTCCGACGAATCGACACGGGAGGCCGGCGGCTCATCGACCCTCACCGCCCGACGGCCGGACGGCCTCCATCCAGTTCTTCCCGGCGGCGAGGCGCTCGCGCGCCTGGTCGTAGGTGACGTACCCGGTGGGCGGATGCTCGGCGAGCCGCTCGCGCAGATAGTCGGTCGTCCAGTCGACGCCGAGCGGAGCGTCATCGGTGAGGACCGTCTGAAGAGCGATCTTCACGTGACCGATGCGCTCGATCAGGATCCGGTCGTGTGTGGCTGCGTCGCCGACCGTGGCCGGGTACGGAAGGTCGACGGCTTCCAGGACGGCCGCGAGCAACTCGCGCAACGGCTCGTTCGGGTGCCCGGGCGTGGGTATGGTGCGGTGCATGGGGGTCGGCCTCCACCTCAGGTTGTTCCCCTAGGGCTCGTCCGGTGTTGGCGCACCGGGCGGGCCCGCTGTGGTCCGGAGGCCGTGTCGCCCCCGGCTGTTACTTCTCCCTCTCGTGCGTGTGAGGGATGAAGATGGTCTTTCCGCCGGGGTAGTACGTCACGGTGATGTCGTGCTCCATGCGCCCACCCAAGGAAAAGAACCCTTCATAGAATCTGTCGACACAGACCGTCCAGGTCCTCTCCGCGCGCGCCGGCGGCGATCGGCGTCGGGAGCGGGGCCGTCGACTCGCGGGTCGCCCAGTCGATGCCGAGCGCGTCGATGACATGGGTCCCGAACGCGACCGCGCCGGAACGCACCGCTGTGCCACCGGAGTTGTGGAGGGTGAGGGTCACGTCCTCGCACCACCGCTGATCCGTGCCCGCGCGGACGGTGTCACTCACGACGAGCACGGCCGGCCCGGCGGACCCGCTGCCGGACGGAGCCGGTGAGGGCGAGGCCGAGGGCGAGGTCGAGCCCGGCGTCGTACGCCCGCCCGAGCCGCCCTCGGCGGACGAGGCGCCACTGGTGGACGCACCGCCCCTGGTGGGCGAGGCGCCCTGAGGCGAGCCGGGCTCCGGGCCGCCCGGCGCGGCCGCCAGGGGACCCTGCGCCTGCGCCTTCGCTCCCGGACCGGGCTGCGCCGTAGCGGAGTTGCTCCCCCCGTCCAGCGGCACGAGCCGTACCCCGCCCGTCGGCCCCGCCGATCCGCCAGCACCCGTGCCCGGCGCCGCCGGACCGCCTGCCGCGCCGATCGCCACGTAGTCGCCGCCGCGTCCGTCGCCCCCGCAGCCGGCCAGCAGCCCCGCGGCGCCCACCACCACGACAGCGACCGCCGACGCGCCCCATACAGCGCCCCGGCGGCCACCTACCCATGTCGGACTTCGCACCGCGCCAGTGTCCCTGACACCCCGTCAGGAAGGAACCCCCAGGAGAAACCCGCCCAGGCACCCACCCGACGGATCACGCGGCAGACGCGGCCGCGGCCCCCACTCCCCGGGAGGGGCTCCTTGGTCCGGGGGCTCCTATCCCGTGCTCGCGGGCGCCGCCCGGACGGCGCGGTCTTTCTACGACCTGGTCCGCGGGGCGGGGTCCTCGGATCTGTCCGGGGGGTCACGTGGTGGGCGCGGGTGTGGTGCCCAGTGCCTGGGAGGGGCTCCTTGGTCCGGGGGCTCCTGTCCCGTGCTCGCGGGCGCCGCCCGGGCGGCGCGGTCTTTCTACGATCTGGTCCGCGGGGCGGGGTCCTCGGATGTGTCCGGGGGGTCACGTGGTGGACGGGGGTGTGGTGCCCAGTGCCTGGGAGGGGTTCCTTGGTCGGGGGGGTGCCTCTATGTCTTCCGTCAAGGCGCCCCTGACGGGTTTGGTGTGGTTCGGGGTTGCTGGGGTTATGCGGCGAGCTCGACGTCCGTCG
>NZ_JBITCT010000112.1:0-4673 GCF_044453465.1 Streptomyces sp. NPDC051677
ACCCGCTACGACAAGACCGCCGAGTCCTACCAGGCAGCTGTCACGCTCGCCTCGCTCCTGATGTGGGCGTGACATTTGAAGACAACTCCTAGGGGCGGGCGAGGGTGAGAAGTGCCGGAAGGCCGGCGGGGAACGCGGCTCTACAGAGCGGCGTGAAGGGCCGTGGCCATGGGCAGGCCGAGGCCGAGTCGCCTCTTGAGCTGGGCCGCCGTGATGGGTTCGCCATGCTCGGCGTGGTGGGCCGAGGCGATGGAGCGCGCTTCGGTCAGCAGCGGCTCAGGCACCTTGACCGCAGGCGCAGGCGGGACGAGCGCCGGGGCGCTGAGTGCGGGGGCGGGGGCCGGTTCCGTCGCGACGGGTGGCGCAGGCGTCGAGGCAGTCTCCTGTTCGGTGGAGGCCGGGGCGGACTGCTGTGCCGGTTCTGTCTCAGCAGCCGGGGCCGGGGCGGTCGCTTCGGTGGCGACCGCGTGGAAAGAGCGCAGGAGCTGGGGGCCGACCGCTCCCCAGCCGAGGAGCAGCAGCGGGGCCACGGCGTCCACGGCAGCGCGGCCGTAGTGCGCGGCGGTGATCGGTTCGGCGATGTTGAGAGCCAGGGTGAGCAGGCCGGAGACGTGCATGAGGCGGGTCGCCGCCTTCATCTGCTCCGGCGGGACGCCCCGCAGGGACAGGTAGCGCAGGGCCACCAGGAGCCCGACCACCGACAGGTCAACCATGGGGGCGATCAGGGGTGCGATGGGCGCGGGGACGTCCAGGCGCAGGGCCAGGGCCCAGACGTTGCCGAAGGAGAAGACGAACGCCAGGAGGGCGATGATGCCCATGACCACGGTGACCGTGCGCTGAGTGATCCGGTCCTCAGACATAGGGTTTCACCTCCTTTCACAGGTGATGGGGCGTAAGCCGCCGAGCGGTCAGGCAGCGATCGGAGTGGAGCCGTCGTCGTCGGGGTCGATCTTGGTGAGGTCGACGAAGGGGAGCAGGTCGGCCGGGTCGGCGGTCAGGTGGGCGGTCTTGTGCGCGATCTCGGCCGCCCACTCGTCCGGCACGTACGGGGTACGGATGCGAGTGAAGCCGGGCTGTGACTGGTGGTTCATCGAGGCGACGCCGACGTAGGCCGGGTCCTGAAGGTTGATCGGGTTGGCGTCCGGCCAGTCCCGGATGTCCTCACCAAGGGCCGCCACGGCGGCTTCGGCGGTCTTCTGCGCGAAGCTCAGGCCGATGGGGCACACGTCGCGGATGAAGGTCGGGATGGCATCGCCTGTGCTCTTCTGCGTGGCGAGGATGACGAGCATGCCCACCGAGCGACCCTTCTTGACCAGGTCTTCCACCAGCCGGGCGTTCTCGGCAGCGAGCGCGGCCAGCCTCTTCGTCTTGGGGTCGCTTCCCTTGTGGTCGCGGAAGTAGGTGTGCGCCTCATCGATGATCAGCACGACCAGCGGCCACTTCTCGGACGGGTCCACGTCCCACATGGACTTCACCCCGAGCACATCGCGCACCAGGGTCGAGCGCACCCGCCGCAGGTCCACCAGCCGCCTAAACAGCTTGTTGGCCTCTTCGAGGTCATCGCCCACGAAGGCGAACATGCGCCGTACCCAGTCGGCATAGTCACCCTCGTACGCGGCGGACACCTTGCCGTCCGCGCAGGCGAACTGAACCCACGGCGCGGGCGCCCAGTCGGACAGAAGCCTGTTGATCAGCGACGTCTTGCCCTTGCCGGGGAGGCCGGCCACGCCCATACCGGTCACGTGCCGGAGGTCGACGGATACGGGCTGGGCGTACTCGTCCACGCCCAGGTCCAACCGGGCCACCTTCTCCGGCACCTTGCCGGTGGGACGGTGCTCGGTGGGGAACTTCAGCGGATCGAGGCGCACGCCCCGGATGACGACCGATCCCGGCTCGTCCTGGATGACTGCCACGCGCGTGCACCGCCAGGCGTCCGCCAGGTGAGGGGCAGCCTTCTGGTACTGCTCCAGGCCGACACCGGGCAGGCAGCCCGCCCGTGCGATCACCCCGTACGCGTCATGCGTCACCTTCAGCGTGGGGACCAGGATGCGGGGCTTGACGGGCTTGCCGTCCGAGTTCGCCAGCGAAGCCAACGCGGTCGGCATCTTGTCGATGGCGAACAGCTTCAGCATCTGCGCGAGCCGCTTCCAGGTCCGCCGCACCCGCACGGCCTGCCGGATGGACTGCCGAGTCATGGCATCGGCCCGCAGGTAGCGGACGACCCACACCAGCGCCCACACGGCGATACCTGCCAGACCCACCCCGATCAGGACCGGGGCGTAGCCCATCACCTCACTCACGTCGTTCACGGTCACTTCGCTTCCTTCTTTCGACTCCGGGTTCGGGTGCGGTCGGCGGGTGTCGGCGCAGCGAGGATCAGACAGATTTCCGCGCGCTGCACCGCGTCAGCAGGCGGAAACCCGTGGTTCGCCCACATCTCCGCGACGAGGCGAACCCTGTCGTCGTGACCGGCGAGCGTCAGGCAGATCTCCGCATGGCGAAGAGCCGAGGCGGGTGGAAAGCCCGCGCTCTCCCACACCGCCGCGACACTGTGAAGCTGGGTGTCGCGGCCGGTGCGGGAGAAGACGGTGCCGCTCACGCCGTCTCAGCGGCCGGGGCCGAGCCGCCGACCAGGTCGAGACGGTCCGCGCGGTACGCGATGCCGTCCGAGAGCGACCCGTTGAAGATCCGGGCCCACGGGGTTGCGAACAGCTCCACCGGCATGACCGGCACGCCCGGCTTGAGGCCGTTGGGCAGACCGGTCTCCGGAACGGTGATCTTCATGGCCTCTGCGCGGTCCTCCTCCATGAAGAAGAGGGTGATCGTGAACAGCTTCGCGCCGGTTTCACGGTCCACGGCGAACTGCGTCTTCTCGGCGTCCGCGTACTTCGGCACGGCCATGTTGCCGACCATGAACGACGCCGACGGGAGCAGGCCAACACGGATACGAGCCATGGCGGCACGTCCTTTCGATTCGGGCCGGTGGTTCCGGCCGCACCATCACTTAACCACGACACGCGCCACAGGCGCAACAACCGCACAGCTGGTGACCCGCTACACACGCCACACAAGGGTGAGCGGGTGTATCGCGTGTGGGGTAAGCGCCGTATCCTGCGGGCATGACACTGCCGCTCGAAGACGACTCCCGGCCGCCCTACGTCCAGGCCGCCGAGGTCCTCCGCAGAGAGATCAGCACCGGCCGACTGAAGCCCGGCGACAAGCTGCCCTCTGCCCGCGCCCTCCAGGACCGGTACGGCATCGCAAGCAGCACCGTGCAGAACGCGCTACGGCTCCTCAAGAGCGAAGGGCTGATCTACAGCGTCCAAGGCCGGGGCAGTTTCGTTCGCAACAGCGCCACCACCGCGCCGGCCGAAGCAGCACCCGGCGAGCAGGGCCGAGAGGATCGGCTCGTAACAGCCGACGACGCTCCCGGCCCCAGCGCGGAATCACTCGCCGAGGACATGAAGGCCATGAAGGCCGACATCAAGCGGCTTGAGGACGCGGTGACTCGGCTTCTGGAGATCGTGGAGGCGCAGCCACGGAAATAGCCGTCGCCAACCGCTGCACCATCGCATCCAACCGGGCAACCGCCGCGCATACGTCGGTCAACTCCGCATCCAGCACGGCTATTTCATGCTCGGTCATTTTCCGCTCCCCGCCTTGCTTCCGTGCCATTTCCTTGCATCCCATCGAGCCGCCCAGAGTCAGCCGAATCCGGGCTTGCCCGCGCAGACCGACCAGCGGTCATCACGCCCGTTGA
The DNA here is from genome assembly GCF_044453465.1 of Streptomyces sp. NPDC051677. Classification (NCBI taxonomy): domain Bacteria; kingdom Bacillati; phylum Actinomycetota; class Actinomycetes; order Kitasatosporales; family Streptomycetaceae; genus Streptomyces; species Streptomyces sp. NPDC051677. Next base: position 3,761 of record NZ_JBITCT010000112.1, read on the forward strand.
GTCAGGTCTACCGCTCCGACCGGACACGTTCGAAGGCCCCGGCCTCACGCTCCCGTCCAGCGGGCAAGAACCTTTCTGCGCGGCCCGCATGGCGGGAGGCGTGACCAACCGGCGCCCACTCGGCGAACAGAGCGAACCGAGAGATCCAGGCCCACGGCGAGGCGAAGAGGTCGGATTACATGCGGCACGCTCCGCTTGAATCCGAACGGACGCCCCACCGCCCCCGCACTTTGCGGCCAACACCACACATCTCCCTTCCTTCGCCGAGGAACATCAATGGTCCGGAGAATCGCCGGTTTGGCTAACCGGTGATCGTCGGCTATGTTCCGCCCCTCACGCCGAGGGGTGCCTATAGGGGTTCGCTTTTCGGGTCGGGTGTGACCCCGAGTAAATGTGACCCTCGCCACTCCCCTGCCCCTCTCGTGCGGGATTTCGTCCACCCCTCCTCTCGCGCTCGTAGACGCCGCAGATTCCGGGCCCTCACCTGCTATCAGGTACAGAAATCCGCCCTGGTGTGACAGCCCAAATGTCACGGATTGGTAACGGCAAGCGCGATTTACCGTGCGTTTTTCCACAGCCCCAACCCTGGACCGATTTACCTGTGGATAAAGTTCGCCGACCGCCGGATCAAATAGGCTGCAATGCGCCCATGTACGTCTATAACGGTTGCAGAGGCGCGGAGCGGATTGGGAAGTCGAGGACATCGCATGGGCGCATGACCGGCCACGGGCCCAGAGCAGCGGAGCTGTTCAGAGTTTCTTTACTGGATCAAGGCGGCCCGCCTACGGCGGGCCGCGGGGGGGGGGGGGCCGGGGGCCCCCCCCCCCCCGGTGGGCCCCCCCCCCCCCGCCGGCCCCCCCCCCCCCAACCGCACCACCCCCGAGACGCTCACCAACGACCCGGATCCCAGAGG
>NZ_JBITCT010000112.1:4683-11740 GCF_044453465.1 Streptomyces sp. NPDC051677
GGACACGCCCGGGGCGCTTCACCCGCCACGGCCCCAGCGCCGCGGAGCTGACCCGTGTTACTTTCCTTAATCACGGCGGCCCCCCTACGGCGGCCCGCGCGCGCGGGCGGCCATGGGCCGCCGCCGCTCCTTGTCTCCGCCACCGCTCCGGCGGCCCCCACCCGCTCAGCGCGCAGCCATGCCGAGGCGAACAGTCAGACCAGGAAGCAACGCGACCACTCCGAGCACCAGGACCAGGCCGACACCGACCAAGCGAGGCCGCGCCATCCGACCAGTCCGCGCTTCGCAGCCGATGGACTTCAAAGCAGCAGGCAGGCCCATGCGCCAGGCCGTTCGTCGGCAACGCCCAGGCCGAGAAGGGGTCGAGGTCCGTGACGAATGGAGGAAGCGTGGCTGAGGCCGGCGGGGGGTTGCTGGAGACACACGTGACGGGTGCTCGTTCGACGCACCCACCGCCGTGGCTGACTTTCGGTGGTGCAGGTCAGAACTGGGATGCGGACAACCGGACTTCAACAGTGACCGTCTCAAACTGGACAGCGGGGTACCTGGGTTGCAGCCGCACCCGCGTTCGAGCACGCCGAGCGCCCCGGTACCATCGGCACCGGGTTCCTGACCAGGGATTCCAAGACCGGACCACCCCAGATCGCTGTCCAGGCTGAGGGGCGGTCCGGTCTCTTCTTGTGGGCGTCCGCCGCCCGCAGCACGGGCACGAGCGGCGGACGCCAGGAAGCCGCGAGCAGTCCCCTCGGGGGAGCGGGGACAGCGCGGCGGGCTTACTGCGGCGGCAGCTCGATTTCGATGGCGAGCGCGCCGAGCGCTTCCTTCTCCGCCGGGTAGATATCGCGGATGTTGGCGAGCTGCTGCCCACGGGAGGAGGCCGGGTTGACGTTCGCCGGACCCTCCCCGTCAAGCAGTTCCTCGAACGTCTTGTACTCCGTGACCCGCTTCACCAGGACGTCACACGTCTCTTCGGTGCCCTTGATGCGGAAGCGGATGATGTCTCCGGCAGCCAGGTCTTCGAGGTGGGGGTACTTCACCCGCACCTCGATCGTCTTCTGACCAGCGGCGACGAGGTCGAAGTAACGGCGGTAGAGGTTCAGTTCACGGACGCGCGCGGCGGCAGTCTCCGTCATGGGGCGGGAACGCTCCTTGCTGTTGCAGCGGACATGAGCCGGCCGAGTTCACAGGCCGAGTACGAGCGGAAAAAATGGCGTGGGTCGGCGAGTAACACGTCGGTCAGACCGAGGAGGCGATCGACGTACTCTCCCAACGAGCCAGGCCACTCGCGGGTGTCGAGCATCCACGGGGCCGCACCGTCGGGCAAGGGCGCGCGCCCCTCTCGGATGAGGGACTTGGACAGCTTCGCGCCCGTGTCCGTGACCACCTGGGGGCAGAAGAGCCGGGCGGTCATCTGTCCGCGAGTGAGGCCCACAGCCTGTAGGGCGCCGTCGACGAGCAGACAACCGGGCATCCAGTCGCCGCCCTTGACCATGACGTACAGCGTGCCTCGCGCTCCAACGACCGCCAATTCCTTGACGAGGTTGCGGTACAGCGTGGCGAGGTCGAGGTATCCCCCCGTCGCGGGTTCGATGCCGACCTCGTATTCACCGTGGTGCAGGCACACAGCCGAGATGGTTGCCCGCTCGAAACCGTCGTCACGGACATGGGTGCGTTCGGCGTACTTCTCGGCCCACCCGCAGCCAGGGCGCGGGCAGGGAACACGAACGTGTGGCACACCGGACGACGGAGACAGATGCCAGCGCGCGGCGTCCAGGCGGGGCAGCAGAAGCAGCCAGGTACGGCGGAAGTGCTCGCCCGCCTGCTGCTGGCTTTAGGTCTCGACGGAGTACGGCACGTCCAGGCGCTCGGACAGCGCGGTGAACAGCGGCCGGTACAGCTTGTCGACCTGGTCAGCGATGCCCACCTCGCCCAGGGCGTGCGCGTAGGCACGCTGGTAGCGGTGACCGGTCTCCTTGTCGCTGACGATGGCATACGGGGCGTTGTCGAGTGCGCTGAACTGAACTTCCGCCGGTACGCCGAACCTGTCCCGGATCCGGGCCGCCGTGGCGAACGTGAGCGACTGAACCAGGGACGTTCCGATGTGCGGTGCTCCGTTGATCTGCGTTCCCACCACGAACACGATGCGTTCCGGAGCCACCTGGGCGATGTGCGGCATCAGCAGGTCCTCAGCACTCGTCAGCGCGTTGGCCAGCACGGTGTTCGGCGATACGGGATAGATGGTCACCACGTCTTCCCCTCGGTAGATGGGCAGGACAGCGCCGCAGAGCGGCGAGTGTTCGTCAGCGGTAGAGCTGCGATTGCGTGGGGACCCGCCCCCGCGCCGGGGGGAACCGGAAAAGACGCGGGGGCGGGAGTCATCGGGTCGGACGACGCCCGCGGGGACGTCGGTGACGGCCCGCCCTTACGGAGGGGTGGGGTAGCCCCCCGGCCACGGCAGGATGCTGCGGAAGGCGAGGCCGGCGAGTCGGCAGCGGGTACACGCGAAGGCAGTACCGAGCGTCGTAGTCCGCCACGGTGAACACAAACGCGCGGCCTGCGGCGAGGGCGCGAAGAGCTTGCTCGTACGCCCGATCGCACTCGGCCCAAGCGCGTAACTCGACATCAGGGCGCGGGACTTCCGACCCAGCGAGAACGAGCGGTGCGTCATTGAGGCCCAGAGCCCCGCCGTCCGGGGACAGCAGCCGTGCGAAACGGTGAGCGGACGCTCTCAGCCACCGGGCCGCGAGGCGTGGGGAACGGCCTCGATAAGCGGCGAGCAAGACTTCACGGGAGCCACTGAGGTCGTGGGCGGTGGCTTCACACCGGAATGCGACGGGAGGCCGCACGAAGGCACGTGCAGAGGTCGGTGGGGCGAGCATCAGCACGTCCGGGCTCACCGCCGACGATCCTGCGCCGATTCCCTCGCATGGATCATGCGGCCGAGCTGGTTGTAGTACAGCTCGACTTGCGCAGGGGTGAGGACGAGCAACGACTCACAGGTGCCTCCGTCCTCGTAGTGGACGGTGACCGCCATGGCGGCCTGCTGCGCACGGGGGTCGTACACGGCGTCGCGCCGTACGGGCGTGACGTGCGTGACCGGCACCGGCACGGGGCGGAGGGTGGTTCCGTCGGACCTTGCACGCCAATCCGCGCCACCGCCAGGCGGACGGAGTTGGTAGGACGCCGAGCTGTCACTTGGCAGCGCGACGACGACCCCGATCGTCCCCGCCTTGGCCAGATCGATGGCGAGATCGCCAAGGCGGGGATGGAAGGGGCTGCCTGCACCCAAAGCGGTCTGGGAGGCGGGGAGTTGCTGCGAGGTTCGTTCGGCCATGCCCCGAAGCTAAGTGTGCGCTCGGGGCCCAATATGAACCGCAGGAATATGACCGTCAGCCGTCGAGGTGGAAGCGGTCTGACATGCGACGCAGCTTCTCACGAGTGCTTGCCCGTTCGGCGTACACGATGCTGCGCAGCGTTGACCGTGCGATGGGGTGATTGCGGACGAGTTGGGGCGCGATCTCCTCAGCCTTCTCCAGTTCCTTCAGAGCCTTGTCGCGGTTCCCGTCCCACAGCCACGCGCGGGCAAGGTCCATGTGATGGTGCCCTTGACGGGAGTTGGGAAGAGACGCGACCAGCTCCTTGCTCGTGCGCCGGTTTATCGACAGCGCCTCACGTTGCTCATGCATCTCCAGGGCGACGCTGATCGCGTGGATCTGCACGTTGCCCGGCGAGAAGGTCAGGCTGTGGCGGTCGTACACCGGAGGGCCGGCGGCTTCCTGCATCCGCTTGGCTGCACTCCGCGCGTGCTTGATCCGGTCCTTCGCTTCGGCCTTGCGACCGCCGCGCGCGGCAGAGACAGCAGCGCGCAGTTGCAATGTCCCCCAGGCCCGAACAGCCAGAGGGTCACCGCGGTCGTACTCCCGCTGCACACTGCGAATCGCCTTGTCCGACAAGGCAACAGAGTCGTCCCAGTCCGCCGTTGCCCACATATCCCACACACGCATCCAGTCAGCGACGGCAGGCATCACCGGGTCGCCCGACAACCGCGCAGACCATGCGGCCCGTTCGCATGCCATGGCCACCAGTTCCGGGTGTCCAAGTGCGTGCGCGGCAGTGTGGGCAAACTTGCAGCACACCGCGTAGATGGCGTACGCCTCTTCCTGCTCATGGCCTGTGGCGACTTCGGCCAGAGCACGCGCCTCACGAAACAGGTCGGGGAGCCCTGTGTTTTACCCAGGGCTGCAGCGAGGTCGGCTTGCGTCATGCCGAGGCGGAGCCGTGCGCGACGTGCGCGACGGCCGATCTCTTCGGCTTCTTCCAGCATCAGCGCGCCCCCCCGGGGGTGAGGCACCGGCGTTCCAGCGGGCGGCGAGGCATCGTGCTCCATCCGTCGGGGCTTCTACCCATGACGGTACCCAGGCTGCGTGCCACGTGTGGAGTGCAGCAGGTCACCGCTTCCGGATTAGCGGGCCCGGGGGATCGCCATCAAGGCAACCGGGGCAAGCGCTGAAAGCGGGCCGGACGGCCACGACGGCACGAGATACGTGATCACGCAACGGCATCGGCTTAGCCATGCTCAATGCCGAAAACCCTGCGTGCGATCCCCCGCTCGTTCGCCTGACGACTACGGTGCCACTCAAGCTCACAACCACACCACATCCGCCGCACAGGACGCAGATACATCGATGGCTAGCCCAGCGACCAGCATGAACCGATAAGGCCGGCGTCTATTCAGCCACCTTGAGACAGGTGCTTTACCTGCTCCTCGAGGAGCGATTGCGTGGCATCCGTGAAGTCCTGCACGAAGGTCTCTAGAATACCTGGCGGTTGAGGAGCAATAGTTCCCCACATCCAGCCGAGGAACACCGCCGCAAAAACCGTTAGAACCGCCGCAAGGACGGTCAAGCGGATCGTGGAAGCGCGCTCCGCCCTTTCCTCAACGGTTCGCTGTCGACTCTTCCCTTCACGCAGGGAAGGCGGCTTCCGCCTCGATTGTTGCGTGCCTGCAGCGTCCGACATAGGGCCTCCACTCGCTGCGGTCTCCATTGGGTGCCGAGCGCGCAGCGCCTTCAAGGTGCTCTCTGGCGATGAAGTCGTCACCGGGCCAATTTACGGCATCACGCGTCGTGGGTGGTGCGAAGCACACCCTATCTGAACTCAGCCATCGCCAACTCAGTCGCGCGATTTCGCATAAAAAAGACATAGCATAGCAATCCTCGTGATTCGCATTTTTTATCCTCATGGGGCTGGAGCAAGGGCATCGAAGATCAACTCGCGCTTCGAAAAATGCCGCCGCCCGCCATGAGCCCGATCCCAGATCTCTGCAGAACGCGCCCCTTTCTTGCGCTACTACCAGGCCCCCTTGCGGGTAACGGTCAGCGACACCACCAGAAGGCCAACCTTTCGCATGAACGCGGGAGCCGATGCGGCCCTGTCGACTGAAGCGACAACCCAACGGGGAGCCATTACCAGCCAAGAGCAAGCTCTGGCCATGTAGCGAGAACTCGTTTCAAAATTTTCCACTTTCCGCACGTGTTGCCCCAAGAGCACACATCAACACGTGCAGGTTGATGGCACCCGTTTTACGCCATACCTGAAGTAAACCCCTGTTCTATATCGATCACCTCCGGCATGTTGATCACCGCGAGCGAGTGACGGCGAATCACCACTTTCGTCCGCTTCGTTCGCCGACCGAGGCATTGGTGTCAGCTGCGGAGGATTTGCCGTCAAACACAACGTCATGCGACTGAATTTACGTCGCCTTGGCGTCCGCGGAGAGGTCTTCCGAGTCCTCTGCTGCACCCTCGCCTTGGAGCTATTGCCTCAGCGATCTCCTTAAACACCAGGAGGAAAAAAATGAACATTCGAGGAATGGCCAAGCAGGCGCTCACCGCTGCTGCCCTCACTGTGACTACGGTCGCTCTGAGCACCACCGCCGCGTGGGCCGGCACTAACGGCCACGCATACACGGATTTCGAGGACTGCGGAGTTCTCTCCTGCACGACCATCGAGGCAGGCGAGGGCTTTTTCACTGCAAATGGAGACCAGTGGAAGGCTTGCGACCTTCTGTCCGACGGTGATCGAGTCATAGTGGAAGCTCGCTGGGTGAGCGGTGGGGCGACGCACATCTATTCCGCCACCGCCGCCAATGGCACCGGAACGTGCGGCACGTACACGAAGGACATTCCCGAAGGTGTCACGGTGAACCTCAAGGTGTGGCACCAGAACGGTGCCAGCGGGACGCCTAAGGACGTCACCAGCTTTAAGGGCGTCGCCTAAGATGCACGGCTGCGGGCTGCCCTGACGAAAATTTCAGGGCAGCCTGCCATCGCGACGATAGTCACATCGCGACAGACGCGGGCATTCAAAGATATTGGCCATCACGCGCCCCTTGTATGCAGATCAGCAGTTCCAAGCATGCGCCGACACGGTCACCTGCGCACAAAAGCAGAGATGCCAGAAGATTAATCGAATTCTCTGCACCAATCCTGCAACAAGCCAATTCAATTAAGGAGACGGGCAATGGGCATCAAAGGAACAGCTATAAAAGTCTGCACTTCAGCTGCAATGGCAGTGACAGCAGTGGCCCTCAGCGTGACGCCAGCCTCCGCTGGCACCAATGGCAGTGAATATACCCGCGTCCAAAGTTGTGGAGCCCTCTCGTGCACCGCCCTTCCGGTCGGTAGAGGTACTTTCACAGCCAACGGAGACAAGTGGGAGGCGTGCGACCTCAGTGCAGATGGTGATCGTGTCGTCGTCGAAGCCCGCTGGGTTAGTGGCGGGGCAACACACATCTACGCCGCTACTGCCGCGAACGGCAACGGAACCTGTGGTTCGTACTCAAAGGACATCCCCGAAGGCGTTACGGTGAACCTCAAAGTGTGGCACCAGGACGGTGCCAACGGAACACCGAAGGACGTCAACGCCTTTAGGGGCGTCGCCTGATCAGACGACTGAGGTCTCCTAGTACTCCAGCAGTACTTCGTGGCTTGACCTGGGGAAACGTCGAGCGGTGGGAGTGTAGCGGGCAGTTGGCCGTCACGGGCGGGTTCTGCCC
>NZ_JBITCT010000113.1:0-11380 GCF_044453465.1 Streptomyces sp. NPDC051677
CGAAACCGTGCTCACCTACGAGGGCACCGAGGAAATGCACGCCCTCTCCCTCGGCCAGGCCCTGACCGGACTGCCCGCGTTCCGCTGACGAACCGTCGGTTCGCTCTGTCCCGCGACCGCGTTGCACGATGCTGTCGTCAGTGTCGGAGTGTTGCCTTGGAACGGCAGCGGCCGGCCGGTGTCATGGTCTCGGCTCTTCAGCGACTCCTCGCTGTCAGCCGCCGTGCACGCTCCAGCACGACCACCACACCGACCGGCCTGTCCCGGGGCCCCGGCTCAGCCGCGGCCCCGGGCGGGAACCGATTACCTAGTTGAACTCGAACCCGTCATATCCGGCTGCCTTGACTTCATCCCACTTGGAGAAGTACGCGGGCACGCCGCCGGAGTAGTTGAGCATCTGGGCCGGCTTACCCGGCACGTTCGCTCCCCAGTACCAGGAGCGTGCCTTCGTGAACAGCGATCCCTTGAACAGCTCGTTGACGTGGGCGGTCCATGCCTCCTCGGCTTCCCGGGTGGACTCGAACCGGCTGAGGCCCTTCTCGCGAACGTGGTCGAGGAGTTCCACGACGATCTCGCCCTGGTACTCGGCCGAAGTCGGCCCGTTGCAGAAGCCCGAAGGACTTTGGGGACCGTAGAGGAACAGCATGTTGGGAAATCCCTCGGTCGACAGTCCCATGAAGGTGTCCACCCGGCTGTCCCACTTCTCCTGCAGCCGTTGCCCGTCCTCGCCGACGATGTCGATGGCCATGATGCCGCCGCGGTTGTTGTCGAACCCGGTCGCCAGGACCAGGATGTCGCACTCGATCATGCCGCGGGGGGTCTCTACGCCCTCGGGCACCACGCGCAGGATCGGCTCGGTGTTGCTGTCGATCAGGCGGACGTGGTCCTCGTTGAAGACGTCGAAGTAGTTCTGCTCAAGGGCGGGCCGCTTGACGCCGAACGGATGCGGCGGGGTGGCCGGAGCCAGGAGCTCGGCGGTCTCGGGGTCCTTGACGCGCGCGTGCACCTTGGCCCGCCAGAAGTCGTAGAACGTGCGGCTGGCCGCCTCGTCCGCGAGAATGTCCTGGTAGTTCCCGAGCCACAGCGGGAACCCGCCCTCCTGCCACATCCGCTCGTAGGTCGCGAGACGCTCCTCGTCGGAGACCTCGGTCGCGTTCTGCGGGATGAAGTCGAAGTCGAAGCCTGCGAACGCCTCGTAGCGGGTGCGGAACCGTTCGGGAAGGTTCTGCCGGAGGGCCTCGTTGTCCTCGGAGGTCAGCTTGCGCTGGCCCATGGGCAGAGCGAGGTTCGGCGTGCGCTGGAACACTGTGAGTCGGTCGGCCACGGCCGCAGCCTCCTGGATCACCTGCACGCCGCTGGCGCCTGTGCCGATCACGACGACCTTCTTCCCGGTCATGTCCAGGCCGCCTTGAGGCCAGCGGGCGGTGTGGTGACACTCGCCTCGGAAGCTCTTGAGGCCCTCGATCGTGGGGTAGAGCGGCTTGGCGCCGAATCCGGTCGCCACGATGACATTGCGGGCCCTCTGCTGCTTCCCGTCCGACGATCGGACCGTCCACTGCAGTGTGTCCTCGTCCCACTCGGCCTTGTCGACGAAGGTGTTGAACTCGATGTCCTTCTTCAGACCGAGCTTGGCGTCGACGTACTCGAAGTACTCACGGACGCCCGCGTAGTCCGGGTAGAGCTCGGAGAAGCCGAACTCCTTCCAGAGGTCCTTGTACGAGAACTGGTAGATCTGCCCGGTGCTGTCAGTACGGGCACCCGGGTAGCAGTTCCACCACCAGATGCCGCCCAGGTCGCCGGCCGCGTCCCAGACCTTGGTCTTGAAGCCGAGATCACGCAGGCGGTCGAGCTGATACAGACCGGAGAAACCGCCGCCGACGACCAGAACGTCGAGAACCTCCGTCTCGGCCGACGGCGACTCGGCGTCGGGCATCGTTGACGGCTCAGATGTGGTTGCGCTCATGTGCACTCCTCTGTGGAGAGTGGGTTACCTCTGAGGTGGTCTGAGCACGGAACGTAGGTGCGCCAGAACAGGTGAAACTGTCCGAATTCGATTCACCGATTCGTTCCGACCCGCAGGTCATGGCGTGAAGACAGGTTGCTAGTTGCTAGTGCTCGTGCCTGTCGCTGCCGGCGTCCGCCACCCATTCGTCGAAGAAGGGCGGCAAGTCCCTGGATGCGGTGCCGTTGAACCGCGGACTGCGTTTGTCACGGAACGCGCCCACGCCTTCAGCGCCGTCAGCGATGCTGGTGTAAAACATCGACAGCGATTCGACCCGGTGAGCGTCGGCCGGATCCGGGCTCGCAGAATTCCGGTACATCATCTGACGCGTCAGCGCCGTGGCCACGGCGGAACGGCCTCGGGTCCAGTGATGCGCGAGAGCGTGTGCGGCGTCGGTCAACTCGCCCGGATCGTGCACTGACCGCGCCAGCCTCTTCTCCACGGCTGTCGCGGCATCGAGGATCTCGGCGGACAGCACGAGATCCAGAGCCGTAGCCATTCCGACGATGCGTGGCAGGAACCAAGTCGATGCCGCTTCGGGGGTGATACCCAAGCGGCCGAACACCAGGCCGAATCGGGCCGTGGTGGACATCAGCCTGGCATCCATGGCCAGGGTCATCGTGGCTCCGATTCCCACAGCGGGACCGTTGATGGCAGCGATCACCGGCTTGCGGCACGTGTGGATGGCCAGAGCAACGCGTCCGCCGGTGTCGCGGACCCGGGCGATCGCCGGATCATCGAGATCGTGCATGTCGGCAAGCCTGGGCTCCAGACTTTCGTCGAGTCCGAAGACGTTGCCTTCCACGCCAAGGTCCATTCCGGCGCAGAAGGCACGCCCCGCACCGGTGACGATTACTGCACGCACGTCGTCCTGGTCGTTCACCTCGACGAAGGTCGCCTCGAGTTCGTCCGCCATGACCACGGTGAATGCGTTGAGCTGTTCGGGGCGATCGAGGGTGACGGTAAGGATCCCGTCGTCGAGATCATGACGGAGCGTGGACAGTTCCTTCGAGGCCACTTGTCACACCCCCTCAGTGAGCAACCGGGGAAGGCGCAGGCCGATGAGCTGCTCGGCCTCGTCGAGGTCGCTGGGACCGTGCCACGATTCGGTCTTTGACATTGCGATGGACCGGGGGTTCCTCGCCGGCCACGAAGCGCGTCCCCATATTGATGGCCGACGCTCCCAGGGCGAGCGCCGCCACGAGGCCGGAACCCGTGGCGAAGCCACCGCTGGCGATCAACGGGATCTTCACGCGACGTGCGGCAGCAGGGGGCACCGGGGTCACTGTCGGCAGGACCGTGAGGTTGACGCCGAACGGTCGGTCGGTCATCTCACGGCAGTACCCGATCTCCTGAGCAAGTGCGTCCGGCGTCGGCTGGGTGAGCGCGGTAAGAACCCCGAGCGTCTCCGTGAATCGAGTCGAGAGCATGTCAGGGAGTTCCTGCGTGAGGCACGTCGACCTCAACGGCGAGCATCCTGGCCTCGCGCGCATTGGTACGCGCGGTCTCGTCGAAGTCCGGTGCAGCGCACAGGAACAGGGTCCTGCCATCCTCGCCGCCGAGAGCGACCGCGAACACACCGTCCGGCGACGTACTCACCTCATCGAGGATCTTGCCGCCCTCGGCGATGCGCGCTGCCCTCTGGTTCACGCAGTCGGCGATCCACACCGCCCCCTCGGTGTCCATCGTCAGGCCGTCCGGGACGATCGTCGCAGCCGCAAGGCGCCTCTCGACGCTGGGTTCGTCACCGAGATCGCCGAATGACGCCCAGTCCCGCCGGGGGCCGAGCGTGCCGTCCTCGCGGATGTCGAACGCGGAGACCCTGTTGCCGAAGAGCTCGTTGACCAGGAGGGTTCTGTCGTCCGGTGTGATCACCATACCGTTGGGGAACGCCAGGCCGTCCGCCACTACCTGTGAGGTGCCGTCGGGGTTGACCAGGACGATAGTCGCGTCTTGGTGGTCGGCGCCGCCCATGAGGTCGAAGCCGAAGTTCCCCACGTAGGCCTGCCCGTTCGTCGCGACCACCATGTCGTTGGCGTGGCCGCCGCAGTGCTGCCAGATGTCGGCGTGCTCGACGAGGGTGCCGTCGGATTCCTGTCGCAGGACCTTGCGGTCCTTCATCGACACCACGAGCATTCGCCCGTCGGGCAGCCAGCCCAGCCCGGACGGCTGCTGTGGCACGACCGCGATCTGCTCCACACTGCCGTCGGAGTTCAACGCATTGACCGTATGGGTGTAAAAGTCCACGAACCACAGCCGGCCTTCGTGCCAGCGCGGCCCTTCGAGGTAGGTGAAGCCCTCGGCCACCACTCTGTTCTCCCGTTGCACCATCTCTGCCCTCACCTCTCTGCGCAGCCGGTCGCCCTACGGATGCATGCCGGGCAGTCCCGGTATGGGGGTCCGGCAGGAACCACTGTTGGCCGTCCGAAGGGATGCTGGCTGTCCCAAATCGCTACGCCACCAGGAATGGGCAGCGGGCGCCACCGGCTGCTCAAGGTGCCGTCCACAACAGGCGCGGCCTGTGGCTGCATACGTCGGCTGTTCCAGACGCCTCGTCCGATCCAGTCCGTTCCGAACACGTCCGCGGGCGTCGGGAAGACGGGCCACGCGGTCCTACGTGCTCGCATAGCCGGGAGACCTGTGGGAGTCGCTCGCTGGGACGGAAGGCCGCCTGGTGATGGCGTGGAAGCTACCCAGTTCCCCGCTTGCCCGGGAGTGACCAAGTCCACGTGTCCTATATTGAGACAGTTCGGCGGCGACGGAGCCGTTACCTTGCGTTCACATCGATGATGCAGGGCAAACGCCGTGAACGATGGCGAGGTATCCCCGTGGCACACAGCGAAGCGACAGTCATCGCCCTCCGCCAGGAGCGCGAGCGGATGCTCGGCGATCCCTCGACGCTCCATGCCCAACCGGGCGAAGATCATCAGGACATCGCTCATGTCCGCGCGGACATCGTCTCCTCCTGGCGCAGGTCCCACCTGGTCGGCGTGGCCCCGAGCGGCGTCGAGGTGCCCTACAACCCCGAGTTCGACCGCCCCAGCCGACTGATCCGGGCCGCGGCACCGGTGCTCGACCGCCTCGCCGAGCAGCTGCTCGGCGGACCCGCGGCGATCATCCTCGCCGACTCCGAGGCGCAGATCCTCGGCCGGAGGGCCGGCGGCAGGGAGCTGTTCAACGCCCTGGACCGGGCACAGGTCGCGCCGGGTTTCCGCTATGCCGAGGAGTACACGGGGACCAACGGCATCGGAAGCGCCCTCGAGGAGCGCAGGCCGTTCATGGTCCAGGGCAGCGAACACTTCCGTGACAACCTGCAGGAGTTCACCTGCATCGGCTCGCCCCTCGTCCATCCTGTCAGCAGGACGGTGGAAGGCGTGCTCGACGTGACCTGCCGGTTCGACGACACCAACGTCTTGATGAAACCGCTCGTGCTCTCCGCTGTGCGAGAGATCGAGTCCCGGATGTACGCGGATGCCTCCCTGAGGGAGCGGTTGCTGCTGGAACACTTCCTCGGCATGTCCCGCAAGACGCACTCCGCCGTTGTGTCGCTCAACGAGAACTTCATCATCAGCAACACCGCGGCTTCCAAACTGCTCGATGCTTCGGACCAGGCATTGCTGTGGGACTGGGCCCGGCGCATGCTCACCGGGCGCGACGAGTGCACCGGCGAGATCCGGCTGGCCCGAGACATCGTCGTCCAGGCCAGGGCGACAAAGGTCGTCGAAGGCGGGCACCTGGCCGGTGTGCTGGTGGAGATGCGGGTCCGGCCGAGTTCGTCGGTCTGCGTCGGCGTCCCGACTCCGCGAGTCCGTCGCGGTCCGGGCACCCGCGCACCATCGACGGTCAGCACGACGTTGCCCGGGCGCAGCGTGGCGTGGGACCGGCTACGCCGAGAGCTCGATGCGGTGGTCGATTCGCGGCCGCCGGTGCTCATGTCCGGTGAACCCGGGACCGGCAAACTCTTCCTCGCTCAGTACGTGCACCAGCAGAAGGCGGGCGGCGAGACGTTGACCGTACTGGACGCCTTCACCGCACAGCAGGATCCGGATGCCTGGCTGGAACGCCTGGAGTCGGGCATGGCCATGACGGGTACGCTGGTGGTGCGTCACATCGACAGCTTGCCGACCGCTCTGGTGCCACGCATGGGCGGCCTGCTGGAGGACACCGCCGCCTTCCGCGCGTGTCTCGTCGCGACTACTCGCGGCCGGGGTGAGGCGAGTGCCTCCGCCCGCCTGCTGGACCACTTCCCCGTCTCGGTCACGGTGCCGCCTCTTCGGTACCGGACGGAGGACATCGCGGACATCGCCCCGGTGCTCATCCGCCGGCACACACCGGGGCCGTCGTGTCCACGCCTGCAACCCGGAGCCCTGCAGACGCTGATGGGTCTCGACTGGCCGGGCAACGTACGCGAGTTGGAGGCCGTGCTCACCACGGCGCTGATGCGGTCGTTGGGCTCGGACATCTCGCAGGTGCATCTCCCTCCCGAGTACCGGTTCTCTCCCACGCGCCACCGCATGGCGGCGCTGGAACGCGCCGAGCGCGACACGATTCTTCAGGCGCTCGCCGACACCGGCGGCAACAAGCTGGCCGCCGCGGAGCGGCTCGGCATCGCGCGCTCGACGCTTTACCGCAAGATGCGGGTCCTGGGCATCGACGACAACCGCTTCGGTGGCTGATGGTCGGCCGGACTCCGTAGGATCACATGTCCGCGTAGCGAACTTGAGGATCTTTGCGATGGTCATGTCCTGTCGCGGGCATGGGCCGCCAGCCGGGGAGAGCAGCGGAGCCGGCCCAGGCGCCGGTGGGCCGGAGGGCCTAGGCGTAAGGGCGGTGCCACCAGCATGTGAACCTCAACCCCATCCGCCGTGCCGTCCGGGGTGGCCGCGGCGACGCGGGTCAACGGCTGTCGTCTGCCGTGTGTTCGACGCGGACCGTGTGGCCCAGCGGGGACCGCAGGCCTTCCAGAGGCGGTGACGGTGGGCGGGTCTGCTGCCCGATGGTGTGCACCGAGGAGGAGGGTCAGGCGGCGCCGAGCGTGCGGTAGAAGTCCGCGTGGCGCTGGGCCGCTTCCGCCCAGGTATGGCGTGCGGCGAGTTCCTGTCCGGCGGCTGGTCGGGCCGGATCGTCGTCGGTGAGCGCGCCGGCCAGTTCACGAGCCAGGTCGTCGGATGTCGCGGCGAAGCGCGCGGACGACCCGAACACCTCACGCAGTACCGGAAGTTCGCGGACGACGAGCGGTACGCCCGCCGCCAGTGCCCCATGACGGCCAGTCCGAAGCCCTCCTTGAGCGAGGGGAAGGCGAAGGCGTCGGCGGCCGCGACCAGTGCGGGCAGTTCCTGGTCCGGCACCGTCCCCAGCAAGACTGGTGCCACGTCGAGTTCGGCGGCCCGCTCTTCCCAGCGGGTGCGGTAGTCGCGGTAGTCGAGGTAGTCGAAGAGGGTATCGCCGCCTGCGACCACCAGTCGTACGTCCGGGTGCCGGGTGCCGGGTGCGCAGCAGGGCGTACGCCTCCAGCAGTTCCAGCGAGCCCTTGCGAGCTTCGATCCCGCCGACCGAGAGGACGTAGCGACCCAGACGCGCCCGCCAGCCTGCTCGGGCCGCTCGGTCGGTGGCGGCGAAACGGGCGTAGTCCACCCCGTTGGGGATGACGGCGGCCTCGACGCCCCAGCGGTCGGTGAGTTCGGCGGCCACCGCGGCCGAGACGCACACGTGTGCGTATGGCTCGATGATGGCCCGCTCGTGGCAGGCGGCCAGTTCGGGGGTGGTGAAGTGGTCGATGTGGTGAACGGTGCGGATGCAACGGCCGACCGCGTTGGCGCTGATGCAGTCCTGGGCGTGGACGACGTCATAGGGCGCCGGGTCGAAGGCGGTGCGGAGGGTTGCGATGGAGCGCAAGACGCGCGCGCCGACCGTTTCACCGGGCGTGCCGTCGGGGAACGGCACAACCCTCAGCCGTACCGTCGGGGAGACGGGCCGGAAGAAGGCCGTGTCGCCGCCCCGGCCGAGCGCCAGAGCGCAGGGACTCCTCGATGGTGCAGAAGCGGCAGCGGTCGGCCTCGGCGTAGTGGACGCAGGTCTGCACGACGGTGGTGGCCAGCACGTCGGTGCCGTGCAGGCGGGCGATGTGCTCGTACGGGACGCCGTCGGCGGTGCTCAGGTCGTAGAACTGGGGGACGGCGTACGGCGGTCAGGGTGAGACCGGTGTCCTCGTCGCCGAGCCACGCTCTGCCGTCGCGTACGTGGTAGGGGGTTGCGGGGGAGCGCGGCACCGGCACCGTCGACGAGGACGTGTCCGTCGTCGCTGGGCCCGGCCCCGTCGGGCCTGCGCACGGGGGCGTCGGGCCTGCGCACGGGGGCGTCCGACGCCACTCCGCGCAGGGCGAGTTCGGCGCGGGGCGTGATCCGCACGTCCACCGTCGTTTCGGTGCCGGTGCTCATGGTGGCCTCCCTACAGCTGGTAGGAGTTGATGACGGCGCCCTTGCGCGCGTAGTGGATCAGCGCGTCCTGGACGTCGAGGGGGTGGGTGGGGATGACGCCCTCGATGAGGTCCTCCTCGCGGGCGCCGTGCAGGGAGAGGCCGAAGCGGCAGCAGTAGACCTTGCCGCCCTCGGCGATGAACGTCTTGAGCTGGTTGTTGATGTTGTGCTCGCCGGGGAAGGCCGAGTTGCCGACCGTCGGGAAGCCGCGGGTGGCCAGGCAGTTGAGGGAGCCGGGGCCGTAGAAGTAGATGGCGGTCTCGAAGCCCCTGCGCAGGGCGCGGGTGGCCTGGAGTACGGCGACGAAGGACACCTCGCTCGCACAGCCGTTACGTCGGATGGGCCGGAGGGACGGGACGGTCAATTGGCCTCCCTCAGTGGTCGCCAGCTCGTCCCGTCGTCACCGGCGTCAAGGGCAGGAACCTCGCGCGTTGCACGGCCCGGTGCTCTGCGAGCCGCTGCCGGTAGTGCGGGGCGAGCATGTCCGGGGTCCACTCCATGTCGTGGTCCAGAGAGACGTCGACACCAGTGACCCCCGGTAGGGCGGCGAGCCGCTCGCGTGCCTCGTTGGCGAACGAGCCCAGCAGCATGCAGGTCGGGTCGGTGAGCCCGAACTTCACACTGACCCGCTGACCGCCCGCGCTGTCGTCGCGGACCTGGATGTCACTGATCAGCCCCATGTCGTCCATGCCGGCCGGGACACCCGCGGTGATGCTGCACGGATCGGTGATCCCGTTGAGCACATCCCGGACCCGGGCCTGGGTGACGTCACTCATCACGCCGCCTCGTGCGACTCGGGCTGGACCCTGCCGCCCCACGGCGCCGCCAATTCGGTGGTGTCGAACTCGTCGCCGGCGATGGTGGCTCGCAGCTTGTCCTCGTCGATGCCGTGCAGCCGCAGGAAGTTGCTGCCGAGGATGTTCTTCTTTGCTTCCTTGGTCAGCGGCTCCACGCCGCGTTCCTCGACCAGGTCCTGGGGTGTCTCGAGGTTCCAGAACGCCTCGATCAGCGGGCGCGGATGGACCGCGATGACTCCGGTGCCCCAGATGATGCGCTGGGCTCCGCCGAATACGCCGAGGAAGGCTCCGATCGCTTCAGCGAACCGGCGCGGCGCGACGCGCGCCAGGGCGGTGGTGACCTCCAGGTTGACCACGACGTTCGGGGCGCACTCCATCAGCATCGCCGTTTCCTCGACGAACGCCATCCCGCCGTGCACCACCTCGAAGGTCAGGTCGGGAAACGCCGCCGCGGCCCCCTCGATGTCGTCGATGCGCTGTGAGTGGGCCAGCCCGGGCCCCACCGGGAGTGCCTTGTGGATCGCCACGACCTTCAGCCCGCGCTCACGAGCCCGCTCGAAGACCGGGAAGCACACCTCCGGATTACTCATGTCCAGGGAGGTGAGTCGGCCCTCGACCATGTCGTTCGGGTACAGCTTGATCGCGTTCACCCGGTGCTCGTCGACCAGTTCGTCGACCCGGTCCACGGCGCCCGGCCGCAGCGGGGACACCGCTCCGTAGACGAGTACCCGGTTCGGCCAGAGCTCCCGCATGGCAAGACCGGCGGCCAGGGCGGAGTGACCGTCGTGGAAGTGCCCGTAGATCGGTGTCTCGTGGTAGACGATGACGTCGGACTGACTCTCCGCCAGGATCGCACGCCCGATGCCTTCGGCGCCCGCGCCGTGGTCCATGTAGAGCGACTTCTCGATGGCGTAGCCCGGCCCGCCGAACCTCTGGTGTATTTGGTACAGGTGCTCGCCCATCGCTCGGCCCAACACAGGGTCGACACAGTTCTCCGGCAGGAAGTTGTAGTCGTGTGCCACGCCCTCGACGACCAGGGTGTCTTCGATCACCGTTCACTCCTTCTGCTGTGGCCTTGAGATGGAAATTCAGTCTGTTCACCGTCTACGCCAGGAGCGCCGCGACGGTCTTCAGCGCTTCTACGGCAAGGCGCTCGTCGACGCTGCCCACCTCGCTCCTGCCGATGACCTCGCTGTCGTCCGCGCGTCTGAACGAGAGAGTTGCTTAACTGGATTTAGCTTGTCAAGCCTGTTAAGCGGCACTGAACGTCCGGTCGTGATTTGAGCCGCTCCGGGTACCCCGGCCCCATGATCGAGGTACCGTCCGCTCGCAACGGTTCGCCGCACCCGGCACAGACGACTTCGGCATGCTTGTCAAGGCCGCAGGCATCGTGATGGAGGGTGACCGGCGCAGCGGCTGGGGCCACGGCTACCTGTACTCCAGCGGCAACGAGTTCAAGACCTCGATCTCGACTCCGACAACACCGCCGAGCGGAATACCAAGCAGTCGACGTGGTACCAACTGGCCCGCGGCATGTGGAAGCACGTCACTTACACGCAGACGGGCAGCACCGGCATCCTGTACGAGAACGGTGTGGAGAAGGCCCGCAACACCAACGTGACCACCACCCCGGCCGACATCGGCAACGGGGTCACGGCCGCGGACTACATCGGCCGCTCTCTGAACACCTCGGAGAAGTACTTCAAGGGCCGCATGCGGGACTTCCGCGTCCACAACCGGGCGCTGGCCGCCTCCGAGGTGCAGACCATCGCCACCGGAACCGAGGAGCAGTGGGCGCAGCTGCAGGCCATGGCGTCCTACAACGGGGCGCTCTCGGCGTACAACGACCCCACCTTCGGACCGACCATCCTCTTCCCCTCCGACTACACCGGCGACATCTACAACCTGCAGACGCCGCCCGACTTCAAGGACGATCTCGGCAACACGCCCACCTCCTGGCCGGCGTTCGTGCCCGCCATGAGCCAACTGTTCACGATCCAGCAGATCGCTGAGGGGCCACGAAGTTTCCGGACAGGCACCCAATAGGGTTGGCCTGAACAAGGAAACGAGGAAGAAGTGGCGCCACCCAGTAAGTACTCGCCGG
>NZ_JBITCT010000114.1:0-10682 GCF_044453465.1 Streptomyces sp. NPDC051677
CGGAGGAACTCCCACTCCTGATCAGACAGTTCATGGCGACGTATCACACGACCATGATCCACTACTCAAGATCAATTGAAGACACGACCTAGCGCCGGTGGGTTGAGACTTCGAACACCTCCCCCAGCGGCACGGGCATCTCCGGTTCCGTCGGCTTGAGTCCCGTTCAATTATTTGCAGCGGAAGCTGTCCTGCCGACTTCCCCTGCCCTCTCGGGGACATCTGGGGTGCGGGTCGCGCACCTCACGACGCGCGGAAAACGGCGAGACGGCGGAGAATGAAAGAGGCAAAGAGACAACGAGGCAACGAGGCGATGCCTGAGGACGGGATTTCCCAGGCACCGTGTCGCCCGTTCGTTCCTTCTCCTTCTTCGCCCCAACTTGCTTCGGCTCATGACATCCGCTGCGCGATCTTTCTGGCAATGCCTAACCGCGGTGCTGGTGAGCATCGCGATCGGGTGGGCCCCGACGGCGTTCTGGGCGCCGGCCGCGGTGGCGAAGCAGGAGCCGATCATCCTGAGCCCCTCCGAGGGGCCGCCGGGAACTCCCGTCTACATAGATTTCGACAGCTGTACCGGGTCCAGTCCCGAACCTGACGATTCGCCTGACGGATCTTCCTCCTCTCCAACGGACAAGGACGATGAGTTCGAGCCGCCAGCGGCTTGGCCAGGGGCTGGAGTCCGGGCCGGCGTCATCACCGGCATTTACTGGGACAAGAAGCTCCTCGGCCCCGGAGACACATTCAATGTCCCGGACGACGCCGAAGTCGGCTCTCACCCCGTCGGGGCGTTCTGCAGCAACGGGAAATACGGCAGCACGACGTTCACGGTCACACCCACCCATGACTGGGATCCCGACATCGTGCTGGATCCCACCAGTGGTCGTTCGAGGGCATCCGTCACGGTCACAGGTTCGGGATTCAATTGCTCAGAGGTGAGTGTGTCGTGGGACGACGGCAACGCGCTCATCACCGGGGCCGAGGTCTCGGCCGAGGGAGACTTCGCAGAGGACTTCGACGTGCCGGAGGGTTCGTCCGTGACAACGCACACCGTACGGGCCGCCTGCATGGAGCACGGCGACGAGTACTACGCCGACGCCGATTTCACGGTGACGGACACGGAAACGAACGGCACCACCACCGGTGACCCGAACAACGGGGGAACGGAGCACGGGGGAACGGAGAACGGCGGCACCAACGGAGAGACGAACGGAACCGGCAACGGCACGACCAGCGAGACCGACTCGGGGACCGTCGGCGTGACCGGCACCGGCGGTGGGGGCACGGCGATCCCCGTCGGATGGATGGTCGGACCTTCCGTGTTCGGGGCCGTACTGCTCCTGGCCCTCCTGTTTTTCCTGGTGAACCACCACCAACGCGGACCGCGCTGGGTCCGCGACCACATCGGCACGGCACTGCGCTCCGGGTCCAGAACGGTCGGGCTGCGCGAGCGACGTGACGGCGGTTCGGTGAACCGCACCGTACGGCTCGAACCCCATCCGGACCCGGGCGACCAGCGCTTCCACTGAAGACCTACTGAAGACCTACCGAAGACCTCTGTCGAGGTGAAGTCATGACCACTACCGCTCCGGCGGAACCGTTCACGGTCCGTGCCTTCCTGCTCGGCTCGGAGTGCCCCGACACGGCCGACGCCCTCGCCGGCCCGCTCCACGGCGGCGGCGCGGCCAGCGGGCTCTTCCGCGGTACGCGACCCCTGACGCCCGCGGCCGACCAGGCCGTCGAACACGAACTGGCGGGCTCCATCGACTCCTTCCTCTCCCTCGACGTCTTCGACGTGGCGGCCGGCGGCTGGCGCAGACACGCCGCCCTCACCGAGGCCGCGCACCGCACCCGGGCCACGCCGGGCAGCGAGGAGGTGGTCGCGCTGGCGAGCCACGAGATCACGTCCAAGCACCGTCCCTACATCGACGTCTTCCTGGACGGCGCCAAGGTCGGCACCCTCGACGTCTGGCTCGACCTTCTCTTCCGGATCAGCGGGCTCGTCACCGTCGTACGCGACGCCCATATCGTCGCCGTACGCAGCGGGCAGTGTGTGCTGGACGCACGTCTCACCGTTCAGCAGATCCCGCTGGCGGAGCGGCAGGCCCGACTGCACCTCCCCGGCATCTGGCACCTGCACACCCCGCTGCCCCTACTACGGGCCCAGCCACCGCCACCACCACCTCCACCACCGCCAGTCCCGCCGTCATTCTCGTAGCCAGCGCGGCAGACCGATCTCGGCAGGAGCGAGCCGGGTGGCAGGAGGAGCCGCAGCTCGAATCAGCAGCTTGTCCTGACCGAGGACTTCCCTGGCGGCGGCGATCTGCTCGGGCGGTGCCGCCGCGGGCAGCGCACCGTCGGCGCGCTCGCCGGCCAGTGCCAGCATCTTCGGTCCCACCGCCCCGAGCAGCACAGGGAACGATGACGCGGCCGGGGGCGCGATGGACAAGGGAGGTGCTTCCATCTGGTCGAGGTAGTCGCGTAGTTGCGCGAGCGGCCGGTCATAGCGCAGACCGACGGCGGCGGCCTGATCCGCCTTGCCGGTGCCGATGCCGAGCACGAACCGCCCGGGATGGCCGTCGGCCAGCACGGCCGCACCGCCACCCATGGTTCGCCCGGGTCGCGCCCACATGTTGGCGATGGCGGAACCGACCACGATGCGTTCGTTCGCCGCGAGCCAGACGCCGAGCTGCGCGAAAACGTCCTTGCCGCCGACAGCCTCGTTCGTCCACGCCGAGCCGTAGCCCAGATCCTCGACACGGGCCAGTGCCTGCCGCTGGACCTCCGCCGACGGCAGAACGCGACCGAGGCGGGTGTCGAGGTATACGCCGACAGGGCCGAGGCGTCGGCGGATGGAGCGGATGGTGTCGGTTGTCGTCATGTCGCCCTTTTGGACGAAGGAAGCAGTCGGACCTGCGTGAGCCTGGGCGGTCGCGCGGGGGATCTACTGGCGTTCAGTCGAACTCGGTGTGGCAGGTGTGTGTCACGTTCGCTCCGCGGTGTTCAGGAGGTCGCTCTCCGAGGTCGTGTCTCAGCTCTCCTCGCCAGCCGTTGTCAGCGGGCGCGGGTCCGTGCCTCGCCATGCGGCTCGCAGTAGTCGCCGCAGGTCGTGGAGAGTTACCAGACGCGGGTTGTTCGGAGGGACCACCTCCAGGATCGCCCGTGCCGCGTCGACGCCGAGCTCCGAGCGGCGCAGCGCGCTGTGCCGGGCGTCGCTCGTGTTCGTCGGCTCACGCCCGTCGTGGGCGATCGACCCGGCGTCGGGCGGCACGATGCCCGCGAGGCGGTGCGGCGGCGTGGACTTGCCGGACCCGGAGGGGCCCATGACGGCGACAACCTCGCTGGGGTGGATGGAGATCTCGGCGCCGTTCAGCGCGTGGGTCGGGCCGCGCGTCTTGCGCAGGTCCTGCGCGGTGAGCAGGCAGCCGGGCGGAAGCCTTCATCGGGCCGCGGCCTCACGGAGTCCGTCGGGTCGGGCGGCGGGCAGCTCCAGCCGACGCGGGTCCGCCTCCAGGCGGAACGGGGCGTGGTCGCAGATCAGCTGATCCGCCGGATCGCCCTTGCGCTTGCGGTCGGTGAGGATGCGCATGCTGCGCAGATGCTCGGAGCGCTGGGCGTCGGGGACCTCGGTGGCGTCGCGCCGGGTGGGCAGGGCGAGGAGGACCTTGGTGCAGAGGGTCGGCTGGAGGTGTTCCTCCGGCTTCTGCGGGGTCGCCGGCCACCGCTGCACGTCGGTGACGCCGGCGTCGGTGATTGCGTAGCGCTTGCGCTCGGGACCGCCGCCCGTCTCGGTCCCGTCGACCTCGACGGGACCGTTCTTCAGCAGCCGGGACGTCGTCGAGTGGACCTGACCGGGGTGCAGCGGCCGGTCGTGACCGAACTTCTCGTCGAAGGCCCGCTTGAGGTCGTGGCCGTGGCGAGGACCGGTCTCCAGGAGACCTGGAAGGGTGCGACCGATGGACATGATCGTGTATACGCAGTGTGCGTACGCCGAGTGTGCAGGCCGTGGCGGGGTGTACGGCCGTGCAGGCGAGGGGGCCGGGAGTTTGGATCGTCACGGTCCGGAGACAGGCTGTCGGCCCAGGCTGACCGCGTGAACGCTCCTCGCTCGGCCGCGGACTGCGGAGCCTGCGTGCTCGCCCTGGCGGAGCCGGGTGGGTTCCGCCAGGGGGAGCTGGACCGTTGCTGCCTTCTGCGTGTCCTGCGTCGAAGCGCGGTGAGCAGGCGGATGGGACGGGTCAGCGGGTGTAGGCGGTCCGGTGTTCCTTCAGGGAAGCGCAGTTGGAGCCGATCACCTGCACGTAGGTGTTGGCGATGGCACCGCCCCAGTCGACGCAGTGGCCTTTGCCGATGACGTAGGAGGGCCCTGCGTAGGAGGTGTAGCGGCCGTAGTCGTCGTCGCCTTCGTTGGTGTCGGGGACGTAGATCCAGGCGGACATGTCCACGGCCGGGCCGGGGTTGTTGCGGATGGTGACGACGCAGTTGTTGCCGTTGGCGGCGTTGTAGGCGAGGTAGACGGTGCCCAGCGAGCCGATGGCGGCGGAGTTCACGGTCTTGTAGCCGCTTCCGCAGACCTTCTGCGGGGTGGTGTTGGGCACGGCGGAGGCCGGCGCCGCCAGGGCGGTGGTGGCCCCCACCGACACGGCGGCCAGCGCGGCAGCGCCCAGTATGGAGCGAGTGAATCGCATATTTCCCCCTTGTATTCTTAGGAGTTGATTACTCCTGCCTTATGTGACAAGTAGGTTCTTCGGATGGTTGTGCCGGAGTTACTGGTGTTTTCAGTCATAACTGGCGTCATACTTGGCTGAGTTGGGACGCAACCGGAGGCGTGTGAGCGGTGCGTGCCAGGCTCGGGCCGCGCGGTCTCACGGCGCTGTGGTGACGTGGTGCGCAGTGTGGCGGCGTCAACGCACCGTGCAGGGACTGCTGCGGGCCGGTTGAGGAATGCCGACGACGGCCGCAAAGCGGGCCGGCGGCGACGCTTGGGCGGCAGCGGCTTCCCAGGCGGGCTGACGGCCGGCCGGGAAACGCCCCGGGAAGTTGATGGCGTAGGTCGGCGCCGTCACGGTGCAGGTGCCCCGGGGCCGGCTGGGGGGCTTCCGGCCCCGGATGCTGCGTGCCGGACGGGGGCCCTGGACCTGGGTCACGCTCGCTCGAGCAACTCACTTGGGGGCGCGACGCTCCTGGATCCGGCCGGCATCGCCATCCGTCCCGCGTGCAACCGCATGGCCATTTCACTCACATGCCTGCGTGCGGCTCGGCCAGCCCCGGCGCCGGCGGAGTCCTCAGCTTCTCGGCCATGCCGGCGAACGCCCGCAGCACCGTCGTCTGCGACGGCGACGACGCCACCGGCCGCTACCCCGGCCCGGCCGCTACCCCTGGCGGGGCAGGACGGGTGCGGGCGTAGACGAGCGCCTCGTAGCCGGCGGCAGACGTACCGCCCAGAGCGCCGCGGGCCCTCCCGCGCCTGCAGCTCGGCGCACGCCTCCCGGTCGGCTCCCTCCACCGGTCCCTGGTCCGCGAGCACGCGAGACGCAGCGGCTTTGCCGCCGTGTCCGGCGCCGTCCTGATCGAACGCCTCACAGACGGCACGGTGCGCACCCCCGAGGGCATAGACACCGAGGCCGGGCGCAACGCGAGGGTCGGCGGGCTTGTGGGCTCGCTGGTCGGTGTTCTCGCCGGTCCCCTCGGCGTGCTGATGGACTGGGGCATTGGTGCGCTGATCGGGGGAGGACACGACTACAAGAAGGCCGCCTTGGCCGTCGGCGTCGTCAGCGCCGTCAGCGCCGTCACGCCGCATGTCCCGCGGGGCGGCACGGTCATCCTCGCCGAGGTCGGCGAGACCGACCCCCAGGTCCTGGACCGGCTGGCCATGCGCTACGACGCCATTCTCGAACGCCGCTCGGCCGACTCCGTACGCGATGAGCTGAAGGCGATGGAAGAGGCCGCCGACCAGGCCAGGAAGGAACAGGCGAAGCGGAAGCGGGAGCACAAGCACGCCGAGAGGAAGGCGACGAGGGGCGGCGGCGCGATGCCGACGCCGGAGGCCACCGCGTAACTGCGACAGACCCCTTGGGCGCGGGGCGGCTATCCCCACTGCCCCGCATGGTGAGGCGGCCCGGCCCGCCCTCACCGCTTTCAGTCGCCGGGGTCGCGTCGACGGGTGCCCGGCCAGGCTCGGTGCGCTGCCGGGTTCAAGGACTCGCGTGCCTGAAAGTTCCCTGCCGTGCCCTTACTTCGCGGCCATGTCGTAGATCCCGTACGGGATCGAATTCTCGGCCCGGCCCGGAAAGCCACCCGAGTTGGATCTGCACCAAGCGAGTGGTCATGCTCTCGGCGCTCGGTTCAGGGCCGACCGCCACCCACGCGTCCATGGCGCCCAGGCTCTTCGGCAGGCTGCTGATGGGCACAGTCGTGGCCGACAAGGCGATTGCCGACGATTTGATCAGGGTCAGCGGACTGAATTGGACTCTGGGCCGTCCGGCGGTTCTCACCAACGGGCCTCACAGCGCAGGCCGTATTTCATTGAGCACCTCGACAGGATCCCGGACCGTGACGCCGCCAGGCCCGATGCGAGCGGGGTGGGGGCGCCACCGCCGGGCCGGATGAGGCGTCCCGTCTTTCGTGCGCGCGCAAGCACCTTTGTAGGATGGCTGTCATGGCAACCGGTGATGACGTCGCTCCCCTTCGCCGCGACGAAGAGGCGGTGATCAGGGCGCTGCTTCCCGCTGTGGCGGCGATGATGCGAGCCTTCGATGCCGACCTGGACCGTGCGGAGCGCATGACGCACACGGAGTACCTGGTGCTGATGTTCCTGTCCGAGGCGCCCGAGAGCACACTGCGGCTCGTGGACCTGGCCTCCCACTGTCACAAGTCACCGAGTGCCGTCAGTCGCGCCGTGGGGCGGCTGGAGAATGATGGGCTGGTGCGGCGCGTTCAAGCCAGTGACGACGGCCGTGGCAGTAATGCCGTCCTCACCGACATGGGACTGGCCAGGCTGCAGCAGGCCCGATCAACGCATGTCGCCAGCATTCGCCGACATCTGATCGACCATCTGGATGGGGTCGACCTGGACGCTTTGGCTCGGGCGCTGGAGACCATCGGGCATCCCGCACGAGCCCCGAAGCGGGCCGCGTCCCCTCGTTAGCGACCAGCGGCTCATCCAGTCGGCGGCACTGAGGTGCGGGTTTCGACGCCTCTATGAAGAGGGCCGCCAAGTACGTGCGTGCGCACGCACTGAGGGGTAAGCTGTGTCTGGCTCAGCCGACCCCACAGCCAGCCGGTCGGCCACCCTTGCCGCACGCACGTACAGGTGCGAGGTGGTGGGGGGAGGGGGGAGCCGGCAGGCAGAGGTGTCCGAACAGTGGGCGACTCGACCTGTATGGCCTTATTCGGCGATGCGGTCGGCCTGCCGCAGGCCCGTTGGGATGCGGGCAATAAGCGTCATGGATTCCTGCGATCGAGAAGAACGGTGCGGCAGGAGGAGCTACCGGCGGATTTCAGTGGATCCCGGAGAGAAGACGCTGCGCCCACTATTCGGAGCGTTTGCATGATCGTTGCCCAAAAATATATACCGGCGCACACCTGGATTGTCCTGGCAGGAGAATGGCTGGCTCCGGACCGCCGTTGTTTTGAGGCGTCGGCGGCAGGGCCGTTCTCTGGATCGGCGTGTGCTGCGTCCGGCGGATGGGAGAAAGCCATGGACGGCGCGAACAGGAGTAGGCGGGGCACGCTCTGCCTGACGGTCGACAACCTGGGCCTGGCGCGGGCGGTCGGCAGGCGCAGGGCGGCGCGCCCGGACCCGGAGGAGCCCGGCCTGCGCCTGGGTGTGCCGGCTCTGCTGGACCTCTTCGCCGATCTGGGTTTGCGGTCGACCTTCTTCGTGGAGGGCTGGAACGGGCTGCACCACCCGGATGTGCTGGAGCGGATCGCCTCGGCCGGCCACGAGATCGGACTGCACGGCTGGGTGCACGAGCGCTGGGACGAGGAACTGGACGACCGCGGTCGGGAGCAGCTGCTGTGGGACGGCACGGCGGCTCTGCGGCTTGCAGGCTTCGAATCTGTGGCGTTCCGCGCCCCCGGAGGGTACCGGGGCAGTCGCACGCTTGAGGTGCTGGGCGAGCTGGGCTACCGGATCGACAGCAGCATCGATCGCGGCCATGGAGAAGAAGGCGAGACGGTCGCCGTCGCCACGCTGCCTGGCGGCATCGTGTCCATACCGTGGACCTGGGACATGATCGACTTCTGTCACTACGAGTCGAGCCCGGAGGGGCCCAGGAAGCCGGACCGCGTCGCCGACCACTGGATGGGGCTGGTGGACGAGGCCGCGCAGAACGGCGGTCTGGTGACGCTGATCGTCCACCCGTTCGTGACCGGTGTCGACGACGCACGTGTCGCCGCACTCCGCCGGGTCCTGGAACATGCACTCGCGCACACTCGCGTCGACGTGCTCAGCGCCGGGCAGGTGGCGGCCGAGCCGCCTCCGTGAGAGGCCGGGCTGGGGTACGGGTGCCGGGGTCAGGTGCTGCTCTTCTTCGTAGGGGGACGGGTGAGCCTTGAAAGCGGGCGTCCCGCGGTGTGTACCGGTATCACCCCGGGCCCCGGCCGTCGTCAGCGACGGCACGGGTGAGCCTGCGGGGTGGCGCCTGTCCGCCGGTGGCCCGGCTCAGAGTCCGGGGAAGGGCTCGTCGCCGAGTTCGAGCATGAGGGTGACTCGCGGCGAGTCGTCGGCTGCGCGCGTGATGTGGCCGGCGCCCGTTGTGTCTTCGACGAGGATCATCTGCCCTGGATGCACGGTACGCACCTCCCCGGTGCTGACCTCCAGCTCGACCGCTCCGGACAGCGGCAGGATCAACTGGCGGCGCGGAGCGTTGTGCGGCACCGTCGGTGGGGCCTCCTCCTCCACGCGTCGCCAGACCAGGCCGTGTACGGGGATCTTCTCGGACAGCCATGCGACGGAGGTCGACACCTCGGAGCGCCTCTTCCCGCCGGGCAGTCGGATCTCCCCGAACCGACTCTGGCCGGCTTCGTCGGTGAAGACCCGGAGGATCACCGGCTCCGGTCGCGGGGCGCTCACCGTACGAGTCCGGAAGGCATGCTCCGGGCGGAGGACCGGAATTTCGCGATGGACCGGAATCCGGGGGACCTACGCGTGCTGCTGCCAAACTTCTTGTGGACTTTCACCGTGTTCCCTTCGGGGCGTCGCCGACATCGGTGAAGAGACCTCGCGGCCGAGAGTTCATGGGCCGGCGCATCCTGAGTCACCGAGGCTCGGCTGCGAACGATAGCACTGACGCTGCCTAGTCTCTCGCATTATTGGTTCAGGTATTGTGTGCTACCGATAGCATTGCTACGGTGCCTCTGCAGTTCGCACAAAGGAGTGCCGCCGCATTTCGCACGGCTGAGCGGTTGCCGATGTTGTGGCCCGCGAGTCCGTGATGGAAGAAGTGGCAGGAAGGAGACGTCATGGAGGTCGGTCTCGTACTCATGAGCTATCACGGTTCATGGGATGACGCCGCCTATGCCGAGCAACACGGCTTCGCCAGCGTGGGTTTCGTCGACTCACCGCTCATCGCAGGTGACCCCTTCGTGGCCATGGCGCTGACCGCCGAGCGGACCTCGGCCATCCGGATCGGCACGATGCTTGCCATTCCCAGCAACCGCATCGCCCCCGCCTGTGCCACCGCGATCGCGACCGTCAATCGACTCGCCCCGGGCCGGGTCTTCCTCGGCCTCGGCACGGGCAACACGGGGCGCGCGATTCTGGGTCTGAAAGGGATGCCCGTCAGTCGCCTTGAGGAGTACGTCGCCTCGTGCCGAGCGCTGCTCGACGGCGAGGAAGCCACCCAAAGGGAAGGTGACACAGCCCGGTTCGTCCGGATGCGGCACACCCCGGAGGACCGTTACGTCACCTGCGACAACATCCCTGTCTACGTCGCGGCGGACGGACCACGTGCGCGCCGCGTCGCCTACGAGCAGGGCGACGGATGGATCATGGGCCTTCAAGGCTGCAACGCCATGGTGAACGCGCCGGAGATCCTCGGCACGTCCCTCGCGAAACTGAGGGCAGCAGCGGCTGAGGCGGGCAAGGGCGTCGGCGACTTCCACACGATGTGTTCGCTGGGGCTGTGCGTCCTCGAGGAGGGCGAATCCCCGATGTCGCCGCGCGCGCTCGAACGCGTCGGCCCGGTCGCGATGCTGCCCTTCCACGCCTATGCCGACAACCCGGCCATCGGCGAGCACCTCCCCGCGCCGATCCGCGACCGCCTGGAGATCTACGAGCGCAAGGTGCTCGCCCGCTTCGGCGTCCCGCGCGACCGGCTCTACCAGGAGTCCCACCGGGGCCATCTCTCCCACCTGCTCCCCGGAGAGGAGGAGGTGCTGACCGAGCAGATCATCCGCATGACGACCCTGACCGGTACGGCACGCGAGATCGCGGACATCCTCCGACGGCTTGAGGCGGCAGGACTGCGCAATGTCACCCTCAACCCGCCGCCGCACCTGGCGCGAGAGGCCGTCAGGGAGTACGCCGAGAAGATCGCGCCGCTGCTCGACGGGGACGATCTCTCCTAGGAGCTCTGCTGCCGGGAGCCTAGGTCGTGTCTTCAATTGATCTTGAGTAGTGGATCATGGTCGTGTGATACGTCGCCATGAACTGTCTGATCAGGAGTGGGAGTTCCTCCGTC
>NZ_JBITCT010000115.1:0-10378 GCF_044453465.1 Streptomyces sp. NPDC051677
ATCGGTGGGGGAGGAAGCGGTGCGGGTGGGGATCGGTGCGGGAGGGGATTGGTGCGGTTGGAAACGGTGCGGGTGGAAGCGGTGCGGGTGGAGATTGGTGCGGGTGGAAACGGTGCGGGTGGGGATCGGTGGGGGGTGGGGATCGGTGGGGGAGGAAGCGGTGCGGGTGGGGATCGGTGCGGGAGGGGATTGGTGCGGTTGGAAACGGTGCGGGTGGAAGCGGTGCGGGTGGAGATTGGTGCGGGTGGAAACGGTGCGGGTGGGGATCGGTGGGGGGTGGGGATCGGTGGGGGAGGAAGCGGTGCGGGTGGGGATCGGTGCGGGAGGGGATTGGTGCGGTTGGAAACGGTGCGGGTGGAAGCGGTGCGGGTGGAGATCGGTGCGGGTGGAAACGGTGGGGGAGGAAGCGGTGCGGGTGGAGATCCGTGCCGGAAGAGATCGGTGCGGCGGTACGGGACGTGCGACTGCCGGGCGGCCCCCTGTGCGGGTGGGGGCCGCCCGGCCGGGGCCCCGTCGTCAGGTGACGGAGCCGCGTACGCGGACCTTCGAGCGACTCCGCGGGGGAGCGGTGCGGTACCGCGCCCCTTCAGGGGCGCGGGGAACTGCGCGACCAGCCACACACGGCCCGCAGACATGAACCGCCCGACCCGCGGAGCGCCCGGCGGGGGCTATTCGAGAAGCTCCGCGTACGAGCCCATGGCCAGGGCGATGTCCGCCTGGGCCCAGAACCGGTGATACGTGAACACGGGCGCGGCTCCGCCCGCGAGATAGCTCTCGATCTTCGACCAGGCCGGGTCGCTCTTGTAGAAGGACCGCAGCGAGGCGAACGTCGAGGAGGAGTTGATCGTGTCGCCGTTCGGCATCTTGCCGCTCCAGCCGCTCGGGACGTACACGCTGTCGTCGAAGCGGTTGTAGTCGGCCCGGGTCTCCGGGACCGCGATGCCGAGGGCGTCCTGGTTGTTGGTCCACATGCCGTCCAGGAGCGCCTTGGCGGTCGTCTTCGCCTCCGTGTCACCGGACTTGGCGGCGTAGTACGTCAGGGTCTTGGCGTACGCGGCCGCCACGCCGACGTCGTTGGTGTAGTCGGCGACGGTGACGTGAAGTCCCGTGTTCGCGCCGGGACTTGACGCGTTCCAGGTGTCGGGCTGGCCCGACCACTGGAGGGTGGAGGGGATCCGGAAGGTGCCGTCCGGGTTGATCGTGGTCTTGGACAGCGCCCAGTCCACCCACTTGTCGAGAACCGCCTTGGCGCTCGCGTTCCCGGTCTGCTGGTAGTACTCGGCGACCCGCTCCATCGACCACGCCTGGAAGCCGAACCACTGGTTGGACGGCGGGTCGTGGTAGACGGGCTGCTGGTCGTAGTACATGCCGTAGAACGTCGAGGCGCCGGCCGGGGGAGTCGCGTAGCGGCCCGCCCAACTGTTGGTCGCCCCACCCGCGATGGCGCCCTCGCTGGACTGCAGCCAGCGGTAGAACTCCAGCTGCCGGGTCAGCGACTTCGCCCAGTCCGCCTGGCCGGTCGCCGACTTGGGCTTGAGGTCGGCGTAACTGCTCAGCGCGTAGGCGGCCAGCGGGTTCTGGTAGCCGCCGTGGGTGTGGCTGGAGCCGATGCGCCAGGCCCAGCCGGCGCTGGTGTCCGTGGCGCCGCCCCAGGCGTAGTACCAGGACAGCAGATAGTGCGAGGCGTCCTTGCCGGTGCCGGCCGCGCAGGCGGTCGGTCCGACGCAGTTGCCGATCTTCTTGAAGTACTTGTCGTACATCGCGTAGCGCAGGTAGTCGCCCATCTTCGCGGCCTTGCCGACGGCCGCGGAGACGGCACTGCCCTTGCCCTGCGCCTTGGCCCAGATGTCCGCCCAGTACGCGGCCTGCACGACCCGTGCGTCGGCGTCGGGGGCGTCGGTGTACTTCCACTGCTTGGCGTAGGAGGAGTCACCGGTGAACAGGTCCAGGTAGCCGTTCGTGCCGCCGTACTTGAAGGCGTCGCAGGTCGGTTGCGGAACCGTTTCCCACACCGATTCCTGCGCGCCGCGCTGGAAGGTGTTGATGTAGGACGGGCCGGTGTCCGTCGGACCGGCCTCGCACTTGCCGGGCGCGTTGCCGTAGCCGTAGGTGTTGTCGACGTCCTGCAGCCAGTGCATGCCGTAGACGTCGTCCGTGCCGTAGGCGGACTTCAGCTCACCGGCTATGGGATCCGAACCCACGGACACTCCGGTGTCCAGCTTCGCCGGATACTCGTTCGGGGTGTCCAGCTCGGGCGCGTAGGTAGCCGGTTTCGACGCGTTGTAGAACGAGTTCGTCGGCTGGTCGGCGTGGGTGGGGATCATGTACTTCTCCATGATGTCCCAGGCGCCGTTGAACTTGGTCCAGTCGCCGGTGATCTTCCCGTACATCGCCTGCAGCCAGAGAAGGTAGCTGTAGGCCTCCGACGTCGTCTCGTGCCCCTGGTCCGGAGCCTCGACGATCAGCGTCTCGACCGAGTGGTACGGGATGCCCTCGGGGGAGAAGTAGCCGTTCGCCGGGTTGGTGATCTTGCCGTAGAGGTCGAGGAACCGGGCGTCGTACGCCTTGGCGCCCGCGATCTCGGTGGCCGTCACCGAGGCCTTGGCGTGCCCGGTCGCCGTCGACTCGAAGGTCGCGGCGCCCGTGCCGGAGGCGTTGGCCGTGACGGTCACGTTCTGGGCGGTGCTCCAGTTCGACGGCGTGAAGGTGAGGCTTGCGCCGCCCGTCACGGTCAGGCCGGTGTTTCCGGCGGTGCGGGCGGTCGTGACGGTCACATTGGCCGACGGCTGGGTCGACAGCTTCAACGAGTACGTGCCCGTCTTGCCCTGCTGCACGGCCAGTTGGCCGGTGGAGGCGACCACGGCCGGTCCCGAGGCCACCGTGATGCCGACCGGGGTCGACGACGCCGACGCCCCCAGGCTGTCGTAGGCCTTGGCGACCAGGGAGTGGCTGCCCACGGACAACCCCGAGGCGGACAGGGAGTACGGCGCGCTGGTGTCCGTGCCCAGCAGGGTCGTGTCGTCGTAGAACTCGATCTTGGTGATCGTCGCGCTGTCGGCGGCAGCGGCGGTCGCCGCGAGCGGCACCGCGTCCCCCTGCGTGTAGACGGCGCCCGCGGTCGGGCTGGTCAGCACGGTGACCGGCGGCTGGTGCGCGCCGGCGCAGGTGGTGCCGTTGACCGCGAAGCTCGCGGGAGCGGCGTTCGTGCCGCTGTAGGTGAACTGCCCACCCGTGCTGACCGCCGCGCCGGCGGCGATCGTCGCGTTGTACGAGGCGTTGTTCACCGTGATCTGCTGACCGGACTGCGACCAGCTGCCGTTCCAGCCGTTGGTCAGCTTCTGGTTGCCCGCGTAGGAGTACGTCAGGGTCCAGCCGCTGATCGGGTCGGCGCCCCGGTTGGTGAGGGTCAGATCCGCGGTGAACCCGGAGCCCCAGTCATTGGTCTTGTAGTCCACGCTGCACTGAAGTGCCGCCGCCTGGGCGGGAGTTGTGCTCGTGCTCAGCATGGCCAGGGGAAGCGCGAGGGCCGCCACGACGGCGGTCCACAGGCGCCGCGCCCTGCGGCGTCTGCGTGAAAGATCCATGATGCTGGTTCCTCCTTGCGGCTCGGAGAAGTGGGGGGAGGAGCAACAAGCCTTGAACCAGTGGGAGCGCTCCCATAGTGAGGATGGGGGTGAACGCGGTCAAGGTGCTTGAAGAGTCGAAAAGATTCGACGTCGTCAGTTGAGGGAAAGTCAGTGACGCCCCTGTTCTTTGCCACCGCTTGGCGCTAACTTCGAGACACCAGTGGGAGCGATTCCATCAGTCGACGCGTCCGCCACGACGCGCCTGAGCTGCAAGGAGTCGCTCATGCGACACCCCCCGCGTTCAGTACTTTTAGCCGTCGTCGGCACGGTCGCCCTCGGGACGGGCGTGACCCTGCCGGTCATGACGGCTCAGGGAGCCACGCCCGCCTGCACGGTGGAGTACTCCGTCACCAGCCAGTGGGACGCCGGCTTCCAGGCTGCCGTGAAGATCACCAACAATGCGGCGGCCATGGGCAGTTGGAGCCTCACGTTCGACTTCTCGGCCGGTCAGAAGGTCACCCAGGGCTGGAGCGCCAAGTGGTCCCAGTCGGGTACGGCCGTCACCGCCGCGAACGAGAGCTGGAACGGCTCCCTCGGCACGGGCGCGAGCGTCAGCGCGGGCTTCATCGCCTCCAAGGCGGGCGCGAACACCGCACCGACCACGTTCAAGCTCAACGGCACCACCTGCAACGTCGACACCGAACCGACCCCCACGCCCACCCCCACCACCCCGCCCACGACCGATCCACCGGACACCGGTAGCGCGCCGCCCGTGCTGCACGTCGCGGGGAACAAGCTCGTGGACGCCGGCGGGAAGACCCGTCGTCTGCTCGGCGTGAACCGCTCCGGCGGCGAGTTCATGTGCGTCCAGGGGCGCGGCATCTGGGACGGACCGGTCGACGACGCCGCCGTCAAGGCGATCGCCGACTGGCACGTCAACACCGTCCGCATTCCGCTCAACGAGGAGTGCTGGCTCGGCCTGTCGAACATCAACTCCGCTTACGGCGGTGCCAATTACATCAACGCCGTCAGGGATCTGGTGGCCCGCGTCAAGGCGCACGGCATGACGCCGATCGTCGAACTGCACTGGAACTACGGCCAGTACACGGGCAATTCGGCCGGCTGCTCCGACGTGCACGCCAGCTGCCAGAAGCCGATGCCCGACATGCAGTACACGCCGTCGTTCTGGGCCTCGGTCGCCAACACCTTCAAGAACGACCCGGCCGTCGTGTTCGACCTGTTCAACGAGCCCTACCCGGACCGCGCCACCTCCACGACCACCCAGGCGTGGCAGTGCTGGCGGGACGGCGGAACCTGCCCCGGCATCGGGTACGAGGTCGCCGGCATGCAGGATCTCGTCGACTCCGTACGGGCGACCGGCGCCAAGAACGTGATCCTGGCCGGCGGACTCGCGTACTCCAACGACCTCAGCCAGTGGCTGACGTACAAGCCCACCGACCCGACCGGCAATCTGGCAGCCGCGTACCACGTCTACAACTTCAACACCTGTGCGAACGAGAGCTGTTGGAACTCGACGCTCGCCCCGGTCGCCGCTCAAGTCCCGCTGGTGGCAGGGGAGATCGGCGAGAACACCTGCTCACACGGTTTCGTCGACCGGGTCATGAAGTGGTTCGACGACCGCGGACTGTCGTACCTGGGCTGGACCTGGAACACCTGGGACTGCTCCACGGGCCCGTCCCTGATCTCGGCTTACGACGGGACGCCCACGGCGTACGGCACCGGCCTGCGCGACCACCTGCGCGCACTCGGGCTCGACGGATAGGCGCCACCGGGACATCTCCACCGAACAGATCCACCGAACAGATCCACCGAACAGATCCATCGAACAGGTCCATCGAAGGAACAGAACGGAAAACACCCGCGACCAAGAAGGAAACCCGCACTCATGAGCCGTAGCAGAACAGCGGTACTCGCCGCGCTGGCGCTGGTCGCCGGCGCCTCCGGGACGGCGCTCGCGGTCGTCCCCGGCGATCCGGGCATCGCCGCCATCCCGTGCAGCGTCGACTACAAGGTGCAGAACGACTGGGGCACCGGCTTCACCGCCGCCGTCACGGTGACCAACAACTCGGCGGCGAAGTCGAGTTGGTCGGTGAAGTGGGCGTACGCCGGCAGCCAGAAGGTCACCAGCGGCTGGAACGCGAAGATCACCCAGTCCGGTACGGCCGTCACCGCCAACAACGAGACCTACAACGGGACGCTGGCGACCGGCGGTTCGGTCAGCTTCGGATTCCAGGGCACCTACAGCGGCGCCAACGCCGTCCCGACCACGTTCACCCTCGACGGCGTGACCTGCAACGTGGACAGCGGCACCGGCGGGCCCACCGATCCCCCCACCGACCCCGGCACCCCGTCCAGCAAGGTCGACAACCCCTACGCCGGCGCCAAGGTGTACGTGAACCCCGAATGGTCGGCGAAGGCCGCCGCCGAGACGGGCGGCAGCCGCATCTCCAACCAGCCCACCGGCGTCTGGCTCGACCGGATCGCCGCCATCAACGGTGTGAGCGGCGGCATGGGCCTGCGCGCCCACCTGGACGCGGCCCTCGCCCAGAAGGGCAGCGGCGAGGAAGTCGTCCAGCTGGTCGTCTACGACCTTCCCGGCCGTGACTGCGCGGCTCTCGCCTCCAACGGCGAGCTCGGCCCGACGGAGATCGACAAGTACAAGACGCAGTTCATCGACCCGATCGCGGCGATCCTCGCCGACAGCAAGTACGCCGGGCTGCGGATCGTCACCACGATCGAGATCGACTCGCTGCCGAACCTCGTCACCAACACCGGCAGCCGGCCCACCGCGACCGCGGCCTGCGACACCATGAAGGCCAACGGCAACTACGTGAAGGGCGTCGGCTACGCGCTGAACAAGCTCGGCGCGATCCCCAACGTCTACAACTACATCGACGCCGGTCACCACGGCTGGCTCGGCTGGGACGACAACTTCGCCCCCTCCGCCCAGGTCTTCTACCAGGCCGCCACGGCCGAGGGCGCGACCGTCGACGACGTGCACGGCTTCATCACCAACACGGCGAACTACAGCGCCCTGAAGGAGAACTACTTCACGATCAACGACTCCGTGGCCGGCAAGTCGGTCCGCGAGTCCAAGTGGGTGGACTGGAACCGTTACGTCGACGAGTTGTCGTACGCCCAGGCCTTCCGCAACCAGCTGATCTCGACCGGCTTCAGGTCGAACATCGGCATGCTGATCGACACCTCCCGCAACGGCTGGGGCGGTACCGCACGGCCCACCGGGCCGGGCGCCACGACCAGCGTGGACACCTATGTCAACGGCGGCCGTTACGACCGTCGCATCCACATCGGCAACTGGTGCAACCAGTCCGGCGCCGGCCTCGGTGAGCGGCCCAAGGCGGCTCCGGCCGCCGGGATCGACGCGTACGTGTGGATGAAGCCGCCGGGCGAGTCCGACGGCTCCAGCTCCGCCATCGCCAACGACGAGGGCAAGGGCTTCGACCGGATGTGCGACCCGACCTACACGGGCAACCCGCGCAACGGCAACAGCATGTCGGGGTCCCTGGCGAACGCCCCGCTGTCCGGGCACTGGTTCTCGGCCCAGTTCCAGCAGCTGATGCAGAACGCGTACCCGCCGCTGTAGGTCGGCTGGTGCAACAGGCCGCACGGCGGTGATCCGCACGGCGGTGAGTTGAGGCGACGGTGATCCGTCGGGGTCGATCAGCCCTCCCGGGCCGGGCCCCGGCGGATCACCGGCTCGAAAGAGCTTGCCGTCCGCATTTCTTTTTTTGCCGTCCCGGCAACAGGAGTGGCCCTCCTCCGGTGCGTCGGCGCACGCTGACGGCACACCGGAAGAGAGGCTGACCACCATGGCGCACGATTCGCACGCATCCCACGGCGACCAGCACACCCAGGACGACGACCACGGTTCGGGGCACGGGCACGGGCACAGTCACGGGCACGGCCACCACACCGACATCGACTGGGCCGCGATGGCCCCGCACCTGGAAGCGCAGGCCGAGCTGTTCACCCCGTTGTACGAGCGCGCCCTGTCCTGGCTGGGCAAGGAGGTGACCGAGCCGGGGCTGATCGTGGACGTGGGCAGCGGACCCGGCGTCATCTCCTGTCTGTTCGCCGAGACGTTCCCGGGGGCGAGGGTCATGGCGGTCGACGGCTCCGCGCCGCTGCTGGACCGGGCCCGGCAGCGGGCCGACCGGCTCGGGTACAGCGACCGCTTCGACACTCTGACCGGCGAACTCCCCGGTGTACTCGACGAGTTGGATTATCCGGCCGACCTGATGTGGGCCGGCCGCAGTCTGCATCACCTGGGCGACCAGCGCGCCGCGCTGACCGCCTTCGCGGAGCGGCTCGCGCCGGGCGGAACCCTGGCGATCATGGAGGGCGGTCTGCCGGCCCGGTTCCTGCCGCGCGACCTGGGCTTCGGGCGACCGGGTCTGGAGGCACGGCTCGACGCGCTGGAGTCCGAGTGGTTCGCGCGGATGCGGGCCGACCTGCCCGGCTCCGTCGCCGAGACCGAGGACTGGGCGGCGCTGCTCGGCGCGGCCGGCCTCAAGCACAACCGCACCCGCAGCTTCCTGCTCGACCTGCCCGCTCCTGCCTCCGACCGGGCCCGCGCCCACATCGTCGAGTCCCTGTCCCGGTTGCGGGACGTGTTCGGCGACACCCTCGACCCGGACGACCGCGCCACGCTCGACCGGCTGCTCGACCCCCAGGACGAGCAGGGAGTGCACCGAAGGGCGGACGTCTTCGTGCTCGCGGCTCACACGGTGCACACGGCGGTGAAAGCGGTTTAGAAGGCCGCTCTGGATCAAGTCCGTTGGTTGGGGCTTGACTTGGAGAGTGCTCCAACTGATGAACTGCGACCCACGCAACGCAGGCATCGCTAATGGGGGCACGTCATGAGCAACTCTTCCGGCACATCGGATTCTCCGGTCGCGCTGATCACCGGGGGCGGCAGCGGCATCGGGGCGGCCGTCGCGCGGCAGCTGCTGGACGCCGGACACCGGGTCACCGTCATGGGCCGCGGCGAGGAACGACTGCGTGCCTTCGCCGCGGAACTCGGTGACCCGGACGGGTTGTCGACGGTGGCCGGGAACGCCGCCGACTACGACTCCGTACAGGCGGCGGTCGACCGTACGCTCAAGGACTTCGGCCGGCTGGACACAGTCGTCGCCAACGCGGGGACCGCCACCCACGACTCGGTCGCCGAGGGCGACCCGGCCGGGTGGACCGACATGGTGCTGACCAACGTCCTCGGGCCCGCGCTCCTCGTCCGGGCGTCGATCGACGCGCTGAAGGAGACACGGGGACGGATCGTGCTGGTCGGCAGCGTCGCCGGTTTCGTGCACACGCCGGGCAACATCTACGGGGCGACGAAGTGGGCGGTGACCGGTCTCGCGGAGAACACCCGCCGTCAGGTCACCGAGTGGGGCGTCGGCGTGACGCTGATCGCGCCCGGCCGGGTCGAGACCCCGTTCTGGGACGGCTATGGCAGCCTGCCGCCCGGCCACCTGCTCACCGCCGACCAGATCGCCGACACCGTGGTCTGGGCGATCCGGCAGCCCGCGGGCGTCGACATCAACACCGTCGTCGTACGGCCGGTCGGGCAGCCCAACTGACGGGCGCGGGCGACGAACCCGACCGACGGGCCCGTCCGACGTGTCGAGGGCGCCCCCCTGATCAGGAGGGCGCCCTCGACACGTGCGGGGAAAGCTCAGCCCAGGTCGAACGTACCCGGGTCCGGACCGATGCGCCGGTCCTCGTTCAGCGCGCTGATCGCCGCCAGGTCCTCGGTGTCCAGGCTGAAGTCGAACACCTCGATGTTCTCCTTGATCCGCGACGGCGTCACGGACTTCGGGATCACGACATTGCCGAGCTGGAGGTGCCAGCGCAGCACGACCTGGGCCGGGGTGCGGTTGTGCTTCTGGGCGATCGCCACGATCGCCGGGACCTCCAGCAGGCCCTTGCCCTGGCCGAGCGGGGACCAGGCCTCGGTGGCGATGCCCTGGTCCGCGTGGAACGCGCGGGAGGCGTGCTGCTGCAGGTGCGGGTGCAGCTCGATCTGGTTGACCGCCGGGATGACCGACGTCTCACCGATCAGCCGCTCCAGGTGCTCCGGCAGGAAGTTGGACACGCCGATGGCCCGTACCCGGCCGTCCGCGAGGAGCTTCTCGAACGCCTTGTACGAGTCGACGTACGTGTCACGAGCCGGCAGCGGCCAGTGGATGAGATACAGGTCCAGATAGTCCAGGCCGAGCTTCTCCAGGGAGGCGTCGAACGCGCGGAGCGTCGCGTCGTACCCCTGGTCGCTGTTCCAGAGCTTGGTGGTGACGAAGATGTCCTTGCGGGGCACACCGGAGGAGGCGATGGCCTGGCCGGTGCCCTCCTCGTTGCCGTAGATCGCCGCTGTGTCGATGCTGCGGTACCCGGCCTCCAGGGCGGTGGAGACCGCCTGCTCCGCCTCGTCGTCCGGCACCTGCCAGACGCCGAAGCCCAGCTGGGGCATCTCCACGCCGTTGTTGAGGATGATCGGGGGGACCTTGCTGCTCACGAGCTCTTGATCCTTCGGTTGTCCGTCAAAGTGGTACTGCCATCGTCAACGATCACGGCGGCCATCGCATTCCTGACGCCCGATCCTGCCCCCGATCGCGTTGCGGGTGCCCGCCGGAAACCGTTTCACACCGGTGCACACTCATCCGAAACCGCCAGGACCTGTCCTAGGAGTTGTCTTCAAATGTCACGCCCACATCAGGAGCGAGGCGAGCGTGACAGCTGCCTGGTAGGACTCGGCGGTCTTGTCGTAGCGGGTC
>NZ_JBITCT010000116.1:0-9923 GCF_044453465.1 Streptomyces sp. NPDC051677
CCGGCTCCCGGCTCCCGGCTCCCGGCTCCCGGCTCCCGGCTCCCGGCTCCCGGCTCCCGGCTCCCGGCTCCCGGCTCCCGGCTCCCGGCTCAAGTGTTTATTATATCCTGCCCCATGAGGTGCGCCTATCAGTGGAAATCGAAGCTTGTGCAAGTCTCCACCTCGATTTGTAGCGAGAGCCAGGTCGAAATTCTCCGCGACGGCGACCCGCCAAGGAATCGTCAGCATTCCCCGGCGGACCAAGAATTCGGATACGCCTCCGTCCAGGGCGGAGGAGTCTGTGCAGGAGAAGACAACCTGAATCCGCTCGTCGCCGTCGAAGACCGCAAGAAGGTCCAGGAGGCGGGTGGCTGATGTGATGTTGTGTACCACACCGAGAACCCTCCGCTGCGGCGAGACGGTCATCCAGAGCCGCGCGTCCGGTCTGAGCGGCAACGGCAGCCGGTCAGCGTCTGCCACCTGTCAACTCCTGCCTCCGATCATTTTGCGGGGACGCCGTCGCGCCGCCACCGGTCTCACCATAGTCGCGCTCCCGAAGCCCGATCCCCTGCCCATCGGTGTTCGATGCCCGATGCCAGGCCAGCTGCGCGGTGACCGAGGGCTGGACACGGGCAAACTCCGTCAGCGGGATCGGCTCGAGTGGGCTGTTGTCGCTCTGGGGCGCGGCCCCGTCGGGGCGGTGCTGAGGTGCGCGGGCCGCTTAACCTCCACGGGGGTGTACCTCCGAGGCCCGGTGCCGTGCGCCAGGTTCTCGGCGAGGTCGGTCAGCAGCACGCTGGGGGTGTAGGGGGATGCCGTGATGGTCCAGGTGGGGTGGTCGATGCTGGGGCCGGCCCAGATGGTCCAGGTGGCGAGTGTGCTGTTCGGCGTCTGGGCGGCGAAGGCGTCGAACTGGATACCGACGTCCCCGGACGGGGTTGTCCAGCGGATCCAGCGTCCGTCGACGGTGTGCTTCCATCCGGCGTCGGTGAGGGGTTTGGTGGCGGCGGTGACGGTTTTTTCGTCGACGGGGCTGCCGATGGCGGTGTCCCATGCGTCGCCTTCAGCGAGGTGGTGCAGCAGGGCTTGGAGCACGGGCGCGGGGGTGGTGCCGGTCGCGGTGAGGTGCCACATCCGGTCGGAGACGGGCGTCTCGTACGCGGCCACCGTCCAGGCGGTCTCTCGGGGGAGGGCTTCGTGGACGCGCTCGATGCGCAGGGTCTGGGATTCGTGGATGGCGTGTGTGGTGTCGTCGGTCCAGGTGCGCCACTTCTCCCACTCGTCGTGCGCGGCGAGGAATGCGTCGAGAAGGGCATCGTGGTCGCCGGCATCTGCCAGGTGGACGGGAACGGTCTCCGGCTCCGGGCGGGCCGGTTCAGGCTTGGCTGCGATGAGGACGAGCGGGGTGCGGGCTTCGGCGGCGGCGCGTTCGGTGTCGGTCAGAGGCGCTGGGCCTGGGCGCATATCTGCAGCGTGAATCTTCTCGAAGGCGAGCAGGGCTTGGGCGGGTGAGTCGAAGGTGTCGGCTACCTGGCGCAGGTGGTCCTCGCCGTGGAGGTAGACGGACCTGCCGGTGCGGCCGAGGTAGGTGCCGACCGCGACGGTGGTGTTGCCGTCGTGGGCGTGGGCGTGGATGAGGAGATGGCCGTGGCGGATGTCGTCGTGGATCTTCTGCGCCTGATTGGATACCTCACGGATTTCGCTGCGGGTACACCACGGCATCGGATAGTTCGCCCAGGTCCATTCCTCGGCCATGGCCTCCCGGAGCCGAGGGGTGATCTCGACGGCGATGCCTTCGGCGGCCAGGTGCTGGGCTGCTTCCTGCGCCCAGTAGGGCTCCTCGTGGTCGATGCGGACCAGGACCAGGGTGTTGTCGGCGACGACTGTCCAGTCGGCTGCTTCCAGACCCAAGTGGGCAACGTGGGTTTGGCTGCCCGTAAGGACGGCGATCACCGCGCTGGGATGGGTGGGGTGGGTGTCGAGGTGGACGTGGGCGTCGATGGTGGGAGTCACGTGGGTGTCGTCTCTTCTACCGGTGGCCGGGTTTTCGGGTCCGGCCACCAGCGTGTGCGGGGTGCTATCGGGTGGCCCGCGCGGCACGGGCGGTGTGCGGGACCGTGGTGGTCGGCGGCCCGGCGCGGGTGGTGGGCGCGGGTCGCGGTTGTGGTGTCGGGACCGTTCCGCTGGCGTGCTGCCAGCGGGTGCGGACGGCGCCGATGTCGGCGAGCGAGCGGCGGGTACCGACGACGAGTTGGAACGGGGTGTTCGCCGGGTCGCTGGCGTACGCCTCGATGCGCCGGCCGGTGTAATCGGCGGTGGCCAGGAGGGAACGCTGCAGGGCGCGTTCGCCCCAGTGCTCCACGGAACCGGCCGGTTCGGCCAGCAGGCGGAGTACTTCGCGCGGATCGCTTCCGTGGTCGAGTAGGCCGCGCTGTTGGGCCTCCCACAGGACGGTGACGGGGTCGATGGGCTCGCG
Source organism: Streptomyces sp. NPDC051677 (assembly GCF_044453465.1). Classification (NCBI taxonomy): domain Bacteria; kingdom Bacillati; phylum Actinomycetota; class Actinomycetes; order Kitasatosporales; family Streptomycetaceae; genus Streptomyces; species Streptomyces sp. NPDC051677. The sequence goes on from NZ_JBITCT010000116.1 coordinate 2,456, forward strand.
GCGCCGGGCCAGGGCGGTCAGGCACTGCCACAGGCCGGCGTGCAGGGGCAGAGTGAAGTCGTCGGGGAGCAGCCACTGGACGGACTCGATATCGGAGGGGTGGGCGGTGGCGGTAGCCAGCAGCAGCTGTTCTTCCTCGACCGCCTCCGTGTGGTCGGGCGCGATGGCTGGTGGCGGTGCCGGGGAGCGGGGCAGCACGCCTGAGCGCGGTGGAAATCGAGCTGCGATGTCGTCCACGACCGTGGTGAGCGCGTCGGCTTGGGCGAGCACCGTCTGGATGGGGTGCGGGAGGGAGGCGTCGTGGACGGCCTGGACGAGGCGTTCTGCGGCTGTCTGCAGACGGCGGCGGGCGTGTTCGGCCTCGACCATCCGCGCATAGGCCGCTGCGTGGCGGGGCCAGGGGCAGACCTGGATGAAGGCGTGCAGGTCGGAGGCGGTCAATCCGCGCGCCTGTTCGCGGCCCGTGGCGAGCACCTGGTTGAGCCATGTGGTGTTCTTCGCGTGCTCGGAGGGCTCGGGCGGAGGCAGGGTGCTGATCGCAGCGAACACGGCGGCATGGGTGGCGGTGGAGAACGAGTCGGCTGCAATCCCGGTCACGTCGCCGAGACGGTGCGGATCGAGAAGGAGCGCGCCGAGGAGGGCCTGCTCGACGTGGAAGACAGGCTGCGGCCGTGCAATGGCGACGAAGTCGTCTTCATCGGTTTCGGGGGCGTGGGGCATCAGGCAGCGAGAGTGAAGTCGTCGGGGTCGAGGGCGACGCCGAGATGCGGGGCAAGGAGATGGCCAGCGAGCAACGGCGGTACTGCGTTGCCGATCTGCGAGAACTGCTGACCCTTATTGCCGGCCCAGGGATAGTCGGCGGGGAAGGTCTGCAAGAGGCCGGCCTCGCGCGCGGTGATGCGGATCGGCTCCGGCACCGCTGGCGCGTCCGTGTCCCCGGCCGGAGCCGAGGCGGGTTCGGCGACCCAGGTGCACTCGTTCGCCCGGTGCCCGAAGAACAGTGTGCCTGCCGGCTCGGACAGCGGACGGACGGTGGCGTTGGCCTGGTTGTTGCTGCGCAGGGACCAGGACCAGCGGTGGGCCTCGGTGGTGAACGTCGGCGCTGGAGCGTCGGCGGCCCGGTTCTCGCGTGTGCCGTGCCGGGCCTTCCACCCGGGGCCTTCGCGACGGGACTTCAGGACCACTCCGTCCGGCCTGGGCATCCAGGTGCCGCGCTCCCGGGCATCGGAAAGTGTCTTGCGGGAGCCCGATGGGAACGGTTCGGGTCCGCCGCCGGGCCCGCCGCCGGCGCAGACTGTGGGAACGGGCCGGTCGGTCGCGCCCCATCCCAGGGCCTCGGCCATGCTCACCCAGCGGGCGCGGCCCGGCCCGAACAGCGATTCCGGCTCGGCGGCTTGGGAGTGCGTAGGCACGGGAGGCTGTGCGGTACGGACCCGGGAGGCGATCAGAATCGCCCGCTTCCTGGTCTGCGGAACGCCGAAGTCGGCGGCGTTGAGGATCCCGTACCAGACCGAGAATCCCCATCCGCGCAGGACGGCCGCGTACTGCTTCCACAGGGGCAGGACGTCCGGCACCTCCTCCATGGCGACCCAGTCGGGCTCGCCGACCGCGTTCAGAGCATGCAGGTAGCGCATGGGCTCGGCTGCGAGCAGGGAGCGCTCGTCGCGGCACGCGGCGAGGAGGCGTTCGCGTGTGTCACGTCAGGCGGCCAGGTCCTCGACCGCCGCGTGTACCAGCGGCTGGTCCACCAGGCCGAGGCGTTTGCCGGCCATGCTCCACGCCTGGCAGGGAGGAGAGGCGATCAGCCCGCGCGTGCGGCCGATGAAGGGCCACGTCGGATACATCGCCACGTCGGCCCGGACCGTCAACTGCCCAGCAGCGGAACGGGTTTTGCAGGCCCACTCGTCCCATTCCAGGCCGACGTCACCCGCGCCGAGGACGCCCAGTGCCCTGCTCCAGCCGCCGGGGCCGGCGAACAGGTCGAGGATGATCCGCCTCAAGAAGCCAGCCCGAAGTCGCTCTGTACCGGCTCGCCTTCACCCCGGCAGGCCCAGGGAGAACAGCCGTCGGCCACACCGTTCTCCAGCTCCTCGACCGTGGCTGCCCGGTCGTCGAGCTCCTGCTGACGCGCTGCCCACTCGGCGGCCGTGACGTGATCGATGGGGGCCTGATCGAGCGGCACGCGGGAGCGGTGCAGGAACGCCTGGCCGAGCAGCGGGCTCCCGGCGGCGTTCGCGCGGGCGTTGCCCTGGCGGATAGCCACGTCGAAGGCGACGACGTCCGCCCATTCCTCAGGGCTGGTATCCCGGATATTTCTCCATTGCTGATTTCCGTGAAATGGGCACCCAAGGCAGCTCGATTTTGGCGTGTCTTCCAGCCCTATGGAGGTCAGGTAGCGGACGCAGTCCGCGCGGGACCAATTGAGGTCGATGAGCGGGTGCCGATTGTGCATGTATTTGACGTCGGCATCCTTGGCCCGGTGGAATTCGTCGGTGGATATACCGACCCACTGCTCGACGAACATGCCCTTCGGGATCCGCAGCGGGTAAGGGTATCCGAGGAGTTCCCGGACCTTTTTCTTGATTGGCTTTATTTTGTATTCGCCTGTGCATTGCCGCCTGGTCATACCCGGATTTCCGTCCTTGTTCAGGATGTAGAGCGGCATCGATGCAAACCTGTGGTCGGGGTCCAGGGCATCCTTGCGTATGTTTCCGGACGATACGCGGAGAACGGGTATGCCTGCGGGTCTGGCTATTTCTCGCTCCAGCCGGTCGAGATGGGAATAAACGGCTCTCGGTTCCCAGCCTGTGTCGGCGAAAATTGCGTAGTCGACCTTCGGGAGTATGCCTTGTGCGGAGAGGGCGAGCATGGCGCTGGACTGGATACCGGCACCTAGTGAAATTGCCCGGAAGGCAGGGAGTTCAGAAATGATCGGTCCTGGGGGTGAGGATGGTGGGGGCTCGGTTCGGCGGCGAGGCGGGCGATGCGGTCGGTGATGAGCGCGGGGTGGCGGACGGGCAGCGCGTGCGTGGTGCGGGGGAGGATCTCCAGGCGAGCGGCAGGGAGTTGGGCGGCCAGCTGCCTGGTGTGGGCGGCGGGGATGTGCCGGTCGTCCGCGCCGGCCATCAGCAGCAGCCGGTCGCCGAACTGGTTGAGCGCGGTGGCGTCGCGCGGCTGGTAGCGGCGCAGGCACTGCCACAGGTCGGCGAGATCGCGGGTGCGGGTGTGGCGGATGCCGTGGCGGCACCGCGGTGGCCCGTCGGCCGGCCGGTCGGGGTGGGGCGAAAGGCTGTAGGGGTGTGTGGTGGGCAGCCGGCGCCGCAGGAAGTCCACCGTGCGGGGCGCCCGGGTACAGGTCAGGGCGGCGAGGCTGCGTCCGGCGGCCAGGAGCCAGGCGCGCGGGTCGCGTCCGGGCAGCACGGTCGCACCGCGTGCGGTGGCCGACAACAGCACCATGCCCCGGATGCGGGCCTGGTGTTGCGGGTGCAGGGCGGCGAGTTCCTGCAGGACGAGGGCGCCCAGGGAATGGCCGGCGAGCACGAGCGGCCCGGCGGGGACGACGTGGGTCAGGATGTGGTGCAGGTCGTCGGCGAGCTGCCGGATCGTCAGCGGTGCCGGGCCGGGCGGGGTGTGACCGTGCGCGCGCTGGTCGTAGCGCACGACCGTCAAGCCCAGGCCGGTCAGGTGCCGGGCGTGGACGCGCCACAGGTCCGCGGTGACGGACGCGCCGTGCACCAGCACGACCGTCGCGCCGCCGGGACGCGGACGCACAGGGGTGTCGCGGTAGACGGACAGGCGAGTACCGTCCGCGGCGGAGACCTTCAACGCCTCGGTGGCAGAAGGAGGGTTGCGCACAGGTAGGACTTCCAAAGGGGGGATCAGTAGGGGGCAGCCGTTCGCCGTCCGGGCCGGATTGGTGGGACTGGCCGTTCGGCACCTCACTGCGCTTGCCGCCGTCCTGGGGGCGGGCGGATATCGGGGAGGCGACCCCCGGCGGCCGGGCGGGAAAGTCAGCGGCGCGATCGTGTGGGGTTGGCAAGGCGCAGGTGCGCTGGCGTTCGGGCCTCGGGTACAGCGCTGACCGATGACCGGGCGGCGGCGCGGGCAGCTTGAGTTCGGGGGCCGGCCGCCGCAGAGCGAATGGTCAAAAGGGCAGACGGCGCTTGCGCATGGTGCAGTGCTCTGGGGGGAAGCGGGTGGTGGTCAGCGGCTGCGCCGCTGGACCTGTGTGGTGGGCGGCGGTGCGGGGGCGGCACCGGGGCGGGATGGTGCCGGTGGAATGTCCTGCGGGGTCGCGATGCCGAGGCCGATGTGCACGCTGATGCCGTCGGCGTAGAGGTGGGCCTCGGCGCGGACAACGGCACTGAGCGCGTCGCGTTCACCGAGTCCGGGTGGCAGTGCGTGCTGTTGCTTCTCCCCCGCTGATATGAAGCCGTGCTGGGCGAGAATGGCGTCGGCGTGGCCCGTGGCCGCGGTCGCGGTGACCGCGTGGTCGGTGAAGCGGATGGTCACGTCGGGCTCGCGTGACGGGGTTGCGCCGTCCTGGCGCGTGGTCCAGGCGAGGTCGACGAGGTCGTGGGTGTGGGCCAGGAGCCCGTACATCGCGATTCCGGCGCGCTCGTGCGCGTCCTGCGCGGTGCTCGGTGGCAGCAGGTAGAGCGTGCGGCCGAGGTGTTCGCGGGTGAGGAATCCGGCATCGGTCAGCAGCCGGTCGGTGTCGCGGATGCGGCGGTTGAGGACGACGAAGGTGTGCCCGTCGTCGGTGGACCCGATGAACACATCGGGGATGTCCAGAAGAGACAAGGTGGTCCAGGGGTTTTCGGTGGGCGGTATGCCGGGCGGTGGGGTGATGACCCGATACGGCTTCCGATGCCCTTAGCTCCGTACGTCGCGGGCTAGCGGGGACGGATTGGCCTTGAGGGCGTCGTACTGGGCGCTGGTCAGCGGAGGGCCGGCAGATCGCTGCGCGGTAGCCGCTCCCTCCCGTGTGGCGGCGAGGTCGCGGGTGATGCCGGTGGCGACGTAGTGGCACCCGGTCGCACTCAGGTCGAGCTGGTGGGCGGCGTCAGCGAGGTGGCCGGTTATCTTCGGGATGGCCTCGGCGTGGCGAGCGGTGCGCACCGACGCGTCGTCCGCCGGATAGCCGGGGAACGGCGCCCCTTCATAGGGGTTGGCGTGCAGCGCGCTGGCGAGGTCGTTGCCGGCCAGGGAGGAGGCGACCACGACCGAGGCCAGGCACTCCAGGCTCGCGCGGCTGCCGGCGACGCTGGAGTACGTGCTGGAGTCGAGCGCGCCCAGGCGGACGAGGACGGTGGCCGTCAGGTCCTGGGTCATGAGCAGAAGCGGGCTGATCTGGCGCAGCGCGTCGGTGCCGGGGGTGTAGGAGACGCCCCGAACGCGAGCGTGCAGGGCCTCGAAGTCGCATGCCAGAGTGCGGAGTTGTTGTGCGTGTTCTGCCAGGTCGAGCAGGGGCATGGGGTGGTGTGGCTCCGGAGGGTCGGTCAGCGGCTTCGGGTGGCCGTCGTCGCGGCGGTGGGGACGGGCGCGGGTGTCGTGCCGGGTGGCCTGGCGGTGATTGGGCGGCTGATGGCGGCTGCCAGGTCGGTGATGCCGGCGGCGGTGAGACGGACTCGGTCTTGAAGCGGTCCGCCCGCGTAGGCGGAGGACGCGGAGTTCGGGACGCGCTCGGCCAAAGCGTTCGCCTCCAGCGACCGCAGGGTGCCGATGAGTACGCGCTCGTCGCGGTAGTGGACGTACTGCCGTCCCAGGGAGCGGGTGGCCACGACGTGCCCGCAGGCGATCTCCCACAGGGCGGTGCGCTGCGTGGCGGTCAGCTGGTGGTCTGGAGTATCGGTGGTGCTCCAGCGGCGGCGTCGGATTTCGTGGGCGATGCTGTCGGCGCAGCTCATGACGGCTTCGGGGGCCAGGGCGGTCAGGGTGCGCGCCATGGGAAGGCGGTGGTCAGTGGAGGCGCTGCTCAGGAAGGCGAGCTGCTGGAGACGGACCACCGCGTCCGACAGCTCGTGACTTTCGTAGAGGCGTTCGTCGGTGACTGCTTTGATGGCGGTGCGGGTCGCGGAGGCGAGTCGCTGGGCAGAGGCGACGTGGGCGTCGGGCTCGGACTGCGATCCGGCTCGCAGGAGGCGGTCGAGCGTGTCGTTGTGCTGCACGTACTGGTCTGCGAGCAGCATGAGCCGTTCAACCGGCGTCGGTGGCGGGGCCACTTCAAAGAGAAGGCCATCGGTGGGCGGTGTCGTCATGCGCGGCGCCGGATAGCCGGGGCGGGCAACGGGGCTGGGGTGGGTGTGCTCGAAGCAGCGGGGGTCCGCGGTACCTCCAGCGCGGTGCGGGCTGCTGCCAGGGCCCGCCTGGCGTCGTCGAGGTGGATCCGCAGGCGGCTGTGGTGGTCGAGCGAGTCGAGCTGTTGCTGGAGCGTGTTCTGCGCCGTGGTGGTGAGGGTGATGAGCGGGGCGAGGGCCTGGGTGTAGTGGGCGATGGCCCGCCCGACGTGGCCGGCGCTCGCGCCGAGGGCCTCGGCGGGCGGGAGGTCGGCGATGTTCGGGGCCAGCTGGTATTCGACGTCGGCGGCCATGCGTGCGGCGAGGTGGCACAGCAGGCCGATGTGCCGCGTGGCGTTGAACAGGCCGGTGCCGTCCACGGTGATGTGGTGGTCGCGGATGTCCGCGGTCACGGCGTCTACGGCCTGGCGCGGGGACATTTCGTCGAGGTCGGTGGGTTCGTAAGTGTGCAGGGCGTCTCCAGGCATGTGTGTCAGGGGGCTTGCCACAGGAAGCGGGCGATGTGGTTGTTGCCGTGGCCGGCCCGGGGCCGGGAGGGGGTGTGCCATCCGGCCCGGGGCGGGCGGCCGGCGATCAGGCCCCGTCCCGCGCCGCGCAGGGACGCGCCGCTCACGCCCGCCTGGGCAAAGGTGATCAGGCGCTGGTAACCGAGGGCTTTCGCCGCGCGCCACGATGCCCCGTACAGCAGGGAGTTGGCGTTGCGTGCGCCGTCGCTGGCGGTCTGGGTGACTTCGAGGGTGGTGCCGTCATCAAGGTGGCGGGCAACCGGCCGGCCGACGATGGCCACGGCGCGCAGCGTGCCGGTCTCGGCGCCGGCGCCCGACGGCGGAGATCTGACCTGCGGGGGGCGGGTGGTGGCGGTGCCCGGCGCGCACGAAGTCTTTCGCCTCACGTGAGCGCACCGGCACCAGGTGCAGCCGGGCGGCGTTCACACGGCCTTCCCGAAGTCGGACTGCGTCGGCGCGTGCTTCGCTACGGCGCGGGCGGTGATCGCCCTGGACGCGCGGGCCGACGCCGCGGACAGCTCCTCCGCTCCGGGCTCCAGGTACCACGGGCGCAGGTCCAGCATGGCGACCCGCATACCGGTGGCGAAGCAGAGCGCGGTGCCCTTGGGGAGGGCACGGATGGCGTCGGCGGGCAGGATTCGTTCCTGCCGCATGCTGACCGAG
>NZ_JBITCT010000117.1:0-9879 GCF_044453465.1 Streptomyces sp. NPDC051677
GTCACCCGCAGCCGCCTCGGACGCCTCGTCCGACAAGGCTTCCTCACCCAACCCGGACGAGGTCGCTACGAGAAACGGACTTAACGTCCACTCAGTGGACGACGCGATCCGCCGCGTCATCAAGGTCAACGACCTGGGGGCGATGTACGGCCTCGGCTGGACAGTCCCAGCCCTGGTCGCCTTCGGCTGCGCGATCGGCGCGTTCATGTACTGGGGCGTGATGGTCGCCCGCAAGGTCGGCGTCCTGATCATGGTCGCCCTCGCGGTCTTCGCCGGAGCCGGCGGCGGCTGGGACGTCGCCAAGCGCTGGCGGCGGGGTTGGATCGAGGCCACTGCCACCCTCGTCGTGTCGAAACTGCTGATGACCGTGGTCTTCCTGATCGGCGTCTCGGCGATGGGCAAGTCCGATGCCAAAGACGGAATGGCCGCCCTGTCCGACGCGATGGCCGGCATCGTCGTGATGGTCCTGGTCCTACTCTGCCCGTACGCCACCTACAAGTTCGTCCACTGGGCGAGCGACGGCGGCGGACACGACGACCTGCACCGTACCGGCGTCGCCGGCATGGCGGTCGCCGCAGGGGCCGCGAAGACCGCGGGCAGCCTCGCGATGCAGGCCAGCACCGGCACTCCTGCTCCGCAGGGGCCGCGCCGGGTCCCCGGCGCGGGCAGCGACGGTGTCGCCTCCGGCATCAACCCCACCGGCGGCAACCTGAGCAAGGAGGGCATCGACGCCGGACCCCCGAAGCCGCGGACCAGCTTCCGGTACGGCGAGGACCCGAACGCCTCCGGCGACAAGGGCCGCGCCCTGATCCAGCGCCCCGGCATCCCTGCGCTGATCACACGGCCTGCCGACACCGAAGCAGGAGGCTCCGAAGGGGGCACGCCCTCCGCCGCCCCGCCCGCCGGTGCGTCGGCTCCGGGCAGCAGCTTGACCCGCGTAGGTGCCGTGCCGCCCAGCGGTCCCGCCGCACCGCCGCCCTCCACCGGTCCGTCAGCGACTGGCTCCCCGACTCCGACGAGCTGGGTCTACCCCAACCAGCCGCCGTCCGGGTCCTGACCCACCACCACAAGGGGGCGGGCCGTATCCCTCCGGCCCGCCCCTTTCCCCCGGCCACCCGAAACGGAGTCCTGCGATGACCTCCAGAAGAGCGCCGCGCCTCCCGCCCCTTCCCGCCCGCTCCCATTGTCTGGAACCGCCATGTCTGACAACCCCCAGGCCGAAGCCACCACGGCCACCGTGAAGTTCCCGCACCGCAGCAGGCGCGGCATCCTGCTCGGCCTGATCGCCCCGCAACTGATCGTCGTGAGCGTCACCGGCCTTCTCCTGCTCGCCGTGATCCTCACCCGTGGCGTGGTCGGCGCTCTCGAACTCATCCCGCTGTGGGCCGCGATCGCCCTGCTCGTCTTCGTTCGCTACCGGGGCCGAGCCCTGGCCGACTGGGCTCCGATCGTCACCCGGTACGTGTACCGTCGGATGCGGGGCCAGTTGATCTGGCTCGTCCGGCCGTCCCGCCGCCCGGTCCGCGAAGGACTCCTCCACCTGCCCGGTACCGCCGCCAGCCTGCGCGTGGTCACCGCACCCGGCCGTCGGTACGGCGCGGTCCACAATCCCGACACCGGTACGCTGACGGCCGTCGTCAAGGTGTCCTCCCGTGCCTACGCGCTGCTCGACCCGGGCACTCAGAACGCCAACGTCAACGGCTGGGGTCGCGCGCTCGCCGCGCTGGCCCGCACCGGTCAGGTCGCCCGGATTCAGGTGATCGAGCGCACCGTGCCGGACTCCGGCGACGCCCTTCGCCGGTACTGGGAGGAGCACGGCCAGCCCGACGCCCCGGTGGCCGGCGCGATCTACAGCGAGCTGATCCAGAGCGCGGGCCCGGCTGCGGCTCCTCACGAGGCGTACGTCGCGGTCTCGCTGGACGCCAAGGCCGCGCGACGTCTGATCAACCAGGCCGGAGGCGGTCTGACCGGGTCCTTCAGCGTCCTGTCGCAGTTGACCTCGACCTTCGACCAGGCCGCGCGCACCGCCGGGCTCAACCCCACCGGCTGGCTCACCGCCCACGAGATCGCGGCAGTCGTGCGAACGGCATACGACCCCAAGGCCCTTGCCACGCTGGACCGTTGGTCCTCCTCCGACCGTCCCGAGGCCGACCCCGCCGCTGCCGGCCCGGTCGTGGTCGTCGAGAAGTCGGACCACATCGCGACCGACTCCGCCGTCCACTCCACGTACTGGGTGGAGAACTGGCCCCGCACCGAGACGTCGGCGGGCTTCCTGCACCAGCTCCTGTTCACCGCCGGGGTACGGCGGACCCTGTCGCTGTCGTACGAGCCGAAGGGGCTGGACGCCGCCCTGCGCGATGTCCAGCGCCGGAAGGCTTCGGTCATCGCAGACGCCTCCGAGCGCGCCCGGCGCGGCCAGGTCGACTCCGAAGCGGACTCGATCGAGTACCAGGACATCAAGTCCCGTGAACGCCAGCTCATCGCGGGCCACGCGGATGTCGCCCTGACCGGCCTGCTGACCGTCTCGGCCGACTCCGAGGAGGAGCTGCGGTCCGCGTGCGCGGTCGTGGAGACCGCGGCGGTCGGCGCCCAGCTCGACCTCCGGCCGCTCACCTGGCAGCAGGCCGAAGCGTTCACCGCCGCCGCCATGCCGCTGGCCCTCGCCGCCTGATGCCGGCCCTCCTCCCTTCCGAAAGAGCACCCCCATGTCCCGCACCGCCACCCCGACCGCGCAGGACTTCGTGCCCTTCGCCACCGCCGCGCTCGACTTCCACCGCGCGCTCAACGTTCCAGGCGGTCCGCTCGTCACCACCCGCGCCGAGCTGGACGCCCTGCACGCCCATCTCGTCTCGCTGCACGGCCTGCTCGACGTCCACACTGCCCGCACAGGCCAGCTCGTGCCGACCGAGGGCGACCAGCTCCGCGCCGCCCGCACCCGGATCTGGCAGGCCGCCGACCACGTCCACGCCGCCTACCACGCGGCGCCTCGGCCGGACTCCGGCGAGGTGCCCGACCGCGAGACGTGCCAGGCCGGCCTGCCAGAAGGCGCACCGGAGCTGACCATCTGCCAGCGCCACCAGCGCACCGCGCACCTGGTCCGCCGCCGTACCACCCCGGCCGACCTGCACGCGCCATTCACCGGCCTCGTCCGCCACTGACCCTGCCTTCCATCTGGAGAAACGTTCATGCCCCGCACCCGCGCCAGCGCCTCCCACCTGTTCGTCCCCCGCAAGACATCGCGTGCCGAGCAGCGAGCCGCCCGCGCCGGTTTCGCCGAGGCCCGCCGCCAGGCCCGCCTCGCTGGAGCCCCGCCCAAGCGCCGCGACGAGGAGACTTTCGACCCGGAGCTGCGGCCGACCTACCCGCCGTCCGGACGCCCCGGCTCCTCCTCGGCACGCGGCGGCAAGCTCAGCCTGCCCGCCCACCGGATGACCACCGCCACCGTGTCCGGGGCCTATCCGTTCCTCGCCGAGGGCGGCCTAGGCGCGGAGGGCATCTTCATCGGCCGGGACGTCCACGCCGAGGCCGCGTTCTGCTATGACCCGTTCTCGCTGTACAGCAACAGCCGGATCGAGGGCTTCACCAACCCCAACGCCGTCCTGGCGGGGATCATCGGCATGGGCAAATCCGCCCTGGCCAAGTCCATCGCTACCAGGGCGATTGCGCACGGATACCGGGTCTACGTGCCCTGCGACCCCAAGGGCGAGTGGACGGCCGTCGCGCAGGCTCTCGGCGGCTACAGCATCGCCCTGGGACCGGGACTCCCGGGCAGGCTGAACCCGTTGGACGCGCCTGCCCGGCCCGCATCGGTGAGCGAGGACGACTGGTCGACCGAGGTCCGCAAGCGCCGTCTCCTGCTCCTGGCCGGCCTCGCGCGCACCGTGCTGAAGCGCGATCTCCTACCGATGGAGCACACAGCCCTGGACCTCGCGCTGGACCTAGTCGTCTCCGAAGCCGTGGCCAGCGACACGGTGCCCCTGCTCGGCGAGATCGCGCACACTCTCGGCTCGCCCGAGCGCCTCGACCGGGCCCTCGGCGACCAGGCCGGGCACATGGGGCCCGCCGCACAGGACCTCGCGCACGCCCTGCGCCGACTCGTGCACGGCGACTTGAGCGGCATGTTCGACGCACCCTCGTCCGTGGCCTTCGACCCGACCACCCCGATGCTATCCATTGACCTCTCCCGGCTTGGCGGCTCGGGCGACGACACCGCGCTGGTCCTCGCGATGACCTGCGCGAGCGCCTGGATGGAGTCCGCGCTCGCCGACCCGGACGGCGGCCGACGCTGGGTGATCTACGACGAGGCATGGCGTGTGATGAGGCACGTCGGCCCCCTGGAGCGCATGCAGAGCCAGTGGAAGCTCAGTCGAGGGCTCGGCATCGCCAACCTGATGGTCATCCACCGCCTCAGCGATCTACTCAGTGCGGGCGACGCTGGCTCGCGCGGCCGGGTGCTGGCCGAGGGCCTCCTCGCCGACTGCTCCACCCGCATCATCTACCGCCAGGAGCCCGACCAGCTCGCCGCCGCCGCGTCGCTGCTCGGCCTGACCGGCGTAGAGACCCAGGCCGTGTCCGCCCTGTCCAAGGGCCGGGGCCTGTGGAAAGTCGCAGGTCGGAGCTTCATAACCCAGCACATCCTGCATCCGGCCGAGCGCGAGCTGTTCGACACCGATGCCCGCATGTTGGCGAAAGTCAGTGAGTTCACTCCGACTGACGGATTCTCAATTCCTCTGCAGCTCCGTGAAGTGCAGCGATGAGTCCGCGTGGAGTCGCGGGTTCCTCGTCCGGGCTCGTGTCTGGGCTCGGGCTCGTTGTGGTCGAGAACGCCGCCGCACCCCGGCACCACCCATCGACCGGCCCCGCCGCGAGTCCGGACGACGGCGCACCGGCCACTGACTGGAACGACCGCCTCGCCGCAGCCCGAACCCGAGGAGTTCACCAACCTGTTCCACGAGGCTGTTACGGGGGACTTCGGCGCGGTGGCCCGCCTGCACCAGACACTCGAAACCGCCTCCGAGTGGTGTCTCGCCCACTGCGCCCGAAGCAGCGCGTCTGAGTTGGACGTTATCGCCTCCCGGCTGAGCGACCTCGGCGAGGAACTGCATCTCGTCGGGGAGAACGTCGACCACGAGATCTGCTCCCGGTCGCATCGAGCCGCAGCAGCGACCCGCCTCTCGCCAGCAGCGTCGGCCCGGGGAACTTCCCCCGGCCAGCAGAGCGACGCTCCGGCTCCCGTCTCACCGTCCGCCGCGCGCTCGCTGCCCCGTTCGCGGTGAGGCACCCGTACAGAACAAGGGAACAACCATGCCCACACCTCCCGACTCCCCCACCTCCCCTGACAGCCAGCCGCAAGACACCAGCGAACAGGCGGCATGGCGGGTGCGCGTCCAGGCCCTGGCCTCCGCCGTTGACGGCATCAGGCAGGCGTCAGACCGATGGGATGCCGTCTCGGACTCGTACTGCGACGAAGACGGCTGGCCCGACGACGAGACCGGGTACGCCGACGGCAAGGTGGCCCGGGACGCCGCTGCCTGGGAGCACGTCGAGACCTTTCTGACCCACGGCCCCGAAGTCCTCGCTGGTGTACGGGCAACCGCTCAACAGGCCGACTACCTTGACGGCGCGATCAGCGCCGACCTGCTGCGCCTGCGGGGGATCGACTCCGTACTGGCGCGGGCAGGCGAGATCCGCCGCGAGTGGGATCAGGTCATCGCACTCATGGAGGGCTCCATGCCCGGGTCACGGGAGCTCTACGAAGAACGGGCCCGCGAGATCCGCAACTCCGAAGGCTGGCAATACGCCGACGAACTCAGCTACAGCGGAGCGGCGTTGGCCAGGGCTGCCGATCACCTGACCGACCGGATCGACGTCGACCAGTCTGCGGACACCGGGCGTGTCCAGGCGGCCCTGGCCCGATCCGTCTCCGGTCAATGCGGTGCCTCTCCCACTTCGCCGCCCGCCCCGGCGGCTTCGGACCCCCCTGCCGCGCGCCGCTCGCCCTGGCGCCTCTAGCACCGACTTCCGGCGAGGCCAAACCGCCCGCTCGCCGGATTCTCAACGAACGCCACCACCCCTACCAGCCCCCGCCCCGCTGCGGCTTCCCGCCGTCGGCCGCTGGGGACGACCAGCCGCGGAGAAGCCCACATGCGCCCCGATCAGACCCTGGTCACCCTCCAACGCGAGGGCACACGCATCACCGCGCGCACCAGCGGACCCTTCAACCAGGAAGCCGCCGCTGGCACGTCGGAGCATGAGCACCGGTACAACCACCTGACCCAGCCGCTTCAGCAGCGCGGCCTGGCCTGCACCGTCGAGTACGGCCTCAGTGACTACATCGTCCACGCCGAACTCCCCGACGACAGCTACCTGATCATCTCCCCACCCCAGGAACCGCCCACCGACCACCCGCCGGGGCATCCCGAGAGCTGGTTGGTGACCCGCGGGCATCCCGACGACTCCACTCTCCACGAAGTGATCTACGACTCCGAGCCCGACGGCCCTCACGCCTGGTACGGCGGCAGCATCCCCCGTCTGCTCACCGCCATTGTTGGGCGCCTGGACCAACTCGGCCTACCGCCCCGACCGGTATCGCGGCGACTCGCCCAGGAGAGCGCTGCCGACGCGGTTCTCCACCGTGCGGGCTTCGTCCCCGTCGTGCTATTCCCCGAGCGTTTCCACCGACTGCCCTCCGCCATGACCGAACCGGTCGAGCAGCGGCAGACCGTGACCCGGGCTTTGGACATGCTTCAGGCTGCGGGCTTCGACGTCTCGTGCGATCCCGACCTGCTCGACCCCAGCCTGCCGCCCCCTGGCGATCACGGGCTCAGCGTCGGCGACCAGCTCGGCCACCTGACTCAATCCATCCAGTCGGCGGCGCACACGAGCGAGGCCGTCGCCGTACTGAGCGAGCTGACCGCTCCCGGTGACGGCGTTCTCCAGCGCGTCGTGGAGTCCCTCAACACGACGGCCGACTGGTGGGAGGGCCTGGGCGAACCCGCCGATCCCCACTACGCGAACCGGCTGCGGTACATCGCCAGGAAGCTCGACTCCTACGCACTCGAAATTCGGTCCAGGCGTGGAGAACTGGCCGACCGGCACACCAACCACCCCGACAGGGTCCAGACCCGGGTGGACCGAGTCGCCCCGGAGGAACCGGCGGCGCCCCGAGTCACCGCCGCTCTCGCGATCTCGCCAACCGCACGGCGCACGACCCCAGCCGAGCTGCCGTCAGCTCCAGCGGTAGATCCCTCCCTGCCTCCCGACCGACCCTCGTCCGCACCCGGTCGCTGACCGCTGCCCAGCTTGGAGCCCGTCATGTCCCGCACCAGCAGAACCATCCCTGCCCTCGACCGCCCCTCTCCCCCTGCCTCCACCGGATGGATCCGCCATGCCCACCCCCGAGCACGACCCGCTTCCCGACGTCATAGTCGGCCGCCACCCCGACTTCGGCATCGTCGCCGCCAATCCCAAGCAACTGACAGCGAGTGCCTGGATGTTGAAGCGGTTCGACTTCCACCCCGTCCCCGACCACCCCACCCTCTACGCGCTGGCCAACCAGCAGCGTGACGGGCACGGCCGCGCCACACGGGCTGTCGCGCTGCTACGCAAGGCCGGCTACCGGGTTGATGTGGACGCCGCGTTCGACCCCTCGCCGGCCTCCGGACCATCGCCCGCCCGCCACCGACCCCTGTGCGTTGAGCCGGGCGTCGCTTTCGCCGAACATCCGCAGCTCGGCGTGGTCGCCGCCACCGCCGACGGTTCCTCCGCTCTCGGCGGCCGACTGATCCTGGAAGAACACGGTTGGCGGCATAACCCGAGCCTGGACATCTACACGCTGCCCGTCACCACCGACCGCAGCGAGGCGCTGGGCAAGGTCGCCACCGCCACGCTGGCGATGCACCGGACCGACCTCCCCGTGGCTGTGCAGCCCCTCCTCGCCCGGGACGTAGCCGCGCGCCACTCACTCGCGCCTACGACGGATGTGCGCAGTGAGCGTAGCCAGGGCTTCACCACCCACAAGCTCCCCATCAGCGCCGTCGCGATCTCCACCAGTCCTGCCCGCGCCGGCCTGCGCGGCAAGGCACCAGCTGCCGCGCCTGCCGCCGGCCCGGAGGCCCGCCCGGTGGACCCGCGCATTGCGTTCTCCCACAACCGCTGACCCAACTCCCGCAAGAAGCAGTTCCCATGGGCTACCGATGGAATTCGCTGATCTGGGGAAACGTAGCTCGCGTTGTGTGGAGTTCCCGTGCCGTAGCCGAAGTCCACCCGGAAGCCCGGCCGAAGCGACCCCGATCCGGCGGCGCGAACGTCGCCGGGTACGAGCCGGCCCCTCGGCCCGCCAGCCTTGCGGTTGGCAGTCCGCGGGGGAACCTCACGCCTTTACCAGACGGCCATATTGTCGGCCAAATACCGCTGACGGAAGCGCTCGAATGCCTCATCCTGCCGCGCCTGCGCCGGGAGGTACGACTGATCCTCCAGATCGCCACCCGTGATGAGGGCGTCCAGGGTGTTGCGTGCCCACGCGTTAAGGAGGAACGCTGAAAGCCTGTCTTTGAAGAAGGGTCCGGACCAAAGGCCGTCGGCAAACTGCATGAGCGGCGGCTCAGCCGCGCTGCTGACCAGTCTGAGGCGGTCGATCTCGTCCTTGCCGCCGTCGTCCATAGTGTAGACCTGCGAGGTGTTGGGGAGGATGAAGCGGGACGGTGACTCGCTCCAATGGTGGCGGAGGTACAAGCTCTTCCGAATGACAGTGTTGAGGTCACCGACCAGGTGCTGGCTGGCGGCTGGATGGCTGTCTAGGTCGAGCTCGGAGTAACCGATCGGGTCGGCATATGGCACACCTGCCTGGCTTGAAAGCAGCTTGAGTACCTGGGAGAGGTCGTCCTCCTGGCCGCGCCCTACGATGTCGTGCAGGTACATGTTCCGGGCGATGAATTCGTAGATTCTAAGGAACCGGCTCGGTGGGTACAGGTCGTCCCAGTCCAGGCGAGTAACGGGCGAGCTCCAAAAGGGCAACGCAGGGTTGGTGGCGATGTGCACAGCAACCAGGAACATCTCGGGCGTCGTGCCCGCCCGGCAGAGCTGGTTCGCCACCTTCCACGCGCCGCCGTAGACCGGCTCATCCAGCTTGTAGCGGACCAGTTGGGACAGCTCGGCGAAGTTATCGTCATCCGAGTCACACCCGGACCGAAGTTCATCCAGCGTCGACGCGCTCTCCCACAACGAGCGGGTGGTCAGGTGGTGCCCGTTGACCACGATGGGTCTCACCCGTCCGCGCAGGAGACCGTCGGCGATCTCGTTACCCGGATGCATGGTCATGCCAGTGAAGGACTCAGCCGCTCGCCATGCGTCGGAGATTGCGCTTCCCACGGCATCCGCAGCGTGCCAACGGACCTCGCTGAGTTTCTCGAAGTCGAAGATCGCCTGGTAGGTGAAGCGCAGGTCGAGCCAGAACTGGCCCATGAGGGCGAACTCGGCACCTGCCACGGACGGGTCGTAGCCGAACTCGAACGACCACACCGGGTGTCCGGCCCGAAACCGCGCGACTATCTGATCACGCATCCGACCAGGCAGCTCCTGGATCGCCCGCTGGGCCGTGATCGCTCTTGCACGCTGAAGCAGAACGAGAAGCAGCCCAATACTGGAGGTCTGGTAGCGGATCCAGTGGGCAATCTCGTGTTGGTATGTCGCGTTCCAGAAGTCCCGGGCATCAGGCTCGCCCTCGAAGCGGTCCGGGCTGAAGAGAATGTGGCTCCTCAGGTCCAGGTGCCAGCCGCATGGACCAGCTGAGGTTCCCCCGTCATGCGGGATGTGCTGATCAGCTGGTCAGCAGGGGTTGATGGGTGTTCAGATTCGTTGGTTCGGCCGTCGCCTGTTCGG
>NZ_JBITCT010000118.1:0-9360 GCF_044453465.1 Streptomyces sp. NPDC051677
GCATGGGCATGACGAGCAGTCGCCCCGGACGAGTATCAGTCCCACGATCGAGCGATCACGAACCGGGGAAGATCGGACTTAACGTCCACTCAGACGCGCAGGCACCGAGCCAGCCGCAACGAAGTGGGATCATGGACTCGGGAGCGGGGGCGCACCCGAGCTGTGAAGGACCCCCGCCGTGGGACGCCCCGACAAGGCCGCGCGTGCGGCCATCGCGCGCCGCCGCTCGGACGCCATCGATCTACGTCTCGCCGGCGTGGACTGGCTGACGATCGCCCGCAAGCTCGCCGCCGACCCGTCCGTCAACTCCGACGGCATCGCCTACCCGCAGGGGTACGGAGTCGAGCGGTACCGCAAGAACCAGGACCCTCCCACCAATGAGGCCCTGATTCATGCCGCCTGCCGGGACGTCCGCACCGCACTCGCCGACCGCCGTGCCGAACTCCACGACGACGTCGACGAGCTGCGCGCACTGGAAGCCGACCGACTCGACCGGCTGTTCTTCGTCGCCTACAAGAAGGCCGTCCGCGAACAGGACCTCGCCGCCATCGACCGCACATTGCGGATCATGGAGCGCCGCGCACGGCTGCTCGGCCTCGACGCGCCCGCCCGGACGGAACTGTCCGGCCCGGACGGTGGACCGGTCCAGGTCGAGAACGTGACCGTCGACGAACTCGAAGCCCTCATCTCGCTCACCGATCCGGACGGCGAATGACGCCGCGCGACCACGAGAGCGTCGTTGCCCACTACAAGTCCCTTTCGCCGGCGCAGCGCCGCACCATCGCACGAGCCGCGTCGCCCACGCTGCGCGCGGAGCTGGCACGCGCCGAACGCCAACTCGCCATGGACAGCTCCCCAGGTGCGCTCGCCGCCGTCCTCACCGGCGGACGTGAGATGCAGGCCCCGCACCTGGATCTCATCGACCAGGCGTTCATCGACATGGCCGCAGGCCGATGCGACCGCGTAATGCTGACCATGCCCCCGCGGCACGGCAAGAGCCGACGCGCCTCCCGCTGGGCACCGCTCTGGTACCTGCGACGCAACCCCGGCCACCGCATGATGATCGCCAGCTACTCCGCCGACCTGGCCGACGACCACGGCCGATGGATCAGGGACGCCATCTACACCTGGGGCGACGACCTCGGTATTCAGCTCGCGCCCGGCAGCAAGGCCGCCAACCGCTTCGACATCGTCGGCGGCGAAGGCGGGCTCCTCGCTGCTGGCATCGGAGGCGGCCTCACCGGACGCGGCGCCCACATCGCCATCGTGGACGACCCGGTCAAGGACATGGCCGATGCGGACTCGCCGACGATGCGCAAACGCGCCTGGGACTGGTGGACCTCCGTAATACAGACCCGACTCGAACCGACCGGAGCCATCTGCCTGATCCAGACACGCTGGCACGAAGACGATCTCGCCGGGCGCATCCTCGCCACCGAGCGAGACGCCTGGCGCGTCATCGACCTCCCGGCCCTTGCCGACAGCCCCGATGACCCGCTCGGCCGGGCACCCGGCGAGCCGTTGTGGCCCAAGCGATTCGACGCCGCTCACCACGCCCGAACCCGCAAGCGCGTCGGCGAACGAGTCTGGGGTGCCCTATACATGCAGAAGCCGAGGCCGCCAGAGGGAGGCGTTTGGAAGCGCGAGTGGATCGACACCGCCAGGATCAACGCCGTCCAGTTCTCCGGCCTCGACATGGCACGCATTGTCGTGGCTGTCGACCCTGCCGGCGGAGAGTCCACCGTCGGCGACGAAACCGGCGTGATCGGAGTTGGCCGGGACTTCGACCGGCAGCTCTACGTCCTCGCCGACCGATCCGGCTCCATGGGCGCCAACGACTGGGGCCTTGCCGCCTGTCGCCTGGCCCTCGAACTCAAGGCAGACGCCATCGTGGTGGAGAAGAACTACGGCGGAGACATGGCGAGGCAGATCGTCACCCAGGGATGGGAGCAGCTCCGTCGTGAGGGCGTCACGAAGGGCCTGCTCATGCCCATGATCCTGGAAGTCACCGCCAAGGTCGGAAAGCGCCTGCGCGCAGCACCCGTGGCCCAGCTCTACGAACAGCAGCTCGTCCACCACGTCGGCGAATACACCGAGCTGGAGGACCAGATGGTCACCTGGGTCGAAGGGATGGACAGCCCAGACCGTATGGACGCGGCGGTCCACGGATTGACAGAACTCGCCGACCCGGACCAACTCGACACGCTGCCAACCGACATCGATGACGACCGCTTCGACGGCCGCCGCTGAGCGGGGCCAGCACAACTGCCGGAAACGGCCCCAAGAGGAAACTGCCCGGCCAGTGGGCCGTCTCGCCTGGTAGTGACGCGGAAAACTTGCCGCACCGCGAGACCTGCATCAAGTTTTACGTGTCATACGTACCCCTGCGTGGCTCCCACGTGGCTATGCTCGGGAGCGTTGCACACTCTCGTTTCGGTGTGCACTGTGATCGAAGGTGCGGGCACCGGCCGCCAAAGATTGCCGTCCTGAACGGCCGGTACCCATCGGGCTACTGGTCGCCGAAGTGGCTGCTCAGCCAGAAGACGATCTGGACGAGTAACCAGACTCGGCGGCCAGTGAGCCGTCGCCTCGGCTTCGCGTGGTGTCCCATTCCACTCTCCCTTCACCGTGAGGCGCCCGATCGCACCGGACGTGTGAGCGGGCGAGCGGGATGGGCAACCGACAGCCGTGGCAATGCGACCCTATGCATTGGCTCCCCGCCATGAGGCGCGTTTCCCCAACTCTGCGGATATCTGGCGCACTTCGGGGGACCTCCACTTGGCTGCGGACCGCCTTGGCAGCCTCCTGATCATGAGGACTCGGGGGGTGCGAGCATCGGCATGTGCAGTCTTCTTATGGTCGTTGCGTGCCTCACCGGCTGCTCAGCTGGAACCAGCAAGCCGAAACCGGAGGACCAGCGCACCGCACACCTCAACCGCGTACGGGAGACGTACCGGCTCGGGCGCAGCGAGGGTCTGGCCTTGCAGCGGCAGAAGATCGCCGACGGCGTGGCACCCGCCCATTCCAGCCCGAGCGAGAAGGAGTGCGCCGACCGATGGGACCAGCTCGGCGAGGACGAGCAGAGCGCAGGCGATCATGGTGGCTTCCTGTCCGCGTGCTCCACCTTCCCGGCGCCGGGACTTCCGGGGTACGACGAAGCAGTGACCGAAGCCAGCGGGAGCACGTCGAGACCGTAACGCGGTTGGCCTGTGGCCTAGTCGCCGAGCATCAGATGCGCGGGGAAGTAGCAGTCTCCTGTGTCGTTTGCATGCCCCTTCTGCGCATGGCAGCTCGTCAAGCCGCACCCGGTCATCGAGGACGTAGAGCACGTCGGTGCCGTCGACCGTGAGGAAGGCGGTCCCCTCGTTGAAGGCGGATGCGGCACCCGAGCTGAAGCCGTTGACACTGATGAATAGCCCGAGAGCGTTCTTCCCCTTCCGGCGTACCTTGTCGTTGAACAGCATCAACGGCCCGGCCTCGACAGCACCCTTCAGCCATTTCGCTTCCAGGATGTAGTCGTCTGTGCCGAAGGTGATTGAGCCGTCGATCTGCGGGAATTCAAGGCCAAACCCGAGGCGGGGCTGCATGTCGAAGAGCTCGAACAGCGAGAAAAGGAACGACTCGAAGGCGCGACCGGCACCCTGTCGGTCGGTGTCCATCTGTAATCGCAGGAACTCCTCCTTTAACTCGCTAATTATCCGCGTTTGAATATATCAAATAGGTACCTCGTTGGATCGGGGAACGCCCAACCGACATACTGGTGAGGCGCTTGCAGCCTGCTCCACCGAGACGTCCACGGATCGATATCGCTACTCAGGCGGTGGAAATTTCCAACTTCGACCAGCAGCCGCTGATCACCTACTACGACTAGCTCATCCTCATCCACGACACTGACACGGAAGTGCAATGTCGGCTCCGTAAAACGGACCATCCAACCCATCCCCCAATGGGGTATCCCAATGGTCGATGTCATGACCTTGAGATGCAGCTTGAACGTACCGTCTGGGGCATCACCCCCGAAGCCCCAGTTCCCTGACTCTTGATACCCGATCATCTTACGAAAGTGCGTCGTGCTATCACGCAGGATCACTTCAGCCTTGAAGTGTCCAGCTACATCGAAGGCGGCTTGCGCTTCCAGCTCGTAGTAGCTCCCATTCTTGGCGCGCACTTCCCAGGCGCCAGGAAGGATTTTAGTCAAGTCTTTGATCATATTTCCCCCACCCCCCATTTACTCTTCCCGTTCAGTTGACCACCAAACGGAACTACCAAGCTCCCTGGGGTGCTTCATGCTGTACGCAACACTTGACGAACTCCGAGGCCGTCTGGACTGGGAGCTGGACAACGATGAACTTCGCATCGCGGTAGGTGCGCTGGTGGACCGCTTAGGAACTTGTGGGCTCGTACGGCCGCGATTGACCCAAGGAAACGGTGCCCCGCCTGGTGAAGACGCTCGTACTGAAAGCCGCAGCGCGCTACATGCGCAACCCCAACGGCTACGCACAGTCGAGGGCCGGTGACGAGACGCTGGCCTGGTCGGACGCGCGCGGCCGAGACGCCGGCAGCGTGTACTGCACCCGCGATGAGATCCGGCGACCTCGCCGGGCGCAAGCGCGGCATCTGCAGCGCGGTCGTCTCCGCCTGGGGCACGAAGCTCCCGCACCGCGGCGCGGCGGCCTCAGGTTGAGGGCAGGTCACTCCGTCTACGCCGTAACCTGATCTTGCGGCGCGGGGCCGACTGCCGGAGGGGCGCTGTGGGCCTGCGCGAGCTGATCACCGACGTCTGGAGCTGGCTGGACTACAAGCCAGTCATGGCCGACCCGCGTCGGCCGGGCCGCAACGCCTGGGCGGAGCTGACCTCATCCTGGGTCCCCGACGAGGATTTGCGGCGCCTGGCCGCCTACCGTCTGCTGGCCGCGTACGACTCCAACCAGGCTGGCCAGGTCGCCGCGATCACTGGGGACGACGAAGCCGGGACCGAGCGGCGCGAACTGGGAGACGCCTCGAAGCTGGTGGATACCGCGCTCGGCTACCTTCTCGGCTCCGAGCAGACCATCACGGTCGCGGGCGCGGAGCACGCAGACGACGAGCCGACGGACGAGGCCGCCATGGCGCTGGCCGTTCAGGACAAGCTGAGGGCGTGGGCTGAGAAGGAGCTGCTGCCCCTGCGTATCCAGCAGGCGGAGCGGACCGCCATCCTGCTGGGCGACGCGGTCTACGGCCTCGCCTGGGAACCGGCGAAGGGCCGCGTCCTACTGCGGACCTGGGACCCGGGCCTGTACTTCCCGGAGTGGCCGGAGGACGGCGAGCAGGACGGTGCCGAGTTCCCGATGCGCGTACATCTGGCCTGGGAGCTGCCGGAGGATAAGCGGCGCGGCCTGAAGGCCCGGCTCCGCCGGATTACGTACGAACTCGGGCCGATCGTCCCGGCCACCCGGCGCGGCACGGCGAAGGACGGCACCGCGGTACGCGAGTACGTCTACGCCGACGACGGCGAACCGGTCCTGAGCAAGGGTGACTCCCTCAACAGGGAGACGGGGGCGATCACCCGCACTTACCCGTGGGCTCCCGGCCGACCGACCCCGTGGACGTGCTACCTCACCGACGCCGAATGGGATCTGGACGACCTCAAGTACGCCGATTTCCTCTACGACCTGCCCATGCACAAGGCCACCTACCGGGTCCGATCAGACAGTGAAGTCCTCGACCGCCTCGACCTGATGGTGGACTTCATCCCCCTCGTCCACGTCACCAACTCCATCCCGTCCAGCGGCGAGCACTGGGGCAAGCCCACCGTCGCCACCCTCCTCCAGGCCCTGGATGAGCTGTCCGCCACCGACACCGACAGCTCCGGAGCCTCAGCCACCACCGGCTCGCCGATCATCGGCCTGGCCGGGGCACGGCTTCCCATCGACCGCGCCACCGGCCAGCCGCTCCCGGTCAAGGTCAGGGCGGGAACGGTGTGGCAGCTCAACGACAACGGGCGCATGGACGTCCTCGACACGTCGGCCCAACTCGCCGAACTTCGCGCCCGTGTCGACCACATCCTCGACCGGATCGCAGCGAACAGCCGCCTCACTGCCGCCGGCCTCGGCACCCTCGACCCGA
Organism: Streptomyces sp. NPDC051677; assembly: GCF_044453465.1. Lineage (NCBI taxonomy): Bacteria > Bacillati > Actinomycetota > Actinomycetes > Kitasatosporales > Streptomycetaceae > Streptomyces > Streptomyces sp. NPDC051677. The sequence continues at coordinate 6,106 of NZ_JBITCT010000118.1, forward strand.
CCGCCCTGCCGTCCGGGTACGCCCTACAGCTCGCACTGGGCCCGCTGGACTCGCTCGTCGCCTCCATGCGATTGGTCCGCAGCCACAAGTACGCCGTGTTGCTGCGCATGGTGCAGCGGCTTCACCAAGCGGGACAGGCTGAGGGCTGGCCTGCAGGGGAGTCATTGCCTGCTCGGCTGATGTGGGGCCCGCACACCCCGACCGATCGCGCCGCCGTCCTTGACGAAGTGGTCAAGGGCGTTGGGGCCGGAGTGCTGTCCGTCGAGACTGGCGTACGGATGTTGATCGACGCTGGATACCCCATCGACGATGCACAGGCTGAGATCGAACGCATCCAGTCCCGAGCCTTCGAGGCCGCCGCTCGGCTCGCCGACGCGACGGGGGACAACGCAGCCGTGCGCAGGTATCTCGGGCTACCAGCGGCTGACTCCGGAATACCCGCGATCCGGGCGGTGCCGCCTGAGCCTGATCTCTCATAAGTAGGGTCAGGGCATGACCAGTGCAACTTCGGCTCAGCAGACATTTGTTGACCACGCGGCGCTCGCCGCCGATCCGTACACCGTGTACGCACAGTTTCGCGAGAGCGGGCCCGTCCACCGAATCACCGGGACGGACGGGCTGCCCGCCTGGCTGGTGACCGGCTACGACGACGTACGCCAGGCACTGGCCGATCCTCGGCTGTCCCTGGACAAACGCAACGCGGCACCCGGCGGCTACCGGGGCATGGCTCTGCCGCCGGCGCTGGACGCGAACCTGCTCAACATGGACCCCCCGGACCACGCCCGCATCAGGCGCCTGGTGTCTCGGGCTTTCACTCCGCGCCAGATCGAGCAGTTGCGCGAGCCGATCCAGCGCACCGCCGACCGACTGCTGGACGCCATCGCCCCGCAGGAACACGCGGACTTGATCGGCTCGTACGCGGCGCCTCTGCCGATCACGGTGATCTGTGACCTGCTCGGCGTGGCCCCGGCCGACCGGCCCGACTTCCGGGCCTGGACCGATGCGCTCGTCGCCCCCGACCCCGCGCAGCCCTCCCGGGCCAGGGAAGCCGTCGGCAGCATGCTGGCGTTCTTCACCCGGCTCATCGACGCCAAGCGAGCCGTCCCGGCAGACGATCTCCTCTCCGCGTTGATCGCCGTACGCGACCAGGAGGACCGGCTGAGCGAGGACGAGTTGATGTCCCTGGCCTTCCTCATCCTGGTCGCCGGATACGAGAACACGGTTCACCTGATCGGCAACGCGATCCTGACCCTGTTGCGCCACCCCGCTCAGCTGGCCGAGCTGCGCGGCGACCCCGCCCAGCTGAGCGCCGCAGTAGAGGAACTGGCCCGATACGACGGCCCGGTCCCCCTGGCCATCCGGCGGTTCCCGACCGAGGACATCACCATCGGCGGTGTGACCATCCCCGCCGGCGAGACCGTCCTGCTCTCCCTCGCCGCCGCCCACCGGGATCCGCGCCGCTTCACCGACCCGGACCGCTTCGACATCGGCCGCGATGCCACCGGCCACCTCGCTCTCGGCCACGGAATCCACTACTGCCTGGGTGCTCCACTGGCTCGGATGGAGACCGAGATCGCCCTGGCTGCACTCTTCGCCCGCTTCCCCGACTTGACCCTCGACGTGGCACCGGGCGAGCTGCAATGGCGGCCCTCGATGCGATCCCGCGGACTACTCGTCCTTCCGGTCCGCACCGCCAATGTGACTGCGGCCACCGACAGTGCTTGAGGCCTTATCCGATCCAGAGCACCAAAGGGCACGTAGTTGGCTGGAGGCCCTCAACGTGAGGCCTGAGGGGTGCGGAGCGATGACTACACTGATCTCTGGCGCGGGGGCGCTGGAGACCTGTGGATGGTTCACGCATGACGCGCCCCTCACTCCCCAATCCGCTCGAACCGGTCGGGCACCGCCGGGACGGGCGGCCGATCTATCCGATCCTCGGAGCCTCGCCAGAAGACGACTCCAACAAGCCCGGTGACGAAGACGGCGCCCCGAACGGCGGCGTCACGCAAGAAGACCTCTCGCGACTGCTGGCCCGCGAGAAGACCCAGGGCGGCCGGGCCGCCGTGAAGAAGCTGCTCGGCGACCTCGGTTTCGACAGCTCCGAGGCGCTGACCGAGTTCATCACCACGAAGCGCGACGCCGAGCAGGCCGCTCTGACCGAGGTCGAACGCCGCGAGCAGGTCGCCGAGGAGAGACTGAGGTCAGCTGAGACGCGTGAGACGCAGGCCCTGGCCAGGGAGCGCGCCGCCATCCGACGAGCTGCCCTCGGAGGTCTCGGCGCGACGGGGGACGACCTTGATGACGCGGTCCTCTTGATCGACCGCGCCCTGCACGACCAGCCCGACGTCGACGAGGCGGCTGTTGCCGCTGCCGCTGAACAACTCAAAGAGCGACGGCCCGAGTTGTTCGGCCCCGGCCGGGAGACCGTGCAGCCTGCTCCGGGCGGATCTCCCGCCGGCGGACCGCCGAAACGCGGAGTAATTCCACCCCGGCGAGGAGCGGCGGGGCTCGAAATGGCTCGGCGACGCGGGCTCATCAGCGACTGACCACGTCAACGACACATGGCCGTGGGACCACGCCCCTCCAACCGTGGACGCCCTTCCGTGACCGGGTCGGGCTGATCAGGGACCACGCCCGGGCGCGGCTCAGCCGTCGTCATCTCGTGGACACCGCCCCTGCAACTCGCGCCGGGAGGAACCCGATCCGCACCCACGAGGGAGACATCGTGAGCGACTACCAGGTCCTCACCACCACCACGACGGTCACCGACGACCGGACATGGCTCGCTTCACTGGACGGCGTCCACGAAGCCCAGACGATCACCGTCGACACCAGCAAGCTGACGGCAGGCACCCACTACACGCTGGGCACGCAGAACCAGCCCCGCCACATCATCAAGTCCGGCATCCCACTCGGCAAGATCACCGCATCCGGCCTGTACGCGCCCTACAACGCCGCGGCCAGTGACGGCACTCAGATCCTCGCCGGATTCCTCGTTGCCGAGACCGCGTTCACTCCTGGCTCTGCGAAGACCGCGGGCGCACTGCTGTGGCGCGGCGAGGTGTACGCGTCGAAGCTGCCCGTCGCCTTCGCGCTCCCTGCCGCCGCGAACACGACCGCATTCATCCACTACCGGTAAGGAGGCAGACACCATGGCCCTTGAGTGGACGTTAAGTCCGTTTCTCGTAGCGACCTCGTCCGGGTTGGGTGAGGAAGCCTTGTCGGACGAGGCGTCCGAGGCGGCTGCGGGTGACG
>NZ_JBITCT010000119.1:0-8578 GCF_044453465.1 Streptomyces sp. NPDC051677
CACCCGCAGCCGCCTCGGACGCCTCGTCCGACAAGGCTTCCTCACCCAACCCGGACGAGGTCGCTACGAGAAACGGACTTAACGTCCACTCAGATGCCGCAAAGCTGCGAGCTGTGATCGAGCCGCGCTGGTGGCGGCGTCCCCCAAGACCAAGGTGACTCTTCAGAAAGCCTCGACGGCTTCTGGGCGACCACTCTGGAGCCGAACACATTGACTGGACAGACATCCCATGAGCTGGCGTGTCAAGCGGCGAGCGCGTGAGCTCGGTTGGACCAAGCTGTCGCCTCGTCGTATGGTGTGCCGGTTTTGAGGCAGCCGTGCAGGATACCGACGAGCCGGCTGGCGAGCCGGCGCAGGGCGGCGTTGAATTCGATGCCGCGAGCTCGTTGCCGTTCGTAGTAGGCACCTGGCTCCGGCGGAGACTCGCAGCGCGGAGAAGGCTGGGGCGATCAGGGAGTCGATGAGCCGGTCGTTGCGCATGCTGCTCCTGCAGACCTTGCGCTGGCGCGATGAGATCCGCGACCCCTCAGACCTCGCCCACCTGGTCCCCGCCGTGCTGCTGAGCGACCGTGAGCGACGGCTGGCGGATGTGCTGGTGCAGGAAATGATCGGCGTGGACGACAGCGTGGACCCTCGACGGGTACGCCCACGCCCTGGAGCAGCTGGTCGACGCCGTCGTCGCGGGAGACACTCCGGCCGAACCGCCCCGGCCCGAACCGCTGTCGACCTCATGACCGCGCTGCAGCAGAGCGTCGATGAGGCACGGTCCGCCCGGCATCCTACGAAGGCCGACCGGCAGGGGAAGTGATCAGCCCGCCCATCCGATGTCACGGACCTCGATCGCTCCGGCGTGCGGCATGTACTGGATCCAGCACCGCCGCCCGAATGCCTCCCGGATCTCCTCCACCGAGCCCGGGTCACGGACATCGGGCCACGCCCGCGGATCCTTCCGCGCGACCTCCACCAGCGCCATCAGTCGGGTCTGCGGGCTGGAGCCCGCGACCGGGGGGAAATCGGCGGCGATGCGGCGGTCCGCCCGGCAGAATCGGGTGATCGACACGCCCTTTGGGGGAGCTATGCAGGAACTCCGGTTCGACGACATCCGGTTCACCGTGGAGGTCGGCAGCGATCAGACGTGGCTGCGGCGCGCACTGGGAGCTCACGAGCTGTCCGTTCAGCTCGCCGTGGGAGTGTCACCGTTCACCGAGGCCGGGAAGATCCTCGCCCTGGAGGCAGACCTGTTCGGCTTCGAGGCGACGGGGCAACGCTCCCGGCTCGCCCGGACCACGGCGAACCTGGCGTACACCCCGAAGGTGACCGTCCACCGGGAGACCCTGTCGTTCCCGCTGACGTCGCTACAGGTCCACGCGATCGAGGAGGGCCGCACCGGCGACGTACGGTTCGAGATCGACCTCAACGCGACCCTGCCGCAGGCGCCCGGGTACCCGGGGAGCACCCAGGACACGGCGCACATCACCATCGCCAAGAGCCGGTGGGAAGAGCAGATCGCGCAGCTGGGGCCGTCCGCGGCGTTCGAAATGGCCGTGCCCTACCCGCTCGGCGACCCGCAGCGGGCCGAGGTCGGCCGGACGCTGCGGGAGGCGCAGCGGCTGCTGACCGTGGGGGAGATCAGGGCGTCGATCCTGGAGGTCAGGCGGGCGCTGGAGTGGATCCAGCAGAACGTGGACTGGGATAACCCCGGGTCGAGGAAGCAAGGCAGCCAGTGCAACCAGACCGAGCGGTGGTGGCGGATCCAGGATGCCCTGTACGGCCAGACCTGCGGTGCTCTGCACAACGACGCGGTCACCAAGACCTTCCAGTACGACCGGGCCGAGGCGGAGACGCTCCTGGCGATGACCGCCGCACTGCTGCGGAACGTGCCCGGCACCAGCGCGTGAAGGGGCGCCCGGCGCCCGTCCCGCGACCGAAACGAGGACCGTATGACAACTGAGCACCGCGGTATTGCAGGCCCATACACCGCGTACGACGGACTGCCCGTCCTGCACGCGGTGGATAAGGATCTGCCGCTGATTCATCCGTACGCCCCGGTGACGCCCGGCCGCTACGTCACGCCCGGAGGCGGACGGCTCACCATCCGCCCGCCCGAGGTGCCCGCCCACATCCGGATCACGCTGGACCACATGGGCTGCCCCGCCCAGTTCACCGACGAGAAGAACGCCGCCTTCAAGCGGCTCGCCCTGGCCGCCGAGGGTCATTGCGTGCAGGCGGGGTGCCGGCACCGCGCCGCGTACGCGGACGGGGTGCTGCGCATCTTCGAGGTGCGCACCGGGAGCATCGCGCTCGCCGCGTTCGTGCGCGCCGCGCTCGCGGTCGAGTTGGGGGACTTCAGTCCCACGGACCGGCTCTTGCAGGAGACCGAAGCGCTGGCCGGGCCTGTCCGCCAGGAGGGCGAGGGGGACCAGGACAACGGCGGCTAGATGAATGATGCGAAGGTGTGAGTGGTCTAGGTAGATGTGACCTGGTCGTGCAGCCTGACACCAGCCGCGTGTACCCACCGTGATCTGCCGCCTGAGCCGGGCCACGATGGGTGGAGCCTGGCTGGGCGGGCGGGAGCTACTGGAGACGTGTCGCAGTCCGGATGAGGTCGGCGACGGCTCTGGATCGGCTGTGCGGTGGCCAGGCGATCACGATGGTGACTGTCGGCGCGTCCAGCACGGGCACGGCGGCGAGGGCACCGTGCAGTTGGGCTCGGCAGGGCCTTGTAGACACCCCATCCCTTGGCGATCAGTGTGCGTGTGCCGAACGTTCCGTTGCCGTTGCCGTACTGGCGGTAGAGGTTGCCGCCGGTGTCCCGCGCGACGATGGCGGCCTTGCCGTCGCGGTCGACGTCGCCGACGACCTTCTTGCACGCCTTCCAGTTGTCGTACAGCTTCACGCGGGCCGACAGCTTGCCCGTGCTGGTGCCCTTGTAGAGGTAGACGGTGCCGGTCGTGGCGTTGCGGGCGATCGGGTCCGGGCGGCCGTCCTTGGTGACGTCGCCGGGCGAGGTCAGCACGTCGTACTGGTTCCAGCCGCCGGCGGCGAGGGCGGTGTACGGCGTCGTCGGCTTCAGGAGCGCGTTGCAGCCCGGCTTGTACCGGCGCACCGCGCCGCTGGTCAGCGGGACGAGGACGTCGTTGCAGCGGTCGCCGTTCAGGTCGCCGAGCGGGATGGTCCTGGTGGATGTGGCCCAGCCGCTGCCGGCGACCTTTCCGCAGTAGGCACCGGTGGACGCCTTGCCGAGCATGAAGGACATCGCGCCGGCGGCGTCGAGCGTGAGCAGGTCGCCGATGCCGTCCGGGTGGCAGATGCGCCGCCGAAGTCCCGGGCGACGGCGCTGCCGCCGGTGACGGTGGCCGTGCCCCGGCTGCACGGCAGAGGTCGCGCCCTCCTGGGTGGCGCGCAGCGTCCAGGTCAGCGGACCGTTCGCGGCGAAAGTCCCGGACGTCGTACGGCCGTTCCAGCTTGTGCGACCTTCAAGCCGCCCTCGGGTGCGTCCGTGAGTGTGCGGACGGTCCGGGCCGCCGGGTCGGTGAGGGTCACGGACCCGGCAGGTCAGGGGCGTTCGTAAAGCTGGAGCAGGCCGCCGAGCGAGAAGCACGAGGCACCGGTGAGGGCGGTCGCCGACGATGCCGCGCTGCGCCGGCTGCGCAGGCTCAACGCCACCGCCGCGACCGCCGTTTCCGCGCCGCCGGGCGGGCCGGGACTCCCACACGGCGGTGCCACCGCCGGGGGGCTGCCAGGCGAGACGGGTGGTGAACGGTCCGGTGCCCTCGGCGCGCTGATCGGCGGATGTCATGCGGGTGGGATGGTGGCGATGCTGGCCTCTTCCTCCGGTCAGCGGGCGAGGGTGACGGTGATGGGCTGGTCGGGGCAGACGGCGAGGCGCTGGGCGAGTGCGGTCTGTTCGGCGGGGTCAATGGTGAGGCGGTAGCGGGTCTTGTCGGCGACCCAGTCGGTGACGTACTGGCACCAGTGGCCGGCGTACGGCGGCAGCCAGGTGGACGGATCCTGGTCGGCCTTGGACCGGTTAGAAGCGGCGGACACCGCGATCAGCGCGCGTGCGTCGTCGAGGTCGTTGGCGTACAGCTCGCGTTCCTTCGCCGTCCAGGCGGAGGCGCCGGAGTCCCAGGCTTCGGCGAGCGGGACCAGGTGGTCGACGTCGAGTTTGCGGGCGGCGTCGAAGTACTGGTCGTCGTAGGCGGAGTACCACAGGCCGCCGGTGAGGGTGCAGCCCGCGCCGATCTCGGGGGCGGTGATGGCTTCGGCCAGGAGGACTTCGGCGCGCGTGTTGCAGGAGTCTCGGTCGGCGTCGGTCCAGTGCTTGAACTTCGTTCGCTCGTAGCCGGTGCGGGATTCGTCCTGGACGGTGAGGGCGGCGAGGGCGTCGCGGACCGGCACGGTGACAGTGTCGCCGGGGGCGTGCTGCTGCAGGGTCGGTGCCGGTGCAGAGGCGGCGTGGGCGGTGGCCGGGGTGAGCAGGGCGGCGAGCGCGGACAGCGCGGCGGCGGCCGAGCGTCCGGTACGGGCGAGACGCACGAACGGGTCCTTCCGAAGATCACGAACGGTCTGCACCTTCGTAGTCGGCGCCTCGGCGCCGTGGCAGCCGGTCGGCCCGGAAATCACCCGTACGGCGAGCAAGTCACACGATCTCACGACAGCGTGCCGTGAACCGCCGCCGGGCCCCGCGTTCCTGCGGCACTCTCGTGCAAGGCATACGGGCGGATCGACGGCGCCGCTGCCGAAGGCTGTTCCGGGGCCCGGGGCCGGTTGAACGAAAAGGGCGGGGTGCAGTGCGCGCGTGCGAGGAGAAGTCCGAGCACGGCTGGGTGCTGGACACGGTGGCGGAGCCGCTGCGGGCCGGCGTGCGCGCGCTCACCGGACCGGGTCTGGTGGAGAGAGCGGACCGGAGACTCGGGCCGAACTGTCGGCGTGGGAGGGCCGGCCGGTTGCCTGGGCGGTGCGTCTGGCGGCCGCCGGCCACGACCTGCTCGTCTACACCGTCGCCCGCCCGGCTCCGGCGCCGTCCAGGCTGGGGCCGCAACAGCGGCTGGTGGAGTTGCTGCCGTTGCAGATGACGGCACTGCGCGTGTTCGTCGGCCTCACCGGCCAGCTCTGGGTACCGCCGGCCGACGGGCTGGCGGAGCAGGTCCGTACGGCGTCGTGTGATCACGGGATCAAGCGGTGGCGACTGCATCTGACATAGGAACAGATGGAGTGCGTGGCGTACGGGTTGTGGCTGCACCGGATGACGGGCTCCGCAACAGAGGCCAACCGCTTCGGCCGCGAGTGTGGCGTCGTACATAGTCCGGCCCGGGCCGGGGACGAGGGACCCCCGGTCGCCGACGGCAGGCCGTCGGCGAGCAGAGCAACTGCACCGCGTGGTGCGGGGGCCGGCGGGCGAGGGTGACGGTGGTGGGCTGGTCGGGGCCGTTACTGAGGGCCCGGAGAGTGCGGCGTGTTCGGTGGGCTGATGGACAGGCCCCACCTGGTCCTGTCGGCGATCCAGTCGGTGGCGTATTGGCAGCGGCAGCCCTGGGCGGGCGGCCGCCAGGTGCTGGGTCCTGGTCGGCCTTGCTGGCCGCTCGCGCCGCGCTCCTGGGACAGAGTTGCTGGGCTCCCGCGCCGCATGGCGCAGCCGGTTCCTTCTGGTTCCCATCACGCGGCGCGGCCTGCGGACTCGCTGGGGGTCAGCCGATGCCCGTGACCTGGAGCGCGGTGGTCCAGTTGTTCTTGATGGCACTGCGCGCGGCGGACAGGGTGATGGTGCCGTTGCAGACGGCGTTCTTCAGTTTCGTCTCGGTGCCGTCTTTGGTGTAGGCGGTCTTCGTGCCGTAGTGCGGCTCTGGCCACAGGTTGCCGGGGCCGCGGGGCGCGCCGCCGAGCTCCAGCGGCACGAGGTGGTCCTCCTCGTAGTCCGACATGTCGGTGTCGGAGTACCCGTAGTCGATGATGCCCTGCGCCTTGAGCGGGTTGGTGTAGGACGTGGACGGCCGGACGGTGGCAGTCCAGCCGGACACGCAGATGGTGCTGTGGATGTTCGACTGGGTGACGTCGGGGTTGTACGAGCCGGGCGTGCAGGACGAGTCGGGCAGCGGCAGGTAGGACTGGGAACAGGTGGAGGCGTGCGCGGTGCCGCTCACCGCGATGATGAGGCCTGCGGCGGCCATGCCGAGGGCGGTGGCGGTGGCGGTGACGCGGCGCAGAGGGCGCATTTGGCGGTCTCCCGCATTTGGCCCGGAGGCGAGGTTCCGGGCGGCTGACGAAATGACAGCACCAGCCGAATCTATGCGGGTAGACGCAGGCGGTGAACATCTGGTGACCTGCACCTTCTCCATACCAGGGCATGGGCGAGCCTTACCCAAAACCGCAGTTTCGCTTGGGACTTGAGTCGAACGGGCCGCGCGGTGGCACCCCCCCGCATTCCGTCGCGCTTCTTGGCGCGGGCCCCGGCCGGTGTGCTGATGCGCCAGCCGGGCAGTATGTGCCCAGCCAATGCCTGCTCATGAGGGGTCGTCATGCGCTCTGCCCGTCGTGCTGCTTTGTCGGTCCTGTTCGCCGCCCTGTTGGTGGCGGGCTGCTCGCCCGACTCGCTCGGTGGCTTGTCCGCGTCTGCGAGCGGGACGCCGGCAGCGGGCCCGTCGGGGACGGCCGCCGCCTCCGGTGGGGCAGCTGGGCGGGCGATCGCGGTGGGGGCCGGTCCGCAGAAGACGTACACGGTGCAGCAGCAGCCGGCCCCGGGCTCCTGCCGCTACCGTCACGAGCACGGGGAGCCGCTTCAGGACCCGAAGTGCACGCCCGGCGCCGTCTCCCCGGCGGTCACGCAGGCGAACCTGGCGTCGACGATCTGCCGCAAGGGCGGCTACACCTCCGGCATCCGCCCCTCCACGTCCGTGACCGGCAAAGAGAAGAAGCTCAACGCAGCCTCCTACGGCTACACCGGCCGCATGGGGGACGCCGAGTACGACCACTTGATCAGCTTGCAGCTGGGCGGAGACCCCAACGACTACCGCAACTTGTGGGTGGAGCCCGCCGATCCCGGCCACCGCACGGGCTCCGGGGTCAACAACAAGAAGGACCCGGTGGAGACGAAGCTGCACACCGCGGTCTGCAAGGGCCAGGTCACTCTCGCATCCGCGCAGAAGGCCATCGTGATCGACTGGACCACGGCCCTGGCCACCCTCCACCTCGCCTGAAGGGGGCAGCTGATGGACTGTCGCGTCGCACTCGAACAGCCTGACCGTCTCCGGTAGGCCCGCGCCGGCCGCCGGCACGCGAAAGCCCCGGCTGGACGGGGGAGACCAGCCGGGGCCGTAAGGCGGTGGCGTGCGGAGGAGGGGTCGCCTCTCGGCGAAGGGCTCCATGGGGCTTCAGCCGGACGATCGTCCCCATGGGCTATAGGTGAGGCCCGGGGACACTGTCCCCTCCGCTAGCCACGTATAGGTGAACGGTCAACTTTCTCGGGTTGTTCCCGCCCGGTCCCGCCTGCCGGTGTGAGCTGAGGAACACCCCTTGCTGGAGGCCTCGATTGAGGTCGTCAGCCGTGGTAGTTGATGTAGCCGTTGCCGTCGGCGTCGTTGGCGCGCTTGGTGTAGGAGTGGACGTCCGCCTTGGCGCCGGCGGGCTTGAGCAGGTAGATGGTGTCCTTGTCGTTGTTCCAGATGAAGTTGCAGTTCTGGCGGTAGACGACGTTGCCGGCGTCGGAGTCGGTGCCGCGGCCGCCGCGCAGCTTCACGTAGTCGCCGGGCTCGAGTTGGTGGCTGGCGGTGAAGGTGAACTTGTTGCCGGCGGCGTCCTTGACGACGTAGCCCTTGAGGTTGACGGTCGTGGTGCGGGAGTAGTTCTTGATCGTCAGGTACTCGTCCTTGGCGTTGCCGCCGGTGCACCGGTTGGAGTCGCTGCCGGGGGCGTCGTACTGGACGCCCTTGACCTTCAGCGCGGACGAGTACTCGGTGGCCTGGGCCGGGCCGGCGGCGATCACGGCGATCGTGCCCGCTGCGGCGACTACGGCCAGGGTGTGGCGCATACGCATGAGGAAATCCCCCCTCAGTGGTGCGAATGGAGCGCCAGGAGCATACCGAATGTGATCAGTAGGTGTTTTTGGCGTGTACGGGTCGTGAAGGTCGCTGACTGTGACGGGATGGGCCGGGTCCTCCCCGCATGGGGGCCGCGGTTCGGGCCCACTGCGGTGATAGTCGGACGCTTGGTGTGCGCCGCGAGGCGCTTCGTTGTATCCCCGACGCAGTCGGGATGAACTTGGAGGGAGGTTCTTGGGTCGCCCGGCTTACCTGAACGCGAAAGCGGGAGGGGACCAGAGCATGCCGGGAAAGCGGTGGACGTCCCGGAGGCGTTCAGGGCGTCGTGCCGCAAGGCCCGCACGATATGGCCAAGGCTGGATTGCTTGAAGCCCAATTCCCAGAGTGAAAGTGACGCACCGTCGGAACAACGCCTGTAACCGACGTCCATGCTATGCCCGGGCATGAACCGTGAGGTTCCCCCGTCATGCGGGATGTGCTGATCAGCTGGTCAGCAGGGGTTGATGGGTGTTCAGATTCGTTGGTTCGGCCGTCGCCTGTTC
>NZ_JBITCT010000120.1:0-7982 GCF_044453465.1 Streptomyces sp. NPDC051677
TACTCACGCCGGAGCCCTCACGCTTTGGTGACGAGACGGACCTTCCGGGCCGAAATGCCCGGAATGCTGAGAGCTGCTGAGGCTCTGAGCAACGGTGCGGTGGCGTCCTAGCGATCGTGGAGCGCTTTGGGGCGGGTGACCGGGACGACGGTGAGCAGGTCGTGCAAGCCTCTGAAGTCGTCAGGGTTGGTGGTGAACAGGGGGAGGCCCTCCGCGATGGCGATGGAAGCGATCATCAGGTCGGCGATACTGCGCCGGGGCTGGCGGCCCGCGCTGACCACGGCGGCGCAGACCCGGCCGTACATGCGGGCGGCTTCCGCGTCGAAGGGGATGGGGTCGAACTCGTTCTCGGCGCGCTGGAGGATGTCCGTGCGGCGGGCGCGTTCGGCGTTGCTGCGGACCTGGTGGGGGCCTGCGGAGAGTTCGGCCAGGGTGATGGCGGTGATGGCCATCTCGGCGGGCAGTTCCTCTGGTTTGATCCACTTGCGAAGGATCATGATGTCGGTGTCGAGGAGTCCTTGTCGGTGCTCACCGGGCATAGAGGTTGTCCGGCTCCTGCTCGGCGGTGGTGTCCTGGTCGGCGCGGAAGGCGTCCAGAAAGATGTCGGGAGCGGTGCGGGACATGGCGGCGAACTCGCCGCGCGGGACGAAGCGCCGACGCCGACGCAGGGGGATCAGTGCGCCGATGCGGTGTCCGTCGCGGGTGACGGTGAAGGACTGGCCGCTTTGGACGGCGTCCATGATCTCTTTGGATTCCGGGGTTCTGGTGATGCCTGCTGACCCGTGCCACCACGAAAGCCCCCCCCACAGGGGGCTTTCGCAGGACGAGAACTCCTACGTACCGTTGGCGGGGGCCGGCGGAATGCTCAATCGACGGTCAGTTCGGCGAGAAGACCAGCTTGCTCCAGGTCTTCGGGCCGATGATCCCGTCTACGGGCCCGGCAATGGGGGAGAACCTTCTCTGGAACGCCTTGGTCGCGGCCAGGGTCCGTGAACCGAATGCGCCGTCCACCGCCAGATTGGCGTCGGGCTCCCACAGGTTCAGCTGCTGCTGGGCATATCGGACGCAGGCGTTGTTCGAGCCGGACGACAACTGCGTCGTCGGTATCGTCCAGGATTCTCTGTCGGAGTGCCACGTGGTCCTGCCCAGTGCGATGCACTGGCTCCAGTAGCTGCTGGCTGCCGCAGGGGGCGCCAATGCCACGGACGCGGCCAGGATTGCGCCGGCCACTGCTGTCGCGCCCAGGTGTACGGTCGATCGCATGGAGTACTTCCTTTCCGTCCTGTCCGAGGTCCCGGACCTCAGAGGCAGTAGCCGACGGCGCCGCTGGTCACCTTGATGTACGCACTGCTGACGAAGCCGGTCACGTTGGTCGCTTTGTCCTTGAGGTAGTACCACTTCCGCCCGCTGTCGCCGTAGTTGGCGTAGTAGTAGCAGTAGATCGAGACGCTTTGGCCGCTCTGACCCTGGCCGTTGGAGGAGTATCCGGTGCCGGGACCGGAACGGATGTTGACGCCGTCTCCGGTGAAGTGGCCGGACGCGTTGCCGGCGGCCACCACCGCTGCGGCACGCTCGACGCCGGTCGGCGTGGCCGCCTGACTCACCGCCGGTGCGGCCAGTGTGCAGGCAGCCGCAACGGCGGCGATGGCCGTGAAGTGCTTGATGTTCATCGGAACCTTCTTCCTTTGTCCGCCCAGGGGCGGGCAGCGGGGCCTGATTCAGCCTTTGACGTGGTAGTAGCCCACAGGGGGGCGGGAGTGCTGGCTCAGGAGGTGGATGCCGACGTGACTCCCGGTGAACCAGGCTTCGATCACCGCGGGGCCGGTGCCGGTAAGGGGTGGCGAGTAGGGGTTCAACGGGCTGGCCGAGTTGTCCGTCGTCACCACGTACTCGGAGCCGAGATACATCGCAACGTGGTCGGTGTTGTCGGTGCCGGCTCCCCAGAAGATCAAGTCGCCGGGCCGCAGGTCGCTGCGGGGGACGGCGTGCAGATGCGCGTTCTTGATTTCCTGGTTGGTGCCGCCGCCGCCGGGAGCGATGTCGATGGCCGCGGCCATCTTGTAGATCAAGCGCACGAACCCGGAGCAGTCCAGGCCCTTGGTGCTGGCGGCGGGACAGGGTTGGATCGCGCCGGTGTACCCCTGGCAGGTTCCGTAGGAGGGCCCTGGCGAGCCGCCGTGTCCCCCGCCCCACACGTACGGGATGGCACCGACGGTGCCGAAGCCGTAGCGCTGCTTGAGGCGGACCTGGTCGGCCGCCTGCGAAGCCGATTTGGGCGCGTCGTAGTAGTAGTGCGCGAGGTTGACGGCGCGAGCGGCCATGCCGTCGCCGGTCGCGCACTCGGTCATCCCGTCGGGGATCTCGCAGCCGACGAGCACGATGGTCCCGTTGTACAGCGCCGCCTTGGTGTGGGGGCCCGCGATGCCGTCGACCGGCAGCAGGGCGTCGGACTGGAAGGACTCCACCGCTGAGGCGGTCGCCGGCCCGAAGATCCCGTCAAGGGTCAGCGAGGCTCCGTGCTGGTTGAGCAGGTTCTGCAGTTCGGTGACGCACCCGTCCCTTTCTCCCTGCTGCATGTTCGCCGGGCAGGACGGAGAGGTCAGGTTGATCGGGCCCGGCGCTGAGGTGCCGCTGCCGACATCCCTGTAGAGCGCGGCCTTGGTGGCCGGTCCGACCAGGCCGTCCGCGGACAGCCCCGCGCCGGACTGGAAGGACTTCACCGCCGTGAGGGTCGCCGGTCCGAAGTCGCCGTCGACAGCCAGGTGCTGCCCGTGCGCGCTGAGCAAGGTCTGGAGCGTCGTGACACAGCCATCGATCTCACCGGACTGGAGCGTCGCGGGGCAGGACGGGGAGCGCAGGTCCACGGCAGGGATCGAACTCGTCCCGTTGTAGAGGGCGTTCTTGGTGGCCGGTCCGACCAGGCCGTCCGCGGACAGCCCCGCGCCGGACTGGAAGGACTTCACCGCCGTGAGGGTCGCCGGTCCGAAGCTGCCGTCGAGGACCAGCGTGGCCCCGTGCTGGTTGAGCAGGTTCTGCAGCTCGGTGACGCAGCCTCCGCTCTGCCCCTGCTGGACCGTAGCCGGGCAGTCGGGCGAGTTCAGGTTGACCGGCCCGGGAAGTCCGCCTGCTGAGTTGTTGTACAGGCTTTGCTTGGTCCTGGGGCCGACGATGCCGTCCACGGCGATGCCGGACTGGGACTGGAAGATCCGCACAGCGCCGTAGGTGCTCGGCCCGAAGGAGCCGTCCACCGTGATCGATTGGCCGTGCTGGTCGAGCAGCTTCTGCAGTTCGGTGACGCAGCCGTCGCTCTCGCCCTGTTGGATTTTCGTTGGGCAGGAGGACGAGTTCAGA
Organism: Streptomyces sp. NPDC051677; assembly: GCF_044453465.1. NCBI lineage: Bacteria > Bacillati > Actinomycetota > Actinomycetes > Kitasatosporales > Streptomycetaceae > Streptomyces > Streptomyces sp. NPDC051677. Next base: position 3,353 of record NZ_JBITCT010000120.1, read on the forward strand.
TTGACGGGGGTGGGCGCGACCGCCCAGGCGGTCGGCGCGGCCAGGTCGATCAGGACGGCGGCCAGGCCGGCGACGAGCGCCGGGACGAGCCGTCGGCGTAGCGTGGAACGAAGCATCGTCGTGTCCTCTCGGCGGGCGCCGTCAGAACCAGAAGCTGTAGTTGTCGTAGCTGGCGCTGCGGAGAATCACCTGATTGCCGAAATCGCCCCCGCCCTGCGAGACACACAGAGACTGGTGGGCCGTCGGGCAGAACACATGGTTGTGCTGGCCAGGGGGGACTGAGACCGCGAACCGCTGGTTCGCGCGGCCGTTGCAGGTCCAGACGATGATGCCGGCGCCGCTGGAGTAGTTCGCGCCCTGCACGTCCATGCACAACCCGGTGTTGTACTTCGGATGGAAGTACCAGCCACCTTCGGACGCACGCTGCAGACACCACTGCTCGTTGGTGTGCGGCGAAGCACTGCTGGAGTGCCAGGTGATGACCTTGGCGCCCGAGCCACCGGAACCGCTGACGTTCAGGTAGTTGAGGTTGGCGGTGTTCTGCCAGGTGTCCGCCTGCCAGTCGCTCGGACAGCTGAAACCGGCAGCCGAAACGGGGACGGCTGTCGCCATGCCGACCCCGAACACGGCACCCAAACCCACGATCGCCGCACCCACCCAGCGGATCAATTTGCTTCCCATACGACGCATTTACACTCCCGGTACTGTCAAAAACATGACAATTTTTTGAGCCATGCGATCAGCGCGACAGCCCGCGGTCTGCCGCAATTCCTGTCCTGGACCAAGGTGCGCGGCCGACCGTCGGTGAAGCTTGGACAAACCTTGAATGGGCTGGTCGAAGGCGCTGTGCGAGGGTGGGGACTTGAGACTCGGGGGCGTGCTGTGACGGTTGAGTTCTGTCTGCTCGGCAATGTCGAGGCGCGTCTCGACGGCCGAATCGTCGATCTGGGCCACGCCCGGCAGCGATGTGTGCTCGCGGTGCTGCTTGTGGACGCCAACCGGGTGGTTTCGGTGGACCAGCTTGTCGAGCGCGTTTGGGCCGACCGTATTCCGCAGCGGGCCCGCAACACGCTCTACGGCTACCTCTCCCGTCTGCGGCAAGCCTTGGCCATCGCCGAGGGGGTCGATATCGTCCGGCGCTCCGGTGGTTATGTCCTCGACGTCGAGGAGACGGCGGTGGATCTGCACCGCTTCCATGGCGTTGTCGCTCGGGCCCGCGCGGCCACGCACAACGAGCAGGCAGCGGCCCTGTTCGGGCAGGCACTCGGCCTCTGGCGGGGAGATGCCTTCGCGGGTCTGGACACCCCTTGGTTCAACGCCCTCCGCGAAGCCGTGGACCAAGAACGGACCGCGGCCGAACTGGACCACACCGACGTTCGGCTCCGCTGCGGTCACCACACCGCAGTGTTGGCCGAACTGTCCGCCCGGGTGGAGACACACCCACTGGACGAACGACTGGCCGGCCAGTTCATTCTCGCCCTGTACCGCAGTGGTCGCCCGGCCGAGGCTCTCAGCCACTACGAGCAGATCCGGCTGTTGCTGGCCGAAGAGCTCGGCTGCGACCCGAGCCTCCCGCTACGGCGACTGCACCAGCAGATCCTCACCACTGATCCCGCACTGAACGCTCCCGCCGTCGGCCCCGCCGTCAGGCGCGCTCCGGAGTCCGCACCCGCCCTCGTGCCGCGCCCGTTACCCACGTCCCCGCCGGTGCGCAGCGCACGGGACGGCGGTGCCCTGCCCGGTCCCCCGACACCGCGGCGGCCGCGGACGGGGAGCCACCTGGTCGGGCGGGCAGCGGAGTTGACCGTCCTCGACGGTGCGATCGAGGATGCCCTGGCCGGTGCGCCGGGGGTGGTCGAGGTGGTCGGGGAACCGGGCATCGGGAAGACACGGCTGCTCGGCGAACTGGGCGAGCGCGCGAGGCAACGCGGCTTCGTGTCCTTGGCCGGACGCAGCGTGGAGTTCGACCGGGCTCCGTACGGTGCATTCGTGGACGCCTTGGACGACCACCTCGGCGACGTGGACTTCCGCGGGCTCCGGCAGGATGGATCACCGTCCGGCGCGTTGGCTCTGCTGAGCACGGTCTTCCCCGCGCTCAGTGATCGTTTCCCGACCGGGCCGGATCCGGTGACGGTCGAACGGTACTGGTTCCACCGGGCGGTGCGAACGTTGCTGGAGACGCTGAGTACCGCCGGCGGAGTCGTGCTCAGCCTGGACGACCTGCAGTGGACGGATGACGGTACGGTCGAGCTGATCGACCATCTGATACGGCACCCGCCGAGGACACCGCTGCTGCTCGCCCTCTCCTACCGCCCCCGGCAGGCCCCGCCGCGGCTGGCCGCGGCACTTGCCCGGGCAGAAACGGAGGGAAGAGTGGCCAGGGTCGAGCTGGGTCCGCTGTCTCCGGCCGAGGGAGCGGAGCTGTGCGGGGCCAGGACGGATCACTGGCGTTTCCGAAGGCTGTACGAGGCCAGCGGCGGCAACCCGTTCTACTTGGAGGCGCTGACTCGAAGCGCCGCGCACGATGGCCCGCCGCCGGTGCCGGTCGTCTCGGCGCCCGTCGCCGACGATCTGCCGCCATCGGTGCGAGCCGCACTGCTGGAGGAGCTGGGTGGTCTGTCGGCCCTTGCGAGGGTCTGTACACAGGCGGCCGCGGTGCTCGGCGACTCTTTCGAAGCCGACATGGTGGCAGTCGTGGCCCAAACCGGTGAGGCACAGGCCCTTGCCGCCCTGGACGAGGTCGCGGAGCGGGACCTCGTGCGCCAGATCGGCTCCACGCGCCAATTCCAGTTCCGCCATCCGCTGGTGCGGGCGGCGGTGTACCAGGGGGCGGGCGCCGGTTGGCGGATCGAGGCGCATACTCGGGCCGCGGACGGCCTGGCGTTGCACGGCGCACCGCTGACCGCCCAGGCGTCGCACGTTCAGCGTTCGGCACGCGTAGGAGACGAACATGCCGTTGACGTCCTGGTAAGGGCCGCCCGTCAGGTGATGACGGTCGCACCGGCCACTGCCGCGCATTGGACACAGGAAGCCCTGCGGTTGCTCGGCGAGCAGAGTCGACTGCGGCCCGAACTGTGGCTCCAGCAGGCCAATGCGCTGGGCATGGCCGGACGCCTGCTGGAAAGCCGCGACATCCTGCGCACGGCCGCCTCGCTCCTGCCCGAGCGAGCGTCGGGCCGGCGGGCCCAGCTGACTGCCCTCCGAGCCACCGTGGAGTGGGCACTCGGCCGGTACAAAGAGGCCACGGCTCTGCTGCTCCGGGAGTTGGCGGACCACGACGGCCGAGTGAAGCCTGAAACCGCCACCCTGGAGTTGGGGGTCGCGGTGGTGGCGCTTCGTACGAACGACTTCTCCACGGCCATCGACTGGGGCGAACGCGCGTTGCGCTCGGCGGAACGTATCGGCGATCCGCTGCAGACCACCGCGGTCCGCGCTCTCCTGGCACTGGCACATACCTTCGCCGGCGACGCCCGGTCGACCGACTACCTCGACCTGGTGATGGAAGTACTCGATGACACCGACGACCAGCAACTGGCCGGGCAACTGGACACGCTCGTCATGGTGGGCTGGACGGAGATGCTCCACGAACGCTACGACTCTGCGCTGGGCCATCTCGGGCGAGGCCTGGAACTGTCCCGTCGCACCGGCCAGAGCCTGGTGCTCGCCGATCTGTTCGCCGCCTCCGCCTACGCCCTCATGTGGCTCGGGCGCCTGAACGAGGCGGCGACGTATGCCGACGACGCCCTGGAAGCGGCATCACTCGTGGGCAGCAGCGAGCCGCGCTCGTTGGCCGAGGTAGTGAGCGCGGCGGTCTTGATGTGGCGGGGAGACTTCGCCGGAGCACTGAAGATCTGTGCGGAGTCAATCTCCCTGGCCGGCCCTGCACCGGGCGCACGCCGGTCGGCGATGGTCGGGATGCTCGGCCAGACACTGCTGCTCAACGGCGATCCGGACGGCTGTGTCAGCAAGGTGCTCGAAGCGGGCGGCGGCCCGCACCTGCTCGGGTTCGAAGCCCCGGTCCGCCCGATGTGGTTCCGGCTGCTGACGGTAGCGGAACTGGCCCTGGGCGACGTGACAGCCGCCGAAGGCTGGGCCGACCGCGCAGCCGCTGCCGCAGCCGCTGCCGCAGCCCCTGACGGGCCGCCCGGTCAGCGCGGTTTCGCGTTGCTGGCCCGCGTCGAGGTACAACTCGCCCGGCAGAACCCGGCAGCGGGTCCCACCGCGTGCAGGGCAGCTGACGAGTTTCGCGCGGCCCGAATGCCCCTCAACGAGGCCATGGCCCGGCTGGCAGCCGGTACCGCACTGTCTGCCTCCGGCCGCCAGGTCGAAGGACTCGCTCAGTTGGAACGGGCGAAAGCCCTGTCGGTTACCTGCGGGGCCCTTGCCCTGTCCGAATTGGCTGATCACGAAAACCACCGAATCGCCGTCCAAACCCCGCCTCCGACAACCGGTACGCCACCCGGGACCTGAAATTCCCGAACAGGACCGTTCGCGATTCAAGCGGCCGATGTGTGCGCGGTGGCGTGACGTCACGCCTAGAAGGTCGATGAAGATCTTGGGTTCTGGCCCTGCCGCATGAGCGGCAGGGCCAGACTCGTCTTGTGGCGATGGGCGAATGGGTGGGCGAGAC
>NZ_JBITCT010000121.1:0-7479 GCF_044453465.1 Streptomyces sp. NPDC051677
AAGCTGAACTGCCCGCAGCTCACCGTCAAGGAGCGGGCACAGATCCGCAAGCACCAGCGGCGTGCCGCCCGCGCGCCGAAAGGCAGCGAAGCCAAAGCGGCCGGGCACGCGAAGGTCGCCAGGCTCAAGGCGCGGGAGGCGAACCGGCGCAAGGACTGGTGCGAGAAGACCAGCACCATGCTCGCCCGCACCTACGACCTGATCCGCTTCGAGAAGCTGAACATCAAGAACATGACCCGCTCCGCGAAGGGAACCGTGGAGCAGCCCGGCCAGAACGTGGCGCAGAAGGCCGGGCTGAACCGGTCCATCCTCGCCCAGGGATGGGGCCTGCTCCGGCAGCGCACCGGGCACAAGGCCCCCGGCCGGGTCGAGGACGTTCCCGCCCCGTACACGAGTCTGCGGTGCAGTGCCTGCGGGTGGATCGAGAAGAAGTCGCGCAAGAGCCAAGCCGACTTCGAGTGTGTGTCCTGCGGTTTCACCTGCAACGCGGACACCAACGCAAGCCACAACGTCGCGGCAGGACAGGGCGGGATCCCTCGCCCCCGGCGGACAGCCGGTGCCGGAGGGACGACACCGCCCACGCGGTCGAAGAACGTCCGTGAACCTCAACCCAAACGGGTTGGAATCCCCCTCTTTTAAGAGGGGGAGGATGTCAAGTTCGGGTGATCCAGCGGGACTTCGCCCGAGGCGGTCTCCATCCGTTCCCGGCCCCGCCTCAGATGCCCGGCCTGCTGGATGCGGTTGAGGGCTGTGCGGAGGGCGCACTGTCCGTACGGGAGCTGCTTGGCCAGCGTCTTCACGGAGATGTCGGTGCCGTCGGGCAACCGGTCGACGTACGCGGCGATGGCCGCCTCGCGGGGCGGAAGGTGCGTGAAGTCGTGGTTGGTGCGGGGGAGTTGTCCCGGGGCGGCGCGCTTTCCGTAACCCGGATTGGCCATCGGGTGCGGGTCCGCGTGCGCGGGCAGGGGGGTAGCACTAAGCTTGGCGTCAGCCACAGGTCGACTCTCGATCGATCTAGTAGGTCAAGCCCCCGTCGGTGTTGGTAGCACCGGGCGGGGGCTGCTTCGTTATGCGCACGCTAGAGCGTGGTGACCTTCCGTGGCAAGTCGGTCGCTCCGCGTCAACTCACCGGGCGGGAGGGTGGGTTGAGACCCTCCACCCGTTCCTTGCAAAGAGGGCTCGACGCTGGACGTTTGAGCTTCGGGCGGGTGCGGATCAGCTGTCCTTGAGGTTTTCGACGAACGCCGACCATGACTCCGCCCGGAACACGAGCTTCGGGCCGAGGGGGGCCTTGGAGTCACGGACGGGGACGAGGGTGGGGTGGCCGGGGGTTACTTCGAGGCAATCATTGCCGCCCCCGGCGCTGTAGCTGGACTTGCGCCAGCGGGCGACCTCCAGACAGTCGGCGCCACTGCCCCCGCTGTAGCTGGATTTGTACCAGGCAGCTGCGTCCAGGTTGTACTCATTGATGCTCCTCATGGGCGTAATCCTGCGCTATCGCCTCGATGAGGGCCAGGGAGTCTTTCGGGGAGAGTGCGGAGGCTGTGAGAAGTTCGAAGGCGCGCCTCTGGCGGCTGACGGTGGCCGGGTCGTCCTCCAGGCGTCCGGTGCCGACGTGCTCCAAGAAGACCAGGGGCGGGGCGTCCTCGAAGTCCATCAGCTTGATGGCGCCTTCCATGGAAGAGTGCGCCCCCACGCTGAGTGGCAGTACCTGGACGATCACCCGGTTCTCGCGGACCAGATCGGTGACGTGACGCAGGGCTTCCGCCATCACCGCAGCTCCACCTGTCACTCGGCGCAACGTGGCCTCGTCAAGCACCGCCCACAACAACGGTTTTGTTGGATCGGCGAGAACGTGGGCTCGCTCGATGCGAGCCGCCACCAGCTGGTCGATCTCCTCCTCGGGAGCCGTCGGCCGATACGCGCGAAATACGGCTCGTGCGTACGCCGGCGTCTGGAGCAGTCCAGGGATCAGAAGTGATGCGTACTGCCTGATCACTGTGGCGATGGCCTCCGCCTCCACGGCCTCCGTGAAGCTCTCCGGGTACTTCGACTTGGCCGCCGCCTTGCAGTTCCGCGCGAAGAATCCCTTCGTCCCCAGGGCTTCGTCCAGCATCCGCGCGTACTCCGGCTGCATGCGCCGCGCCCCTGCTTCCAACTGTCCGATGAACGAACCGCTCACGAACAATCGTTGGCCCAGTTCGTCCTGGCTGAGACCGGCATTCTCGCGTGCGTGTCTCAGTTCCGCACCCAACAGGGCTCGTGGCGACGATGACGGGTCGAGGTCCTTCGGGCCTGGCATGGCGACTCCCTGTCACACAGGACGGGTTGTTGGTTCTTCACCTCTGGCCAGGTTAGGAGCCTGGCGGACACGCTGTGTGCAGAACACGAACACTCAGCGTGGAGGAACAGCCCCATGGAGACGACAGAGACGGCGGCCGAGGAGCAGCGGGCCGCCCGCAGTGCACCCGAGGCTCTGGAGCGGTTGCGAGCCGCCCTGCGGGACGTGGGAATCCGCCTTCCGTCCTTGCGGCTCGACCCCGTCTCGGCCGTGCAGGACGATCGGTTCGCCCTGGTCGACCTGGGTCGTTGCAACTTCGTCGTGGCCTCGCAGCTCGCCGACGCCCTGTGGGGACGCCGAGGGCCGGAGGATCCCGGCGAGGTGTCCGCCGCCGACCTCCTGCGGGAGAGGGTGCGCGCGCTGAACCGAGGGGCCCGGCTCTCAGGTGTAGTGGGAGGCGACGGCGGGCTGGCCTGTGTAGTTGGGGCCGGCGTCGGGGTCGGCGCCGACGTAGGTGAAGGGGAGTTCGACGGTTCGGCCGCCTCGGAGGGTGAGCAGGTGACGCCGGGGGTCGTAGGTGAATCCCGCTGCCCGTAGCGCGGTCACGGCCGCCCGTCCGGCCGCCGAGCCGTCGGAGCGTCGGATCGACTCCGGGTCGAAGTGGGCCAGGAGCAGCCCGTCCTCGGTCAGCCAGGACGCGGCCCGGGTGAGCAGGCCGAGCTGGTCGCCGACGTAGTGCAGGCCGTGGACGCAGGTGATCAGGTCGTAGGTCCGGGTCGGGGTCCAGAACGAGACGGAGGCGACGACCTCCTCCAGGATGGGCGGGGCGGGACGCGGGACGAGCGGGCCCACCAGGTCGACGGCGGTGAGGACCGCGTCGGCGGGCAGGGCGGGGGCGGCCTCCCGCAGGGCGCGGCCCTCGCCGCTGCAGAGGTCCAGCCACGAGGGGGCGGGGCGGTGCGCCAGGTGGGACAGGAGGTCGACGCCCAGTTCACGGGCGTAGCTGTTCACCCCGGTGAGCCCGCGTTCGCGGTTCATCGTGTTGTTCGCGACGACGGAGGACTCTTCCAGCGGGACCGGCCGGGGTTTTGGCATGCGTACATTCTCGGGTGCGGTTCGGTGCGCGTGGTCGGGATCACAGGGGGTTTCGGGGTGCGGCCGGAATGGCGCGGACGCCGGGGGAGTTGTCGTTGACGAGCACTGTATGCATGTGCACATACCCACCGGTCCACCGGTCCATCGGTCCACCGTCACGAGGAGACAGCCAACGTGAGCGTCACCCAGCCCGTCCCGTCCCGCGCCGCCGACATCCTCTCGCGGCCCGTGTCCATCAACGGACTGACCGTCTCGAACCGCATCGCGATGGCGCCCATGACGCGCATGTTCTCGCCGGACGGCATCCCGGGTGAGGACGTCGTGTCGTACTACGCCCGCCGCGCCGCCGCCGGTGTCGGCCTCATCGTCACCGAGGGGACGTACGTCGGGCACGAGTCCGCCGGGCAGAGCGACCGGGTGCCGCGGTTCCACGGCGCGGAGCAGCTCGCGGGGTGGGCGAAGGTCGCCGAGGCCGTGCACGCGGGCGGCGGGAAGATCGTGCCGCAGCTGTGGCACATCGGGATGGTGCGTAACCAGGGCGAGCCGCCGTACGCGGACGCTCCGGCCGTCGGTCCGTCCGGGGTGCGTCTCGACGGGACCGAGGGCGTCGGCAAGGCGATGACCCAGCGGGGCCTGGACGACGTCATCGGCGCGTTCGCCGAGGCGGCCGCGGCCGCCGAGCGCATCGGCTTCGACGGCGTCGAGCTCCACGGCGCCCACGGCTACCTGCTCGACCAGTTCCTGTGGGCCGGCACCAACCGCCGCACCGACGCCTACGGCGGCGACCTCGTGGCCCGTACGAAGTTCGCCGCCGAGATCGTCGCGGCCGTCCGCGAGACCGTCTCCGCCGAGTTCCCGATCATCTTCCGCTACTCGCAGTGGAAGTCGGACGCGTACGACGCGCGGCTCGCCGAGACCCCGGAGGAGCTGGAGGCCGTCCTCGCGCCGCTGGCCGCCGCCGGCGTCGACGCCTTCCACGCCTCCACCCGCCGCTACTGGCTTCCGGAGTTCGACGGCTCGGACCTCAACCTCGCGGGCTGGACGAAGAAGCTCACCGGCAAGCCCGTCATCACCGTCGGCTCGGTCGGCCTCGACGGCGACTTCCTGCGCGGGTTCGCGGGCGAGGGCGCCCAGCTCAAGAGCCTCGACGACCTCCTCGACCGGCTGGAGCGCGACGAGTTCGACATGGTGGCCGTCGGGCGGGCGCTGCTGCAGGACCCGGAGTGGGCCGCCAAGGTCCTCGACGGCCGTCTCGACGAGCTGAAGCCCTACGACGCCGCCGCGCTGAAGACCCTCAGCTGAGCCCTGTCCTGTCCTGGGGCCTGTCAGGACCCGGCCCTGTCAGGCCCCGGCTCAGTCGGGCCTAGCCCGGTCGGGCCCTGAGCTGCGGCTCGGGGCCCGACCTTCTTCGTGTTCTCCCTGGTCAAGGGCTGTGGGCGGGGGTGTGAAGGAATTCGCTTGCTTAACTCAATCAATCTGCATAAGATTGCTTGAGTCAAGCAGTTCAATCCTCGTGGATCCGACGGAGGCCCTGTCATGTCCGACGCCCTTGCCCGACCCGCTGCGGCGGGAGCATCCGCCCCGCCGAGGTCGAACGCCGTGGTGGCGGTGCTGGCCCTGGCCGGGATCGTCGTCTCGCTGATGCAGACCCTGGTCATCCCGATCGTCCCCGAACTGCCCAAGCTGCTGGACGCGCCCGCCTCCGACACCGCCTGGGCGGTCACGGCCACACTGCTCGCCGCCGCCGTCGCCACCCCCGTCGTCGGCCGGCTCGGCGACATGGTCGGCAAGCGGCGGATGCTGCTCACCAGCATCGTGCTGCTGATCTCCGGCTCGGTGGTCTGCGCGCTCGCCGACTCCCTGGTCCCGATGATCATCGGACGTGCCCTGCAGGGCCTGTCGGCCGCCGTGGTGCCGCTGGGCATCAGCATCCTGCGGGACACCGTCCCCGCCGAGAAGCTCGCCGGTTCGACGGCCGTCATGAGCGCCTCCCTCGGCGTCGGCGGCGCGCTCGGTCTGCCCACCGCCGCGTTCATCGCGGACAACTGGGACTGGCACATCCTCTTCTGGACCTCCGCCGCTCTCGGCGTCGTCTCCCTCCTGCTCGTCCTGGCGTTCGTCCCGGAGTCCCAGAACCGGGTCGGCGGACGCTTCGACCTCGTCGGCTCGCTCGGACTGTCGGCCGGACTGGTCTCGCTGCTGCTGACCGTGTCCAAGGGATCCGACTGGGGCTGGACCTCCGGTACGACGCTCGGCCTCGGCGGCGCCGCCGTCGTGATCCTGGCGGCGTGGGGCTGGTGGGAGCTGAAGGCGAAGCAGCCGCTGGTCGACCTGCGCACCACCGCCAAGCCCCAGGTGCTCTTCACCAACCTCGCCTCGATCGCCCTCGGCTTCTCGATGTTCGCGATGTCCCTGGTCCTGCCCCAGCTGCTGCAGCTGCCCGAGCAGACCGGCTACGGGCTGGGCAAGTCGATGCTGACCGTCGGCCTGGTGCTGGCCCCGCAGGGCCTGGTCATGATGGTCATGTCCGCGCTGTCCGCGGGGATCACCAAGTCCAAGGGCCCCAAGGTCACCCTGATGATCGGCGCGCTGATCGTCGCCTCCGGCTACGGCCTGAACATCCTGCTCATGTCCGAGGTCTGGCACCTGGTCCTGGTGTCCTGCGTCATCGGCGCCGGCGTCGGCTTCACCTACGGCGCGCTCCCGGCCCTGATCATGGGCGCGGTCGACCCCTCCCAGACGGGCGCGGCCAACAGCCTCAACACCCTGATGCGGTCCCTGGGCACCAGCTTCGCCAGCGCCATCGCCGGTGTGATCCTCGCCCAGATGACCACCGACTTCGGCGGCTACGCCCTCCCGTCGGAGAACGGCTTCAAGGTCGTCATGGCCATCGGCGCCGGCGCGGCCCTGGTCGCCTTCCTCCTCGCCGCCTTCATCCCGAAGCGCAAGGACGCCGTCACGGCCGAGGTCGCCGAGGTCGCAGAGGAGACCCCGGAGGCCCCGGAGGCCGCCCCCGCCAAGGCGTGACTCAGAGGTTGCCCAGCGGCTCGATGTCGACCTTCACCGGGGTGCCCCAGATGCGCAGGACCTCGTAGTCGGTGAACTCGTGCACGAGCCGGTAGGCCATCGCGGGCCGGGAGCCGCGGCGCAGGGCGGCGATGTACAGCTCGGCCTCGCGACGGTCCCGCCTCGGCGTCCCGCACAGGTGCCACTCCTGGCCGTTCCACAGCTCCGGCAGCCAGCGCTGCTGGGGCAGTGGGCGGTCGGCGCGGGTGCCGTAACGGGAGGTGGAGGGGGCGGGGGTGTACGGGGCCTGCGGGGCGGGGCCGTTGTACTCGGCGCGCCGGGCCGCCCGGCGGCGGGTCTCGCACAGCAGACACAGGTCGGGGGCGGCCTCGTCGACCGGACCGTTCGGATGCTCGGCGCAGCGGGTGGTGGGCGTGGCGCCGACGACGCTCTCGTCCAGCAGCTCCAGGGCGCGCCGCAGATCGGCCTTGACCTCGTGCAGCCGGGCGTCGGGCGTGTCGGCGCTCAGGGCCTCCCCGTGCTCCCCGAGCAGCCGGAGAGCACGACCGAGAGCGGTGACCTGAGCGTGGTTCATGGCCCCAAGGGTAGGGGGCGACCCCGGTTCCCCGGAGGGGCGAGGGGTTCCCGGGGGTCGAAAGGTTCCCGGGGGCGGGGTGGTTCCTAGAGGGGCAAGGGACTCGCGGGGACGTGGGTGGCTTCCGGAGGGACGAGGGGTTCGCGGAGGGGCGAGGGGATCCCGGAGGGCGGGGGCTCTCGGGGAGGTGGGTGGTTGCCGGAAGGGTGGGGGCTCTCGGGGAAGCGGGTGGCTCCCTGAGGGGTGGGTGGGACCGGTTCCCGGAGGGCGAGGGGATCCCGGAGGGCGGGGGCTCTCGGGGAGGTGGGTGGTTGCCGGAAGGGTGGGGGCTCTCGGGGAGGTGGGTGGTTGCCGGAAGGGTGGGGGCTCTCGGGGAAGCGGGTGGCTCCCTGAGGGGTGGGTGGCCCCGGGGGGGTGCCTCTATGTCTTCCGTCAAGGCGCCCCTGACGGGTTTGGTGTGGTTCGGGGTTGCTGGGGTTATGCGGCGAGCTCGACGTCCGTC
>NZ_JBITCT010000122.1:0-7478 GCF_044453465.1 Streptomyces sp. NPDC051677
TGGCGCCCGCTTCGAGAACGGCCTCCTCGTCGAACGAGACAAGACCCTCGCAGCGTGATCCACCTCAACTGATCCACAAGTCTTGACAATTACTCGGCCCGGCCTACCGCTGGCCTTGGCCTTGATCCTGGTCTCCAACAGCATCGCGTAGTGCTGGACGGTGGCCGTGACCTCGGGCAGAGTGCGCGCCGCCCTCGCGTCGAGCTGCGCGGCAATCTGGAACGCGTTTGAGTAAGCGCCCGCAAGAGGGTGGGCGTTAGGGTGCGGATTCAGCGAGGACGCCACTGACTCACTGCCCGTCTTCCGGTTCCGGCTCGCCCCACTGGCCGAGGGCCCATTCCCGCAGCAGGGCGAGCATTGCACGGGTCAGCTCGTGCGGACGGCCGTCCATGAGGTCGTGACGGTCGAGCGCAGTCTTCTCCAGCTCGGCGGGGCTGATCGCGGACAGGAAGGCAGCCGCTGCCGGGCCAGGGTCCGGCGGGACGCCGATGACGACGTGCGCCAAGCCCTCGAACACACCGGCCGCCGTGGATCTCGGGGAGAGTTCGATGACCATCTGCGGTACGTCGCCCGCGCGGTGAGCCACCGAATAGGCAGAGAGGTCCCGGGAGACGTCGTGACCACCGATCTCCACGACGGCGGTATGCCCCTGCCCGGTGACGCGCACTGAGAGGGGCTCACCCTCGGAAGAAATGGGTTTTACACTCTGATGTGTTGGCACCTATATGAGGTTACGGGTATCCGGTGGCAGCCCAGCTCGCCAGCCGTCTACGGAGGCGTGATCTCGTCGCGACGAGTCACCCGAACGATCTCGACCGTGGATGCTTCCGACGGATCGAGGACCTGCCACACCCGATTTGCTGTTGCCGCATGCTCGCCCGCTGCGGCGACAACTTCCACGCGGTCGTACCGCACGGGAACAGGCGCTGAGATAGGCGTGAGGAGGCGATACCAGCTGACCGTGTCGTCCAGCCATTCCCGCCCGAGAACGTGTTGCGCGGTGACCTGTCCGTGGCCGGACAGGACAGCTCCCGGCCCCTCGTAGACCGACTCCGCCGGCACAGACCCCAGGAGGCCGGTTGAGAGGTCGAGTTGGGGAGTACCCGTTGGGCGGGTGATCCGTACCGTGTCCACCAGCAGCGTCGCCTCCAGCTTCTCCCGTTCCGCCTCGGTGTCGATCGGCGTGCTCACGAGGTGCCGCCCGAAGTGCTGGATTGAGTGTTCTGATCCAGGAACGTCGTGCGGACCACGGCCAGAGTGGAGGTCTGGCCGACATCGAGGACGCGCCACGTACGGCCAATCGCTGCCGGGTCGGCAGCGTTGACGACGCTCACCGTGTCCTCCCGCGAAGCCACCGGGGCGTCCAGAGGCGTTACCAGCTTGTACTTCGACGTGGAGTCGTCGACGTACGCCTGGCCTTCCAGATGCAGGACGATCCCTGGATCACCGTTGGGGAAGATCCCGCCGTGTCCTTCGTAGATGATGACGGGCGGGCCGGGCTCGTACTGGCCTGTGTCCGGGTTGAAGACCGGCTCGGCCGCTCTGCTGATTCGTACAGTGTCGGTAAGAATCTTGCGTTCGACCAGGGCGCTGACGGCCCCGAGGGTCAATCCTTCAGCCGGAGTGTTCATGCGTTCGAGCGTAGCGACGACAACAGACAGGTCGGTTCATCGGCGGTTCACCACTGAAGTTTGACAGCGCCATCAGCGAGAGCCGTCTCATGTGTTGGGGACAAACGGACGCCGCCGCCCAGGCTTGGGCGGCGGCGCTCACCTGCAGGCAGACCCACAAGAAGCAAGCAGAATCAGCAGCGCATCCAATGGGACTGGGCTGCCAAATAGAGCATCGGCATCACAGCGGTCAGGAAAGACGCGGTAGCGCCGACGCGGTCGGCCGGCAGGGCAAGAAGGATCACCACCAGTACCACAACGAGGACCACCGGACCTCTACCGGAGGCCAACGGGTGTGCCCCACCATGGTGAGTGACGCGGAAGAACTGCACGATCTCGCCTGCCTTTCGCTTGGACAGCCCGCCGGGCCACGGGTTTGAGCAACGCCGCCCGAGGAGGATGTCCGACCTGTCTTGTACGACCCCTTCTTTGTACAGCCACCACATCACCGCTGGTAGATGCGCTAATAAGGTTGAGTCATCTGGTAGGCATGGAGTAGGCAACAGCTAGGCATAATCCGTCTCCTGAAAGGTTCTAGGTGCCCAAGAAGGCCATCAAGAAGCCGCCGGTCCAAGGCGCTTCAGCCCTGTTCTTCACCTCGCTCCACGACCTGGTGCGCACCCATGGCGACCTCTCAGCTGCAAGCATCGGAGAGCGCATCCCGCGAAGTCGGCAGGCCGTCTACCGGGCCCTTGCTGGGCCGCAGTTGCCAAGCCAGCGCATCACGGGCGAGATCGCGCGCGCAGTCGGATGCACCGAAGAGCAGGTCGAAAACCTGCTTGCACTATGGGCGGATGCCGTCGGAGAAAAACGAACCTCGACGCCCCCCGTGCGGACATGGCCGGACTTGTCTGAATCTGAACGGGCTACAGATCGGTCAAGCTCCATCCGTAATTTCGGAAGGCAACTGACCATTCTGCGAGAAGAGTCCGGCTTGACCGTCCGTGAAGTAGCGAGACGCACCGACTCCTCGGCCAGCACTATCGGCGGTTACTTCGCTGGCAGGCATCTTCCGCCGCGCCAGTACTTGATGGCCCTGCTCCAAGCGATGGGCCGGCCATCGAGCGATGTCGAACATTGGCTGCAGCTGCTCAATGAGGCCAGGGCAGGCCGAAATTCCCCTCCGGCCGACGGCACGGCAAAATGATCATTTGACTGCGGCGACACCTATACCCCTCTGGCCGCAGCCTTTGACATCGGGGTGGCCACCGCGCACCAGTACGTCGCCGAGGCCATCGATGTCCTGGCAGCCCTCGCGCCCACGCTCCAGCAGGCCACCAGCACGGGCAGTGCAAAGGCGTTCGTGATCTTGGATGGCACCCTGCTGCCCATCGACCGGATCGCCGCCGACCGCCCCTATTATTCAGGCTGTGAGGATGATGGCCGTGTCGTTCCGGCCGTGGCCTGACTCGTACTCTGGCTGGCTTCTGTGCCTTGTGTTTGATCTGTCGGCCCGGCCGGAGCGACGTGTACCAGCACCGGGCCGACGGAGCGTGTCCCGATAGGGGCCTTGGCCTAGAAGGCACCGTCACAGTCCTGACCGCTCCACCGACCGGCGCTGGCCATCGGTACAGCGTCGTCGAACAGGAGCACCGTGACCACCCTCAGCATGCCCACTGCCGTCCGTGCCGTCCAAGATGCTGAGGCTCCGGCTGCGCCGCGTTCGGTGGTGCTCGGCATCGACACCCATAAGGACGTGCACGTCGCCGCCGTCCTTGACCACCTTGGCGCGCTGCTGGGCACGGGAGAGTTCCCGGCCACCGCAGCCGGCGACCGCCAACTTCTGGACTGGGCAGGTCAATGCGGGACCGTTCTACGGGCCGGGGTGGAGTGCACCGGCTCCTACGGTGCCGGTCTGGCCCGCTACCTCGCGACCCAGCAGGTGGCGGTGGTTGAGGTCAACCAGCCGACCGATCCACCCGGCGGCGCCGCGGAAAGACCGACGCCATCGACGCCGAGGCCCCCGCCCGGGCCGCGCTCTCGGGCACAGCCCGGGCACTGCCGAAGAGCGGCGACGGGCAGGTGGAAGCACTGCGCATCCTCCGGCTGGCGAAGAACTCCGCGGTCAAGGCACGCACCCAGGCGCTCAACCAGCTCAAAGCAGTGCTGGTCAACGCTCCATCTACGCTGCGCGAGGAGTTGGAGCCGCTCTCGACTTGGCTCCTGGTCAGCCGCTGCGCGGAGCTGGTCGACCCCCGCGGTGACGATCCGGCTGCCAACACGGCGGTCTTCACGCTCCGGCTGCTCGCACAGCGCGTCTTGCGGCTTCGGCAGGAAGTCACCGAGCTCGGGCGGCGAATGACCACAGCAGTCAAGGCCACCGCGCCCAGCCTGCTGGCACGATTCGGGATCGGGCCGGACAGCGCGGCGGCCCTGTTGATCGCAGTCGGCGACAACCCTGAGCGGCTGGGCAGCGAGGCATCCTTCGCCGCGCTCTGCGGCGTCAGTCCCGTCGAGCAGTCCTCGGGCAAGAGCCGGCGTCGCCGGCTCAACCGGGGCGGGGACAGACAGGCCAACGCCGCCTTGCACCGCATCGTGGTCACGCGCATGCGACAGGACGAACGCACCCGCGTCTATTTGGAGCGGCGCACCGCCGAGGGAAAGGGGAAGCGCGAGGTAATGCGCTGCCTGAAACGCTACGCAGCCCGCGAGGTTTATGCCCTGATACACGCCGACATGGTCACATGCCACCAGCAGCCTGATGATCCAGCGACCCTCACGACCGCACCTTGACGAACATAGGGGCATCAAACACAAGAAGCACGGCATGAACGTGCAGGTCCTAGCCGATCCGTTCGGTCAGTTGCTGTGGGCCTCAGCTGCCCTGCCCGGCGCTGTTCACGACATCAAGGCCGCCCGCACCCACGGCATCATCGACGTCCTGACCCACGCGGGCATCCGCTGCTGGGCCGGCAAGGGCTACCAGGGCGCGGGAAGCACAGTCCGCGTTCCCTACCGCGGGCGGTGGGACACGCTGTCGTCCGGCCAGCGAGCCGTCAACGTCTCCCACGCGAAGATCCGCGCCGTCGGCGAGCAGGCCATGGCCACGCTCAAGCAGTGGCGCCTGATACGGAAGCTCCGCTGCAGCACCACCCGCATCACCGACATCATGAAGGCCGTCCTCGCCCTCCACCTGGCCATCTCAGCATGCAGTTGATGTGACTTCGAGCGATCGGTGGCCAGGGCCCCTTGGATCCGCCCTGGTCAGCCCTCCGTGACGATTCGTAGTTGGCCATCGGGAATCCGAATCTCATGGCCGAGTCTGATTCGGGACACCGACGTGCTTCGGCCCCCGTGCTGCTGTGCAGCGCGGGGGCCGAAGGGGTGCCGTCCTCGCTCCGACTCAGGTCACTGGATTCCGGCGGCTCTGGTCACCATGCGGTGATGACCGGCGCGTCGAGTTCGTGCTGCCGCCATGCCTCGTTGAGGCGCGCGAGCCGGTCCGCGGCGGCGATGCCGAGCAGGGACGCGACCTTGCCATCGCTGACTTCGAACGCCACGGCACCCACGACCCGGTCGTCGACCACGGCGAGGACGGCTGCGGAGCCGTTGACCAGCGCGATGTGGAACGCGGGGGAGCCGCCGGCCAGCCGCCGCTTCGCCGGCGTGGGCTTGAAACCGGCCCGCACATAGGCGGCGATGCGCTCGCGGGTGTCGTACCGCAGCAGCCGCCTGGCCAGTCCGTAGCCGTCCGAAATTGCGGTCGCGTCGGCGGTGAGCATCGCCACCAGCCGTTCGGTGCGCCCCGACGTGGCGGCGGCGAGGAACTCCTCGACGATCCGGCGCGCGGACGCGGGGTCCACCTCGTCGCCGCCGCGGCGCTCGGCGGTGACCCGGCGCCGGGCCCGGTGGACATGCTGTTGGCTCGCGGACTCGGTGATGTCGAGGATCCCGGCGATCTCGGCGTGGGGGTACGAGAAGGCCTCGCGCAGGACGTAAGCGGCACGCTCGACCGGCGAGAGGCGCTCCATGAGGATCAGTACGGCCAAGGACACCGATTCGCGCTGCTCGAAGGTTTCGGCCGGACCGAGCATCGGGTCGCCCTCAAGGAGCGGCTCGGGCAGCCATACACCGGCCGCTCGCTCGTGGCGCGCCTGCGCCGAGCGGAGCCGGTCGACGCAGAGATTGGTGACGACCTTGGTCAGCCACGCTTCCGGCACCTCGATACGTTCCCGGTCCGCGGCCTGCCAGCGCAGGAACACGTCCTGCACGGCATCCTCGGCGTCGGCGGCCGAGCCGAGCAGACGGTACGCGAGCGAGGCCAGCCGGCCCCGGCTGGCCTCGAACCGATCGATGGCTGCGCTGTCCATGCGGAGCAGCCTATGCGGCAACCCTCACACCAGCCCGGTCAGGCGAGGCGGCCAGGCGGTGCCTGCGCTTGGGCATGCCGAAGGTCGGGTGAGCGATGCCCCACCCGGCCCCCTTGAGTACGCCCGACTTGAGCCGCGCGGCCATCCGGCCGCCCAGGTACCAGGACTTCGCCCGGACGTTCCCGTCCACCATCTGGAAGATCGCGTCCCGCCGCCCGAGGCTGATGTGATTGCCGTAATACTTCAGCCCGGTAGTCGGGACCTTGCTGCCCGTCAGGCGCGCGATGATCGCGGCGGTCGCCTGCATGTTCGTGACGCCGGCCGAGGCGCAGGACATCGGCAGCGGCCGGCCGTTCTCGCCGATCGCGTAGGCGCAGTCACCGGCGGCGTAGACGTCCGGATGTGAGACCGAGCGCATGCTGCCGTCGACGACGATCTGGCCGGTCTCGGCGACCTTCAGACCGCTGCCGGCCGCGATGGGGTCCACGGCGAACCCGGCGGCCCACACGGTCACGTCGGCCGGGATGGACGTGCCGTCGGCGGCGATCGCCTGTGTCGGCTCGACGGCTTCGATGTCGGTGTGCTCGTGGACGGTGATGCCGAGCCCGTCGAAAGCCTGGTGCAGGTGACGGCGGGCCTTCGGGGAGAGCCAGGCTCCCAGCTCGCCGCGGGCGGCGAGCGCGACCGAGAGGTCAGGCCGGGACTCGGCGAACTCGGTCGCGGTCTCGATGCCGGTCAGCCCCTCACCGACGACCAGCACGGCGCCGCCCTCGCCCAGTCCGGCCAGGCGCTCGCGTAGACGCAGCGCCGAGGACAGGCCAGTCACGTCGAAGGCGTACTCGGCCACGCCCGGGACGCCGTGGTGGGCTACGGAGCTGCCGAGCGCGTAGAGAAGCGTGTCGTACATGAGCTCGCCGTCGCCGTCCTCGCCGGTCACGGCGACGGTCCGGCGCTCGGGGTCGACGCCGGTGACGCGCGCCAGGCGCAGGCACACCCTGGTGCCCGCGAACACGTCGGTGAGCTTCCGGAACGTGAGGTCCTGGCCGATTGCGAGCTGGTGGAGCCGCATCCGCTCAACGAAGTCGGGCACGGCGTTGACGACGGTGATCTCGGTGTCGGCTGGAGAGAGCCGGCGGCCCAGGTTTCCGGCGGCGAAGGCCCCGGCGTATCCGGCTCCGAGTACCACGATGCGGTGCTTCATGGCGTTGCTCCTGTCTCGATTCGCGTGCCGTTTGAACGAGATGGCGCCCCGATTGCTGACAGGAACTGGGTGTGACACCGGTCACCGAACCAAAACGAGCGGCTGAGCCTCCGGCAGGTGCCTGGGCCTGTGTTGGGCAGTCGCAACGGGGCGATGGCCGACTATAGATCGGCATCGCAATTGGAAAAGGCTTTATGTCACCCACTCAGTGGACGTTAAGTCCGATCTTCCCCGGTTCGTGATCGCTCGATCGTGGGACTGATACTCGTCCGGGGCGACTGCTCGTCATGCCCATGC
>NZ_JBITCT010000123.1:0-7220 GCF_044453465.1 Streptomyces sp. NPDC051677
GAAGGGCGCAACAGCGGACCCTCGATGCTTGCGCTGCCGCGAGGATTGGTCCTGTTCGAGGCACTGTCGGGTCTTCAGCGAGGGTGAGGCAGCCCCGGTCTGATGTCGGCGGAAACGCCGTCGGCTGTGGAAGGCCTCGTGGAGGGTGAGGCTTCCGCGCGGGTGCTGGCCCGATGGGCTGGCAGCGGATTCCGGCCTCTGCTGCAGTCCCAACCGGCTCATCGCGCACCGGAGTTCGTCGGAGGTGTACTCGCCACCGCTGCCTGCATACGCGATGCAGTCGGACTTCGGTCGACCACGTTCGCCAGTCACCGCCCAGCGCGTCGACGACCAGGGATGCGCCGTGGGACTCGGCCTTCGCACGGCGGTTGGCGGCGCACAGGAGCCCTGGGCCGGACCGGTCCGGGACTCCAAGAACAGTTCGACGCGACGTTCGCCCGCGACCAGATGATCAGGCCTGTAACTGGACGCTCGGCGGCTACCGCACCACGCTAATCCGGCAGATCACCCAGCAGGCGCATGCCAAGATCATCGGCACTCAGCCGGAGAGACTGGATCACCAGGGCGCCATCACTACGCCCCAAGGCAATCCTCTTCGCGAAGGCCCAGGACAAGGCCAGGCGGCGCCGCAACGACGAGCTGAGGCAGCACCTCGTCGGAATGACCGTGCTGCAGGCGGAGAAGCTGGAGGCAACGGATCGACGAGAGTCCGCCACTGCGGGATTATGCGCAACTACTGGTCATGCTGCCGCTGCTGATCCGCCGGCCGAGGGGTGGGATTCGGTGGCCGTCGGTCCCAGGCCGTCGAGATACAGTCCGGTGGCCCAGTTCTTGAGGCAAATCCAGCTTCCGCCCGGGACGATCGACCACCCCAGTTGGTGGCTGAGTCGGCTGGCCATTGAGCGGGGATGCGCGAGATGCCACTGGCGCTGTTGGCGGGAGCGGCGCGTCGATGACATCCAGCGTGAGGCTGTGCTGCTTGAGCAGCTTGGGGATGACGAAGGCTGGCCCGATGCCAAGGGCCAGAGGCACAGCCTCCTGCGCGGCCGTCCAGTGGCGCCCACGCACCCCCGGTCAGAACGCCGTTTCGCCGGCGCTCACAAGCCGTTCGAGCAGAGGTGCCGGTGACCAGAACTCTCCGTGGGCCTCATGGAGTTTCTGGATCTTGCGCAGCGTCACGTCCAGTCCGATGTCCTGCGCGTAGTACATGGGGCCGCCACGGTACGCGGGGAAGCCATACCCGTTGACGTAGACGACGTCGATATCGGACGCCCGCTGGGCGATCCCTTCCTCCAGCAGCCGTGCGCCCTCGTTCACCAGGGCGAAAATGCAGCGGTCGAGAATCTCCTGATCGGAGATCGTACGTCGTTCGATCCCTGCGTCCGCAGCGCGTTGCTCGATGACCTGATCGATGAACGGATCGGGTATCGGCGTGCGGCTGCCCTTGTCGTAGCGGTAGTAGCCCGCGCCGCTCTTCTGTCCGAAGCGTCCGGCCTCACAGAGCTGGTCGACCATCGCCGAGTACCGCAGGTGCTTCGGGAGGTTGGACAGCCTCTGGGTGGCCAGACGGATGTCGAGACCGGCCAGGTCGGACATGGCCAGCGGTCCCATCGCCAGGCCGAAGTCGCCGAGGGCTCTGTCGATCTGCTGCGGCGTCGCCCCTTCCTCGAGCAGGAAGTCAGCTTCACGCAAGTACGGCGCGATCATGCGGTTACCGATGAAGCCATCGCAAATTCTGGCGAGAACGGGGATCTTCCCGATCCTCTGCGCAATCCGCATGCTGGTCGCGATGACATCGCCGGACGTGGCGTCACCACGGATCACCTCCAGCAGCTTCATCACGTTCGCCGGGCTGAAGAAGTGCAGGCCGATGACGTCGGCCGGCCGGGTCGTGGCCCGGGAGATCTCGTCGACGTCGAGCCGTGAGGTGTTGGATGCGAGGATCGCACCCTGCCTGCAGACCTTGTCGATCCTGCCGAACAGTTCCTTCTTGACGTCGATGTCCTCGAAGACCGCTTCGATGACAAGATCCGCGTCCGCGGCGGCAGCGAGGTCCAGGGTGGGATTGATCCGGCCGAGCCGCTCGGCGACCTGGTCGGCAGTGAGCTTTCCCTTCGCTGCCGTGGCTTCGTAGTTGCGTCGAATGGCGTCCAGGCCGCGGTTCAAGGCGGCCTGGTTCTGCTCGATCAACGTGACGGGGAACCGGGCGTTGGCGAAGGCCATCGCGATGCCGGCTCCCATGGTCCCGGCTCCGATGACCGCGACGTGCTCGACCGCGCGGACCGGGGTGTCGGCGGGCACGTCGGCGACCTTCGCCGCTGCCTTCTCGGCGAAGAAGACATGCCGCAGTGCCTTCGACTCCGAGCCCTCCAAGAGCTGGTTGAACGCGTTGCCCTCGACGGCAAGGCCCTCCTGGACGGGAACACTGGTGGCCGCCTCGACACAGTCGATGGCAACGCGCTGGGCCAGACCGTTGCGGGCGTTGGACGCAATCCCCTTGCGTGCCGCGGCGAAGTCGAAGCCCTCGGGATCGGGCGTCGGCAGGTGGTCGACGACCTGCGTGGCGCCGCCGTCGGCGATGACCTTCCGGGCGAAGGACAAGCCCGCCTCGATCGGGTCTCCGGCGAACACGCTGTCGATGATGCCGAGTTCGGCGGCACGCCTGCCGCTCACCGTCGTGCCGTGCTGGATCATCGCCAGGGCTTCCCGTGTTCCGATGAGCCGCGGTAGCCTCTGTGTGCCGCCCGCTCCGGGGATGAGACCGAGACCGACCTCAGGCAGCCCGAGCCTCGCGTTGCCGTCCGCGATGCGGTAGTGGCACACAAGCGCGAGTTCCAGGCCACCACCCAGTGCGAAGCCGCTGATGCTGGCGATCACCGGCTTCCGCAGCTGCTGGATGCTGTCCCAGACCGTGCCAATCGTGGGCTCGGCCGATCCGGCCGGCGTATTGAACTGACGGATGTCCGCGCCTCCGCAGAAGCCCCTGCCATCGCCGACGATGATGACGGCCTTTACCGTGTCGTCCTGACGAGCCCGGGCGACTCCTACCTCGATCCCGGCCCGGATCGTGTCTCCCAGGCCGTTGACCGGCGGATTGGCCAGCAGGATGACCGCGACGCCGTCCTGTACGCCATAGCGCACGGTGGGCGACAAGTGGTGAAACCCCTCTGTGAAGCTCATGGGATGCATACCTTTCATGCACGACGGCTCAGCCGCCCTCGAATTTGGCTTTGCTGCGTTCGCTGAAGGGTTGGAGCTTCGCCTTGAGGTTCTCCCCGAGCACCGCCGCCTGGAGGTGTGGACGCACTTCACAACCACGTACTCGGCGCCCCAATGAGGGTCGTCACGGTGCCCGCTTGGCGGCTGTGCCGGGCGTCCACCAAGGCACCTGTCTGCCAGCCGGTGTAGGCCAAACCAGGTTGCCCACCGCCCGTTCCGGGGTGCGGGACTCCAGCACCCCGCGGACGGTGCCGCCGACCATCACGTCGCCGACCTCGACCGGTGTGGCATAACGCTCCGCCGCGCTCATCCGGCCGTGCATGAACGTGTTGAGCGACAGACAGATCGTGCGCAGTCACACCTGGCCGTCGGCGAGATCGGGCAGGTCGACGGTGTCGACCTCGAAGTCGCTGTCCTGCGGCCAGCCGGATCCGCACCGGTGGTAGCCAAGATCACGACGCCGGCACACCCGGCGCCTGTCCGCGTGACCGCTTACTCGCCTTCGCGGCCCCGCAGTTCTCTACGCAGTATCTTTCCTGCAGGAGATTTTGGAATGCTGTCGATAAACTCTACAAGACGGATCTTCTTGTACGGGGCGACGCGCTCAGCCACAAAATTGATCACCTCGTCGGCGTCAAGGTCCGGGCGCGTCGCGGAACGCTGAACAAATGCCTTCGGGACTTCTTGGCCAGCATCGTCCGTAACGCCGATGACGGCGGCGTCATTGATACCCGGATGCGCCAGAATCACAGCTTCCAGTTCGGCTGGCGCAACCTGGTACCCCTTGTACTTGATGAGCTCCTTGAGTCGGTCGACGACCCTGAATACTCCATCACTGTCTGCGGTCACGATGTCTCCTGTGTGCAGGAATCCATCGCCGTCCAGCGCGGCAGCTGAAGCTGCCGGATTATTGAGGTAGCCCCCCATGACGTTGGGCCCGCGGCACCAGAGTTCCCCCCGTTCCCCTGCCCCCACGTCTTTGCCGGTTTCCGGATCCACAACGCGGGCTTCGATGTTCGGCAAGAGGACGCCTACCGAACCCAGGTCGATGTCGGTCCGACCGAGGGGGACACCGGAAATACCAGGGCATGTTTCGGTCATCCCGTACGCCTGAAGGACGTGCACATCGAGCCGCTTGCCAAGCGCATGAGCGAGTTGTCCGTCCAGCGGAGCTGCCGCGCACAGGACGAATTCGACGCTGCTGAGGTCGTACTGGTCAACCAGCGGGTGCTTGACCAGCGCAATGGCGATCGGAGGCGCAATGAACAAGCTGTTGATTCGATGCCTTTCGATCACTTCAAGGAATCGCGTGAAGTCAAAGCGCGGCAGAGTGACCAGTCGGCCGCGACTGTGCAGGCACTGACTCATTATCAGAGTAATGCCGTAAATATGAAACAGCGGAAGTGCTGCAAGTACAGTTGAATCAGAATCCAGTTGAGCGAAGGAATGTCCCTGCAGAACTCCCGCGATGAGGTTGCGATGAGTAATCATCACACCCTTGGGCAATCCTGTGGTGCCTGCCGAATATGGCAACACCGCAAGATCTTCGGCAGCGGGGCGAGCTCGCACGGAAGGCGCCATCGTGGTGATGAAATCGGCCAATTCGGTCTCACGGACCGAGCCTGAGCCATCAACGGGACCAATGACGACAATCTCTTCGACGGAGGTACGCCCGTCCTCAACGGCGGTGCGGACGGAATTCAGTGCCGCCGATGAAGCGAAAACGATACGAGCACCGCAGTCGTGCAGTTGATACGCCAGCTCGCTCGGCGTGTACAGCGGGTTAGCGGGTGATATCACCCCGCTGGATTGGAGTACGCCGTAGAAGATGCTCGCGTATTCGATGCAGTTCTCCGTCACCAACGCCGCCACGTCTCCGTGACCGAAACCTCGTTCCGCAAGAGCTGATGCGATCCGGTCAATGGCGTGGATCAATTCTGCGTATGTGTATCCACGATCTGTAGCCGCATCCGTGATGGCGAGCCGCGGCGCATCTTCAGGAGTCAGTTCACCGAAGAGGAATTCGGTCACTGAGGTCTCGGGAACATTCACACCTGGGTGGTTGCTGCGAATAATCATCCTTGCCACTCCTCGTTGAGCGACTCAACAGTGATCATCTTGCTGTCATACGGGGAAGGTTGCGAAGACCTATCCCGGATGCCGTGAGAACAGTGCCTTACTCAGATCTTCCATAGGTGCTCGACGAACCAGTCCAGGGCTGCCTGACTGGTTTCTTCGAAATGCTGTACATACGTCTGGAAGTGTCCCCCCGGGTGGATGACCAGTTTCTTCGGATGCCGAGCCTGCTCGAAGACGTCCAGCTGGATCTCCGGGAAAGTGCAGGTATCGGTGCTACCTACGATCATCAGCAGTGGGGTTGGGGCCACATGTTGAACCCAGCCCGCCGGCTCGAACTCGACCATATTCCCGAGCGAACGGAGAGTTACCTCATTGCACCAAGTCGGAGTGGTGTCGGAGCCGGATTCGATGAACTTCTGGCTCACTGCCGGGGGCAAGGCACAGAGCTCACCCTGGGTCGTTGAGAATACGGGAATCATGGCCGGAGTCTTGCCCGCGAGTCGGGCGCGTCGATCCATGATGAGCCGTTTGTCGAGCTCCTCACGTTGAACCGGGCTGAACATCTGGCGCGAGTTGCGGTGCCCACTCACATTCGGGATCTGTGCGACAACACAGCGAACTCGGCGGTCGTCAGCCGCCAGAACCATCGCCAGGCCCCCGGCGAAGCTCGACCCCCACACTCCGATTCCGGCCTCTTGATCGACCTCGTCAAGAGTCTCGGCGAAGGTCAGCGCATCACGCCAATCGGCGATCTGACGGAGTGGGTCGACCTCAAGCCGGGGAGTTCCCTCGGAGGTTCCGAAACCCCTGTGATCGTAGACCAGTGCAGTAAAGCCGGCGTGCGCGAAGAAAGAGGCGTAGTGATCGATTTGTTCCTTTACTCCCGAGAAGCCATGTGCCATCACGATGCATGGCGCAGGCTGCTCGGATTTGGTGTGCAGGTACCCACGAAGGAGCGTTCCGTCTTCGGTGGTGAACTCTACATCGCGACGCATCGATTACTCTCCCGAGATAGGCTGACTTCACTGCTCACATTCTGTGGTGACGTCACGTTCGGTTGAATGCCGCGGTGGCAGAGACTATGAGCGTGAACAGGTTGGCATGGTCGGGATACATCCCGGTCATGGCCTCAATGACTTCCTTCGGCCGGGAGCTGCTCCTGACCGCCGTGCGGAAGTCCTCTATGTAGGCACGCGTCATGTTGAGAATTGCCGACCCGGGCTGGTCCGGTGCCTGGGGATGCTTGTGGCCGGCCACGACGGTGTTGGCGCCAAGCGCCATGAGTTGTTCCAGGCTGTCGATCCACCCCTGCCATTCGGCCGGCCCCCCGAAGGCGAGCATGGGATGGACATGGTTATAGGCCACGTCCCCCGCGATCACAGCGTTGAGCGATGGGATGTGCAGCACAGCGGTCGGAGCTATATCGCCTTGCCCTACTTCCACGATGCGCAGCTCGTGGCCCTCCAGGTGCAGCGTGTCCCCATCCGTGGGGAACGGCATCGGCGCCTGGTCGTCGACGTCGTCGCCAAACCAGCCCCGCCACTGCTTGATCTGCTCCCCGTGCTCCTTCTCGAACGCAGCGCAGACCGAGGGGGCCGCCACAGGGCGGGCTTCGGGGAACCGTGTGAGCAACTCCCTCAGGCCAAGAAAGTGATCGGCATGGGGATGAGTGATGTAAATGGTCGTCAGTCGCCGCCCAGAGCGCTCAATCATGTCGCCCAGGTTGACGACCTCGGAACGGATGAACTGGGTATCGACGAGGACCGCTTCGGACCTTCCGGTGATCAAGGTGGCAGTCGTGGGAGAGAACGACTCACCGTGTCGGCCGAACTCCCGGGTTGAGCTGGTGTAGACCTGCAGACTGAGTGGATTCTGTGGCACTGTTGCGCCTTCCTTTGGCGAGGCCAGTGGTCATGAGATCG
>NZ_JBITCT010000124.1:0-3823 GCF_044453465.1 Streptomyces sp. NPDC051677
ACGCAAGACCGAAGGGAAGCGCCCGGAGGAAAGCCTGAGAGAGTCTCTCGGGTGAGTACAAAGGAAGCGTCCGTTCCTTGAGAACTCAACAGCGTGCCAAAAATCAACGCCAGATATGTTGATACCCCGTCCCCGGCAGTGATAGC
Source organism: Streptomyces sp. NPDC051677 (assembly GCF_044453465.1). Classification (NCBI taxonomy): domain Bacteria; kingdom Bacillati; phylum Actinomycetota; class Actinomycetes; order Kitasatosporales; family Streptomycetaceae; genus Streptomyces; species Streptomyces sp. NPDC051677. Next base: position 147 of record NZ_JBITCT010000124.1, read on the forward strand.
CGAGGATGAGGTTCCTTTGAAAAAACACAGCGAGGACGCTGTGAACGGCCGGGCTCATTCCGCCTGGCTGTTCCGCTCTCGTGATGTGCGATCCCGATTACGGGAAAACATTCACGGAGAGTTTGATCCTGGCTCAGGACGAACGCTGGCGGCGTGCTTAACACATGCAAGTCGAACGATGAACCACTTCGGTGGGGATTAGTGGCGAACGGGTGAGTAACACGTGGGCAATCTGCCCTTCACTCTGGGACAAGCCCTGGAAACGGGGTCTAATACCGGATATCACTTCCACTCGCATGGGTGGGGGTTGAAAGCTCCGGCGGTGAAGGATGAGCCCGCGGCCTATCAGCTTGTTGGTGAGGTAACGGCTCACCAAGGCGACGACGGGTAGCCGGCCTGAGAGGGCGACCGGCCACACTGGGACTGAGACACGGCCCAGACTCCTACGGGAGGCAGCAGTGGGGAATATTGCACAATGGGCGCAAGCCTGATGCAGCGACGCCGCGTGAGGGATGACGGCCTTCGGGTTGTAAACCTCTTTCAGCAGGGAAGAAGCGAAAGTGACGGTACCTGCAGAAGAAGCGCCGGCTAACTACGTGCCAGCAGCCGCGGTAATACGTAGGGCGCAAGCGTTGTCCGGAATTATTGGGCGTAAAGAGCTCGTAGGCGGTCTGTCGCGTCGGATGTGAAAGCCCGGGGCTTAACCCCGGGTCTGCATTCGATACGGGCAGACTAGAGTGTGGTAGGGGAGATCGGAATTCCTGGTGTAGCGGTGAAATGCGCAGATATCAGGAGGAACACCGGTGGCGAAGGCGGATCTCTGGGCCATTACTGACGCTGAGGAGCGAAAGCGTGGGGAGCGAACAGGATTAGATACCCTGGTAGTCCACGCCGTAAACGGTGGGAACTAGGTGTTGGCGACATTCCACGTCGTCGGTGCCGCAGCTAACGCATTAAGTTCCCCGCCTGGGGAGTACGGCCGCAAGGCTAAAACTCAAAGGAATTGACGGGGGCCCGCACAAGCAGCGGAGCATGTGGCTTAATTCGACGCAACGCGAAGAACCTTACCAAGGCTTGACATACACCGGAAACGGCCAGAGATGGTCGCCCCCTTGTGGTCGGTGTACAGGTGGTGCATGGCTGTCGTCAGCTCGTGTCGTGAGATGTTGGGTTAAGTCCCGCAACGAGCGCAACCCTTGTTCTGTGTTGCCAGCATGCCCTTCGGGGTGATGGGGACTCACAGGAGACTGCCGGGGTCAACTCGGAGGAAGGTGGGGACGACGTCAAGTCATCATGCCCCTTATGTCTTGGGCTGCACACGTGCTACAATGGCCGGTACAAAGAGCTGCGAAACCGTGAGGTGGAGCGAATCTCAAAAAGCCGGTCTCAGTTCGGATTGGGGTCTGCAACTCGACCCCATGAAGTCGGAGTTGCTAGTAATCGCAGATCAGCATTGCTGCGGTGAATACGTTCCCGGGCCTTGTACACACCGCCCGTCACGTCACGAAAGTCGGTAACACCCGAAGCCGGTGGCCCAACCCCTTGTGGGAGGGAGCTGTCGAAGGTGGGACTGGCGATTGGGACGAAGTCGTAACAAGGTAGCCGTACCGGAAGGTGCGGCTGGATCACCTCCTTTCTAAGGAGCACTTCTAGGCCGGTCCTGCGGGGCTGGTCCAGAGGCCAGTACATCGGCGTACGTCCGATGCTGGTTGCTCATGGGTGGAACGTTGATTATTCGGCACTCTCAGTCATCTCGGGCTGCAAGTACTGCTCTTCGGAGCGTGGAAAGCTGATCACGAGTGGCGGGGGTGCCGGGCGCGCTGTTGGGTGTCTGAGGGCACGGCCGCAGGGTCGTCCTTCTGATGCCGGCCCCGGTGAACTCCAGTCTGTTGGCTGGGGGTGACGGGTGGCTGGTCGTTGTTTGAGAACTGCACAGTGGACGCGAGCATCTGTGGCCAAGTTTTTAAGGGCGCACGGTGGATGCCTTGGCACCAGGAACCGATGAAGGACGTGGGAGGCCACGATAGTCCCCGGGGAGTCGTCAACCAGGCTTTGATCCGGGGGTTTCCGAATGGGGAAACCCGGCAGTCGTCATGGGCTGTCACCCATACCTGAACACATAGGGTATGTGGAGGGAACGCGGGGAAGTGAAACATCTCAGTACCCGCAGGAAGAGAAAACAACCGTGATTCCGGGAGTAGTGGCGAGCGAAACCGGATGAGGCCAAACCTACGACGTGTGAGACCCGGCAGGGGTTGCGTCGTGGGGGTTGTGGGATCTCTCTTCCACGGTCTGCCGGCCGTGGGACGAGTCAGAAACCGTTGATGTAGGCGAAGGACATGCGAAAGGTCCGGCGTAGAGGGTAAGACCCCCGTAGTCGAAACGTCAGCGGCTCGTTTGAGAGACACCCAAGTAGCACGGGGCCCGAGAAATCCCGTGTGAATCTGGCGGGACCACCCGCTAAGCCTAAATATTCCCTGGTGACCGATAGCGGATAGTACCGTGAGGGAATGGTGAAAAGTACCGCGGGAGCGGAGTGAAATAGTACCTGAAACCGTGTGCCTACAAGCCGTGGGAGCGTCGCGCGTCGAGTTTACTCGACGCGTCGTGACTGCGTGCCTTTTGAAGAATGAGCCTGCGAGTTTGCGGTGTGTTGCGAGGTTAACCCGGGTGGGGTAGCCGTAGCGAAAGCGAGTCCGAACAGGGCGTTTCAGTAGCACGCTCAAGACCCGAAGCGGAGTGATCTAGCCATGGGCAGGTTGAAGCGGAGGTAAGACTTCGTGGAGGACCGAACCCACCAGGGTTGAAAACCTGGGGGATGACCTGTGGTTAGGGGTGAAAGGCCAATCAAACTCCGTGATAGCTGGTTCTCCCCGAAATGCATTTAGGTGCAGCGTCGTGTGTTTCTTGCCGGAGGTAGAGCACTGGATAGGCGATGGGCCCTACCGGGTTACTGACCTTAGCCAAACTCCGAATGCCGGTAAGTGAGAGCGCGGCAGTGAGACTGTGGGGGATAAGCTCCATGGTCGAGAGGGAAACAGCCCAGAGCATCGACTAAGGCCCCTAAGCGTACGCTAAGTGGGAAAGGATGTGGAGTCGCAGAGACAACCAGGAGGTTGGCTTAGAAGCAGCCACCCTTGAAAGAGTGCGTAATAGCTCACTGGTCTAGTGATTCCGCGCCGACAATGTAGCGGGGCTCAAGCGTACCGCCGAAGTCGTGTCATTGCAGCAATACGCCCAACGGCGGCTGTGATGGGTAGGGGAGCGTCGTGTGCCGGGTGAAGCAGCACCGGAAGGTAGTTGTGGACGGTTCACGAGTGAGAATGCAGGCATGAGTAGCGATTCACACGTGAGAAACGTGTGCGCCGATTGACTAAGGGTTCCTGGGTCAAGCTGATCTGCCCAGGGTAAGTCGGGACCTAAGGCGAGGCCGACAGGCGTAGTCGATGGATAACCGGTTGATATTCCGGTACCCGCTGTGAAGCGTCAAACATTGAATCAGGCGATGCTAAGTCCGTGAAGCCGTTCCGGACCCTTCGGGGAATGGAAAGTGGTGGAGCCGACGGACCAGACTTGTAGTAGGTGAGTGATGGGGTGACGCAGGAAGGTAGTCCATCCCGGGCGGTGGTTGTCCCGGGGTAAGGGTGTAGGGCGAACGGTAGGCAAATCCGCCGTTT
>NZ_JBITCT010000124.1:3920-5274 GCF_044453465.1 Streptomyces sp. NPDC051677
GCCTCTAGCGAGTTTCATGGCGGCCCGTACCCTAAACCGACTCAGGTGGTCAGGTAGAGAATACCGAGGCGTTCGGGTGAACTATGGTTAAGGAACTCGGCAAAATGCCCCCGTAACTTCGGGAGAAGGGGGGCCACGTCTGGTGAGGGGTCTTGCACTCTGAGCTGGGGGTGGCCGCAGAGACCAGCGAGAAGCGACTGTTTACTAAAAACACAGGTCCGTGCGAAGCCGTAAGGCGATGTATACGGACTGACGCCTGCCCGGTGCTGGAACGTTAAGGGGACCGGTTAGTCACTCTTCGGGGTGGCGAAGCTGAGAACTTAAGCGCCAGTAAACGGCGGTGGTAACTATAACCATCCTAAGGTAGCGAAATTCCTTGTCGGGTAAGTTCCGACCTGCACGAATGGCGTAACGACTTCTCGACTGTCTCAACCATAGGCCCGGTGAAATTGCACTACGAGTAAAGATGCTCGTTTCGCGCAGCAGGACGGAAAGACCCCGGGACCTTTACTACAGTTTGATATTGGTGTTCGGTTCGGCTTGTGTAGGATAGGTGGGAGACTGTGAAGCTTGGACGCCAGTTCAGGTGGAGTCGTCGTTGAAATACCACTCTGGTCGTGCTGGATGTCTAACCTGGGTCCGTGATCCGGATCAGGGACAGTGTCTGATGGGTAGTTTAACTGGGGCGGTTGCCTCCTAAAGAGTAACGGAGGCGCCCAAAGGTTCCCTCAGCCTGGTTGGCAATCAGGTGTTGAGTGTAAGTGCACAAGGGAGCTTGACTGTGAGACCGACGGGTCGAGCAGGGACGAAAGTCGGGACTAGTGATCCGGCGGTGGCTTGTGGAAGCGCCGTCGCTCAACGGATAAAAGGTACCCCGGGGATAACAGGCTGATCTTCCCCAAGAGTCCATATCGACGGGATGGTTTGGCACCTCGATGTCGGCTCGTCGCATCCTGGGGCTGGAGTCGGTCCCAAGGGTTGGGCTGTTCGCCCATTAAAGCGGTACGCGAGCTGGGTTTAGAACGTCGTGAGACAGTTCGGTCCCTATCCGCTGCGCGCGCAGGAACATTGAGAAGGGCTGTCCCTAGTACGAGAGGACCGGGACGGACGAACCTCTGGTGTGCCAGTTGTTCTGCCAAGGGCATGGCTGGTTGGCTACGTTCGGGAGGGATAACCGCTGAAAGCATCTAAGCGGGAAGCCTGCTTCGAGATGAGTGTTCCCACCTCCTTGAGAGGGTAAGGCTCCCAGTAGACGACTGGGTTGATAGGCCGGATGTGGAAGCCCAGTAATGGGTGAAGCTGACCGGTACTAATAGGCCGAGGGCTTGTCCTCAGTTGCTCGCGTCCACTGTGT
>NZ_JBITCT010000125.1:0-5187 GCF_044453465.1 Streptomyces sp. NPDC051677
CCACAGACCGTCAGGAACCAGCCGCTGCGACAGATCGGCACCCACGAAGAGACATCATGCCGCAGCTCGCACCATCACCACGTGAGACATCCTCTAACTGATCGTTTCAGAATGAACTTCTGAGGCGGCGAAGGCAGATGATGCTGCAGGCCAGTTCGAGCAGGCCCTGGTGGAGGTCGGCGCGGCGCTCGTAGCGGATACGGAGCCGCTTGAACTGGTGCAGCCAGGCGAAGGCGCGCTCAACCACCCAGCGGACCTTGCCCAGTCCGGAGCCGGGGGCGACGCCGCGTCGGGCGATCATCGGTTTGATGCCGCGCTTCCACAGCAGGCGGCGGTACTTGTCGAAGTCGTAACCCCGGTCGGCGTACAAGCGCCGGGGCTTGCGACGCGGGCGCCCCCGCAGGCCCCGGATCGGCGGGACGGCATCCAGCAGCGGCAGGAGCTGGGTGACGTCGTGGCGGTTGCCGCCGGTGAGCGCAACGGCCAGCGGGGTACCGTGCCGGTCGACGATCACATGGTGCTTGGAGCCAGGGCGGGCGCGGTCGACCGGCGACGGGCCGACGTGATCCCCCCTTTCAGGGCCCGGACATGTGAGCCGTCGACGGCGCAGTCATCCAGGTCCAGCAGCAGGTTCGCTTGCCGCAGCTCGGTCAGCAGGGCGGCGTGCAGGCTGGGCCACAGGCCGGCCTCGGTCCAGTCCCGCAGCCTGCGCCAGGCCGTGACGCCGGAGCAGCCCACGGTCTCCGCGGGCACGTCGCGCCAGGCAACACCGGTCCGCAGCACGTACAGCACGCCCGCGAGCGCCACCCGGTCCGGAACTCGCAGGCGGCCGGGGTAGCGACGACGTCGCTCGGGAACGGGCGGCAGCAACGGAGCCACGCGCTCCCACAGGTCGTCCGGAACCAAATCAGCACGCATCCGCACAGCCTGCCGACCAAGATCGCCAGCCGCAAGATCGCAGGCTCGGCTCAAGTTTGAAACGATCAGTTAATCATTAGGGCCCGAAAGCGTTTTCGCATACGGTATCCCGATGGCTTCTCAGCGTATTCTGCTGCCGCGCTCGACACCGGCCGCCTCGGGGATGTCGTCCCATTCGATCGCCGCGCTGCTGGATCGGCTCGAAGCACGATCCGTCGAGTGTCACTCCATTATGGTCGTACGCCACGGTCACGTTGTCGCCGAAGGCTGGTGGGCGCCGTACTCGGCCGGACGCCCGCACCTTCTCTACTCGCTGACCAAGTCGTTCACGTCGGTTGCCGTGGGGCTCGCGATCGCCGACGGGCTACTCTCACTGGACGATCGGGTGGTTGATGTGCTGCCCGACCACGTTCCGGGCGATATCTCGGAGCAGGGACGCCGCCTCACCGTTCACCACCTGCTGTCCATGACGGCCGGACACCGCGCGGACAGCCTCGCCGAGGCATGGCAACTGGAACCGGGCGACCTGGTGAAGGGCTTCCTGCGCGTACCGTTTCCCGAGGCCGAGGGAACGCGGCACGCCTACGACAATCCGACCACCTTCATCCTGGCCCGGATGGTGGAACGGGTGACGGGCCGCGGCCTCCCGGAACTGCTGGACGAGCGCCTCTTCAAGCCGATGGGCGTCGATCACGCCAAATGGGACCGGGTGGCGAACGGTGTCGCCTTCGGATTCCACGGACTACACCTCACGACCGAGGCTGTCGCCGCCTTCGGTGAGCTGCTGCTGCGCGGAGGCCTTTGGGGCGACCGGCGGCTCGTCCCGCGTGAATGGGTGGAGCTCGCGACCAGACGGCACACCGATACCCTGCAACTCGAGGACGGATCGGCGGGCGCCGACTACCTCCGCGGCTACGGTTACCAGTTCTGGATGTCGCGTCACGGCTACCACGGTGACGGCTCGTTCGGCCAGCAATGCGTGGTCGTCCCCTCGCACGATCTCGTGGTCGCCGTGACCGGAGGCCATACGCAGGCACAGGCAATGCTCGACGCAATATGGGAGTGCCTGCTGCCCAGCATGGAGCACGCGGAAAGCACCCGGGACGATGAGATCCTCGCCGATCGATTGCGGCGGCTGTCATTGGCACCGGTGCTGGGTTCGGCCGCCCCGAGGCGTTCCGTCAAGGCGAGACTCGACGCCTCCGCCGAGGGTTCGGCTCTGCCCGACGGAACCACGGTGATCGTCGATCCCGTGGACGATGGATGGCTCCTTCGTCTCGGGCCGTTCCTCAACGTCGAGGTCGGCCACGGCGAATGGCGGGAAAGCACGCCGCTCGGCCGCCCTGTCGTCGCGGCCGGCGCCTGGCAGGACAACACCTTCGTCGCCGAGCTTTACGTCATCACCACACCGCACCGAGTTCGGCTGTCGGTCGACGCCGACGCCGGAACAGCGATGGCAACGTGGAACATCGTGCCCCTGACCAGCCCCAGTCTGGCGTTGCATTTGCGGTCACCGCTGATGACGCGACCCGACGTCGCGTAGGCGATGCGCCTCGTTCACGGCTCCGGACCAGGGAAGGTCTGCTGGGTGGTCGAGCGCACGCCTTCGCCTGGCGGCTGCACCAGTTCAAGCGGCTCCGCATCCGCTACGAGCGCGCCGACCTCCAGCAGGGGGCCTGCTCGAACTGGCCTGCACTGTCATCTGCCGCTGCCGCCTCAGAACTTCATTCTGAAACGATCAGTAAGACTGCCTTGGTGACATCTATCGTGCTTACAGAAAGACTGCCGAATGAGCGCCTGTGACAAGTCGGATGCCTCGCGTGTGACAACCAGGCTGCCTCGGTCGTCCCCACTCACCAGCTCAGCCGGTCCCGCTGGTGACAACTCTGTCGGGCTGTGCAGCGGAACCGCGAACTGCGAGTTCGGCTCGGGACCTACGCTGGCGCTACCTTCCCCCTTGTCTAGGAGTAGCGTGCCGCCTGCCTTCGTTCACCGGATCACGAAGTACGACCCCGCCGACCGTGACGAACACGGCAGCTACCGGGGCGCGGAGGAGGCGGTCAGTGACCACGGGCCAGTCGAGGCCGCGTACCTGGAGGCGGTCTCCGCGTTCGCGGAAGCTGCGGGCATCGACCGGCTGGAGATCCGTGAGCCCTCCGTCACCGGGCTCGTCCACTTCGGTGCCCAGCCGGCGGTCGAAGGGCACGGTCTCAGCGGTCTCTTCCCGGCTGACCTCACCGGTTACCACGACGGGGCCGAGGTCTCCCTGGCGGTGGCCCTGGAGCTGATCCGCGTCATGCTCCGTGAGCAGGGCGCCTGGTGTCGGCTGGAGGCGGGAGACGTCTTTACCGTGCACGTCGGATGGGACCAGTACGTGTACGTCGGCAGCGACCGACCCTGCACGGACGCCGTGGCCCGTACGCGGGAACTCGGCCTCTTCGCGGAACCGCTGCCGGCCTCCCCCTACGCCGCGGAACCAGAGGTGACAGAAGCCGCCGACGAAGGCTTCTGGGCGTCGGTACGCACCGAGCTGGCGACGCGACAGGGCCTGCTCCTGGAGGAAACCCACATCGTCAACGCCACACGCTGGCACCGTCTCACCACGGAAAACCTCAACACGGTGCGCGCCGGTCTCGGCCCGCGCGCCCTGCTGACCGTCTGGCCCGACCTGCAACCCGACGTCGGCGCGGTCCTGACCGCACTGCCGTCCGAATGGCACATCGAGTTCGTCTGGGAGACGAAGGACGGAACGATCAGAGACGTGACCGTCGATGAGACCCAGTACCAGGAGCTCGCTGCCCTGGTAACCGACGCGCGAGCGGCCTGCGCACTGTCCCTCTACACCGACGAACGCAGTCCGCTGCTCCAAGCCGTTCTACCCGACAGTGACGGCGTGCTGCGCGCACGATGGTGACCCGAGTCATGAGCCGAAGCTCGTTACGGCACCGGCTGAGCTGGCGAATAGGGATGGTCGAGGCAGCCTGAGTGTCACACACGAGGCATCCGACTTGTCACAGACGCTCATTCAGCAGTCTTTCTGGCACCAGAAACGAAGATCGCGAGCTTGAGGTTCTCCGCGGCGCTTCCATGAGGTCATGGCCGCTACACGTGCTGGGTCGGGAAGGATAGTCGAAGCTGCTGACACCGGGCCTGTCTGGTCGCATCAGTGCAGCTGGGAGGACCTTTTCGTGCCGACGGACGTCGACGCGGGCAGGTCCGGTCTGGAGCTGGGCGACGGCTGGACGAGACGGTGGGCGGTCTCGTGGCGGGCCGGCGGGGACGATGCGTCCTGCTCGGTGCACGACCTCGTACAGGAACCGGTGCTCACGAGCGACCCGATGCGGCACTTCACCTGGCGCCGGGACCAGCGGCACCGTCCTGGCCTGCAGTTCCTGACCAGTACCGGCCGTCACCACGGCGCGGAGAGCCTGGAGGAGAGCCGGGTGCTGCTGGCCCTGGACTTCGCCGGCGACGTGGTCGACGTCGTCTCGCAGCCGCTGAAGATCTCCTTCGCGACCTGCGGGAAGCGCCGCTCCCACACCCCTGACTACCTCGCGGTGACCCGCGGCGGCGTCTGGCTGATCGACGTACGTCCCGAGCCTTTGATCAAGGAGTCGGACCGGGAGTCGTTCGCCGCGGCCGCCGAGGTTGCCGTCGCCTGCGGCTGGCGCTACGCGGTGGCTGCCCGCTGGCGCGAGCATGCCTTCGCAGGGCTGGACGCGATGGCGTCGCGGCGCCGGTTGAGGTCGGATCCGCTGGGGCTTCGGCCGGTGCTGCTTGCCGAGGCCGGGGGCGGGCGGAGGTTCGGCGAGCTCGCGGCGGCGACGGGCTGCGAGCCGGTCGCCCGGGCCCAGCTACTGCACCTGCTGTGGTCGCGGCAGCTGGGCGTCGACCTGGCTGGCTCGCTGCAGGACCGCTCGCTCGTGATGCCGGCCCGGTGACCGCGGCGGCGGTGCTGGACCTTTCCCCCGGCGCCGGGCTGGTGCTGGACGGGACGGAGTGGACGGTCGAGCGGCGCGAACCGCACCTGGGACGGGTGCAGTTGGTGAAGGACGACGGCACCCGCGAGCGGATGACCTTCAGGTTTCTGGCCAACCATCCGCAGTGCCGGCCGTCGTCACGGACGTCGGCGGCGGGGGCCGATCGGGGCCGCCAGCGCAAGGCGTCCGAGGACCTGAGTGGACGTTAAGTCCGATCTTCCCCGGTTCGTGATCGCTCGATCGTGGGACTGATACTCGTCCGGGGCGACTGCTCGTCATGCCCATGCTG
>NZ_JBITCT010000126.1:0-5139 GCF_044453465.1 Streptomyces sp. NPDC051677
CAGCATGGGCATGACGAGCAGTCGCCCCGGACGAGTATCAGTCCCACGATCGAGCGATCACGAACCGGGGAAGATCGGACTTAACGTCCACTGAGGACGAAGCGTTGGATCTTGCCACTCGGCGTCTTCGGAAGGCGCTCGACAACGTGCACTCTGCGCGGGTACGCGTGGGCCCCGTACTGGCTGCGCACCAACGTCTTGAGCCGCTCAAACAGTGGCAGGCCGCCGTCTTCGCCCGGATGGAGCACGATGAACGCCTCGACGGCTTCGCCGCGGATCTCATCGGGGCGCCCGACGACGGCTGCCTCGGCCACAGCGGGATCCGTGGTGAGGATGCTTTCGATGTCGAAGGGGCCGATGCGGTAGCCCGCGGCGAGGATGACGTCGTCGTCGCGGGACGCGAAGAAGAAGTGGCCGTCTTCCTCGCGTCCCACGTCTCCGGTGAGATACCAGCTGCCGTCGGCCACGAAGCGTTCCCGTGTGCGCTCGGGTGCGTTCACGTATCCGGTGAACCACATCAGTGGGCTCCTGTCGGCCGAGATCGTGATCGCCTCGCCCGCCGTGCCGGCCACGAATCCCGGCAGGGCTTGTCCCATCGAGCCCGGACGCACCTCGCGCAGCAGCCGCGGCTCCCAGGCGTTGGCAATCACCATGCCCTGCTCGGTCTGGCCGAAAGGATCCCGGACCTCCGTCCCGAGAGCATCCGGAGCCCACGAGGTGTCATCGGGGGTCAGCGGCTCGCCGGCCGACGACGCGACCCGCAGGCGATGACCGTCCGCCAGAACCACTCCCTGCCGCTTGAGCGCCCGGTAGACGGTCGGCGCTGCCGCGAAGTTGGTGACGCCGACCGAGCTGATGACTCGTGCCGTGAGTTCCGCCGAGAACCCGCTGGAAAGCAGCACGTTGGGCTGCCCTGTCGCGAGGAGACCGACCACACCGAAGTACAGTCCGTATGCCCACCCTGGGTCGGCGGCGTTCCAGAGGACGTCACCGTCGAGGAGATGAAGGCCGTAGCACATGTAGGCCATGAACGCGGCAATGGCCCGTGCCGGTACTCCCAGCTTTTTGTGCGCGAGCTCGTGGCTCGGATGAGGGCGGTCCACCGCAGGAAGCCGCGCATCTTCACGACCGGTACAGCTGCGGAACTCCACGTCTGCGGACGGGTGGTCGTCAACCGGCGCTCCCGGCGCGTCTTCCTGGATGAAGCCCAAGTCGCACTGCGTCCGAAGGAGTTCGCCCTGCTGGAGTTCCTCACAGATCAGCTGGGGGTCCTGATCCCCCGGGAGGCGATCATGGCGGCCGTCTGGGACAGCAACTGGTTCGGCTCGACCAGGACGCTTGACGTGCATGTAGCCGCCTTGCGCAGCAAGTTCGGCGGGGCCCTGCGCATAGAGTGCGTACGTGGTGTCGGCTTCCGCACCACGGTCGGAACCCAGCCCGATTGCCCTTGCGAGGCTCCGACACCTCCGTTGTCGTGCAGACATGTCTTGCCGAGCTGATGGTCCGTCACCTCATCATGCAGATAGCTCGAGTTGTAACGGGCACTCGCCGAAGGCACCCTCTCATACCGTGCCGACGTGACATCCGGCCTAATCGGCGAACCGCCCAGAACAGATGGCTGATTCACACCAGCTCTGCGGGCAGGCCATCCTCGCCGCCCGCCTCTTCTGCCACGCGGGACGCCTTCCCCTCTGCCTCGAATCGCACCCGCAACTCCGAGAGCACCCCGAACGCAGCAGCGGTCAGCGGTACGGCGAGGAGCATGCCGAGAATCCCGGCAACCGAGGCGCCGGCCGTGAGCGTCACCAGCACAACAGCCGGGTGCATGTGCACCGTGCGACTCTGGATCATGGGCTGCAGCACATTTCCCTCGATGAGTTGTACGGCAAGAACGATTCCCAGAACCCACGCAGCGGTGCCGAGACCTCCGTCCGCGAACGCGACGAGCACCGCGACCGAACCCGACAGGAGGGCTCCGAGGTAGGGGATGTACGCCCCGATGAAAACCAGCGCCGCAAGTCCGAGGGCGTTCGGCACCTGGAGGATCAGCAGACCGACACCGGTGAAGCCGGCGTCGATGAAGGCCACGATCGTGGTGCCTCGCATGAAGCCCTCGATCGCCTGAAAGGCTCGACGAGCCATCGCCTCCAACGTCAGTCCCGAACCTCGGGGAGCGAGCGCGTGCAGCGAGGCGACGGCCTTGTCGGAATCTCGGAGAAAGAAGAACAGCAGCAGGATCGCGAGAACACCCGCCGTAATCATCTCGGTGACCACGCTGACGCCGCTTATCACGCCGGAGAGCGCAGTGCCGCTGAAGTCGCTCAGCAGGTTTTTCGCGTTCGCCACCAGGTCGTCCAGAGAGGTCCCGGCCACCTCGAATCTCTCACCCAGCGACTGCGCCGCGCCCCGCAGCGACGAGATGATCTGGTCCCCGGTGTCGATCAGGGCAGTGACCACGATGTACACGGCCCCGCCCATGACAACGAACACCACGGCGCAGGTCAGCCCGGCGGCAAGGGACTTGTTCAATCGCATCGCGACCAGCCGCCGATAGAGGGGACCGAGCAGTGCCGCACCGAGCAGCGCGAGCAGGATCGGCGTGACGACGGCCTCAAATGTGATGCAGATCCAAACGACCAGGGAGACTATCCCGCTCAGCAGGAGCACCAGCACACTCCAGGCGGCCATGCGGCGAGCCGGCTCCGGCAGAAGGCCTTGGGCGAAGCCTGCTCGGTCCGGGCCAGCACTGCGAGGATCTTCCGTACGACTTCTCATCTGCTCCCGCTCCGCTCACGCACCGCCGGCAGCGGCCGTTACTCAACTATGGATTCGTGACCTTGAGCCGGACCGGCGAGACGAGGCGCGGGCTGGAGCAGCCTGGTCAAGTACCGGGTGATTCCGAAGAATCGAACGGGGGCTGGCTTCACGTCCTGGATCGCCCGCAGGCCGGATTGCCGGGGCGGCGATGGAGTGCCTCGAAAGTCGTCCTTGCAGGAACAAGCCCGCGCCAACGATTCGGCGTGCCTCAGCGTAGAGCCTCGCCGCAATCTTGCCAACTTGGAAATCTTGCAGACTCGGAAAAGAACCAGGATAGTTACCACCATGACGGTCGAGGTGAGTCTGCGGGAACGAAAGAAGCTGGCCACACGTGCGGCTTTGAGCCACGCTGCGTGGACATTGATGGTCGAGCAGGGGTTGGACGCCGCGACCCCGGAGGCCATCGCCGAGGCGGCGGACGTCTCGCCGCGGACGTTCCGCAACTACTTCGTCAGCCGTGAAGAAGCGATCCTCGCCGGACTCGTGCGGCAGGGCACTTCTCTCATCGACGCCATGCAAGCCAGGCCTTCGGACGAGCCTTTGTGGGACTCGCTGACCCAGATCCTCCCGTCCTTCGTCGACTCGTTCATCGGCGAGCGCGACGACATCGCGGTCCTGATGCGCGTCGTTGGCGACAACCCGGGGATGCGGGCCCAGCACCTCGTGACGTACGAACGGGTCAACCTGCAGCTCGCAGAGCTCATCGCGGAGCGAACCGGCACGGATGCCGAGCGCGACATGGCCCCCCGTCTGCTGGCCTCTGTCCTGGCAGCCGTGCTCCGAACCTCCGTCGAAATCTGGGCCAAGGGCCAGACCGACCGCGCGCTGACCGACCTGGTTCGTGACGGCCTGGCACAAGTACGCGACGGCCTCCCCATCCTTGCGCCCCACCCGCCGCTCCACAGTCCCGCCATCCGCTGAGCAGTCACCCGGACACTGCACACCCGCTGCGATTCGCCGGCACTGGCAGGCTCCTGCCGGTGCACCTGGGCATTGACCTGGTCGTCGGCGTTGTCCGTGATGGCGACGTACTGGTCGCCGAGCAGAGTGGGCGAAGTCCCCGACCCCCTGGAGAAGTTGGGGGGCTTACTACCGTCCCCGGCGTCGTAGGTCTGCCGCCGAAGGATCTCGGGCGAGTCTCCGGTGCCGGCGGTCAGCGCGTAGAAATAGCCCTGGGCGTCCGCGTGGTCGCTCTCTCCGGCCGGACTGGTGTTCACAAAGACGGCGTTGCCCTGCACCGCCATGCCGTTCTCGACCCGCTGGCCGTCGACGTCCAGCGCATGAGCGTGACCATCACCGTCGAGGTATCCGAGCTTGGTGGAGGTCACCTTGGACTCGCCGAGGTTACCGACTCCCCCCATGCTGAAGACGGCGTAGCGGCAGAAGGCGCCGCGACCGCGGCTCCGGCCGTTGCCATCACCGTCGCGATGGCCATCGGAATAAGAACGAAGGAAGCACGACACGAAATGCTTCGCCTGTTTCCCACAGCGATCGTGAACATGCCGAGCTCTTTCATCCGACGAGAGATTCGCCTTCGTGAACCGACCGGCCAAAACATGCGTCGTCGGCTGGTGGAAGAAGCCACCCGGGGGCGCGCCCCGCATCCTTGCGAAGTCGATGCAAGCAGTCCAAGTCGCTTGAGAACAAGCAGAGTTGACCCTAAGTGGGAAAAACACAACTCTGGTAGGAAGGTCGACGGCGCCGCGGTACCGTCAATCCTTTGTTTCCTCACATGCTGACATAGATAAGAGCCGCGGCTTGGGCCGGCGCCGGTCTCGGGCGGCGAGTGCCACGTAAATGGCCTGTATACCTGGCAGACCGGGCAGACGCTCGGTCTGCCAGGTGCGTGTCTCGGCTCTCTCAGATGGTCAGTTCTGGGTCCGGGTGGGCAGGATGATTGCGGACGGGTGTTCCCGGTCGTGGTGGACGGTCTGGTCTGCTGCCAGGAGCACGGTGGCCGTGGCACGCGGCACTCCGGTGCCAGGGTTGCGCGCGTAGCGAGGGAAGGCCCCGCTGGAGACCTGGACACGGATGCGGTGGCCACGCTTGAAGCGGTAGGCGGTCGGCCAGAGCTGCACCGTGGCACACTGCGTCTCATCGGCGTCGGTGAGACTGACCAGTCCGTCACAGACGTTCCATGCGCGTCCGGCCGGGTCGACGTCACAGAGCCGGACGAACACATCCGCATACGGCAGGCTGGAGCGGAACCAGATATCGGCACTGACCTCACCGTGAGGTTCCCCCGTCATGCGGGATGTGCTGATCAGCTGGTCAGCAGGGGTTGATGGGTGTTCAGATTCGTTGGTTCGGCCGTCGCCTGTT
>NZ_JBITCT010000127.1:0-4009 GCF_044453465.1 Streptomyces sp. NPDC051677
GAACAGGCGACGGCCGAACCAACGAATCTGAACACCCATCAACCCCTGCTGACCAGCTGATCAGCACATCCCGCATGACGGGGGAACCTCAGTCCCGCAACCGCCGACACCGAACGGGAACGACTGTGCACCATCACGGTTACCTGTGGACCGGCCCGAAAGAGCGCTTCGACAATGAGGCGCTACGACGACCGCCGCATGCCGGTCCGCCCTCGGCCGGAAGCAAGCCGGAACTGATCCAGCGGTACCGCGAGGTGGCCGCAGAGTTCCCCACTTCTGATCTGCCGCCCCTGGAAACGGCCTACTGGCTCATCAAGCCCCGCACCCTCGTTCGCGGCACGTGGGACGAGTCAAAGGAAGCGGCGTACTGGCTCGGTGAACGGCTGGCCGAGTACGCGCCCCGGTTCGCCTCGGAGAGGGACCGAGACACCACACGCCTGGCCCGGCTGGTGAACTCTGCTGCCGAGCGACTGCGCTCGGGCGCTGATGTGTCATACGGCTTCTACCTGGAACGCCCCTCGTATCTGTCCCTGGCAGTGGTCACCTGCTCCCCGAATCGTGCGAAGGCTGAACTGCCCTGCCCAGTCGCGTAGTCGAACCAAGCTCAGTCTGAAGGTAGGTGCTCCCGGCGCATCGGTGAGCACTCCCCTTGGACAGCAAGGCCAGCACCTCAGTGGCTAGAGCTTGGGTTGCGTGTTCGAGCAACGCGGCCGGGCAGCCATCGCAACCATGCTGACGCCCGGCGCGGACGACCCCTCGGAGGCGACAGCGGTTGCCTGATCCGCGTACGACAACAGCCCCCGGCAGCATGCCGGGGGCTGTGTTGTTTGTGCAGGTCAGTGGCTGTTTTCAGCCCGGAATCCGCCCAGGATTCCCCAGTATGACGCCCAGGAACGGCCCCGATCGGGCCGCAACGGGCAGAAAGCCAAGGGTGTCCCTCCGGACCTTCGAAACAGCTTCTGACCTGCAAAAACCCTGCTAGGGCAGGTTCCGCGCCATCACTATGCGCTGGACCTGGTTCGTGCCCTCATAAATCTGCGTGATCTTGGCGTCGCGCATCATCCGCTCGACCGGGTAGTCGCGGGTGTAGCCGTAGCCGCCGAGCAGCTGGACCGCGTCCGTCGTGACCTCCATGGCCACGTCCGACGCGAAGCACTTCGCGGCCGCGCCCTGGAAGGTGAGGTCGGAGTCCAGGCGTTCGGACTTGGCGGCTGCCGCGTAGGTCAGCTGGCGGGCGGCCTCGATCTTCATGGCCATGTCGGCGAGCATGAACTGGATGCCCTGGAAGTCGGCGATCGCCTTGCCGAACTGCTTGCGCTCCTGGACGTAGCCCTTGGCGTAGTCGAACGCGCCCTGGGCGACGCCGAGGGCCTGGGCCGCGATGGTGATGCGGGTGTGGTCCAGGGTCTTCATGGCGGTGGCGAAGCCGGTGCCCTCCTCGCCGATCATGCGGTCCGCCGGGATGCGCACGTTGTCGAAGTAGACCTCGCGGGTCGGGGAGCCCTTGATGCCCAGCTTCTTCTCCGGTGCGCCGAAGGAGACGCCCGGGTCGGACTTCTCCACGACGAAGGCGGAGATGCCCTTGGAGCGCTTGGCGGGGTCCGTGACCGCCATGACCGTGTAGTACTCGGAGACGCCCGCGTTGGTGATCCAGCGCTTCACGCCGTTCAGGATCCAGTGGTCGCCGTCCCTGACCGCCTTGGTCTTCATGCCGGCCGCGTCCGAGCCCGCGTCCGGCTCGGAGAGGGCGTACGAGAACATCGCGTCGCCCTTGGCCAGGGGCGTCAGGTACTTCTTCTTCAGGTCCTCCGAGCCGGAGAGGATCACCGGGAGGGAGCCCAGTTTGTTCACCGCGGGAATGAGGGAGGAGGAGACGCAGGCGCGCGCCACCTCCTCGATCACGATGACCGTCGCCAGCGCGTCCGCGCCCGTGCCGCCGTACGACTCGGGAACGTGCACCGCGTGCAGATCGCTCGCCACCAGGGCGTCCAGCGCCTCCTGCGGGAAGCGGGCCTCCTCGTCCACCGCGGCGGCGTACGGCGCGATCTTCGCCTCGGCCAGCGAGCGGATGGCGTCGCGGAGCATGTCGTGCTCCTCGGACGGGCGGTACAGGTCGAAGTCAGCCGATCCGGCCAAGGTGTCTCACGCTCCAAAGACGCTACGGTCACCGACGCTAATTACCGTTAAGTAACTCAAATTTTAGGGGTCCGCCCGACCGAGTGATACGTGACCTTGGCGACAGGGGTCCCCTGTTCCGACATCTGCCCGGTGAAGGGCGCTGACACGCCCCGACTATGCTCGGGCGCGCAGTGACGGCATCCCCCACCAGGAGCATCCATGGCCCTCAAGATCACCGTGATCGGCACCGGCTATCTCGGCGCCACGCACGCCGCGGCCATGGCCGAGCTGGGCTTCGAGGTGCTCGCGCTCGACGTCGTGCCCGAGAAGATCGAGATGCTGGAGCGGGGCGAGACCCCGATGTACGAGCCGGGGCTCGAGGATCTGCTGCGGAAGCACGTCGCCGGGTTCGAGGGGGCCAGCGGGCGGCTGCGGTTCACGATGGACTGGGCCGAGGTGGGGGCCTTCGGCGACGTCCACTTCGTCTGCGTGAACACTCCGCAGAAGCACGGCGAGTACGCGTGCGACATGTCGTACGTCGAGTCCGCGATCGGGTCGCTCGCCCCGCATCTGACGCGTCCGGCCCTCGTCGTCGGCAAGTCCACCGTGCCGGTGGGGTCCGCCGAGCGGCTGGCCCGGACGATCGCCGAGCTCGCGCCCGCCGGCGAGGACGCCGAGCTCGCCTGGAACCCGGAGTTCCTGCGGGAGGGCTTCGCCGTCGACGACACGCTGCACCCGGACCGGATCGTCGTCGGCGTGCGCAGCGAGCGGGCCGAGGCGGTGCTGCGGCAGGTGTACGAGACCCCGATCGGGGAGGGGTCGCCGTTCGTGGTCACCGACTTCCCGACCGCCGAGCTGGTGAAGACCTCCGCGAACTCCTTCCTGGCCACCAAGATCTCCTTCATCAACGCGATGGCGGAGATGTGCGAGGCCTCCGGCGGTGATGTCGCCAAGCTGGCCGAGGCCATCGGGCACGACGACCGGATCGGGAAGAAGTTCCTGCGGGCCGGGATCGGGTTCGGCGGCGGGTGTCTGCCCAAGGACATCCGGGCGTTCATGGCGCGTGCCGGCGAGCTCGGGGCCGACCAGGCGCTCACCTTCCTGCGCGAGATCGACTCCATCAACATGCGCCAGCGCGGCCAGATGGTCGAGCTGGCCCGGGAGGCGCTGGGGGGCGGGTCGTTCCTGGGCAAGCGGGTCGCCGTGCTGGGCGCTGCCTTCAAGCCGGACTCGGACGACGTACGGGACTCGCCCGCCCTCAACGTCGCCGGTCAGATCCATCTGCAGGGCGGGCAGGTCACGGTGTACGACCCGAAGGGGATGGAGAACGCCCGCCGGGTCTTTCCGACGCTCGGGTACGCGGACTCGGCCCTGGAGGCCGTCCGGGGCGCCGACGCCGTCCTGCATCTGACCGAGTGGCGGGAGTTCCGGGAGCTGGACCCGGCGGCGCTCGGCGAGGTCGCGACGACCCGGCTGGTCCTCGACGGCCGCAACGCGCTCGACCCCGTGCTGTGGCGCAAGGCCGGATGGACGTACCGGGCGATGGGGCGTCCCACCGCCTGACCTCACAGGTGACGCCGGTTCGGCCGAGGCTCAGTCGGCCGAACCGGCGTCTGCTTGCATTCTGCACCACCGGCCCGCCCCGCGGTCGGTGAACTGCTTCGGGCGGGCTGTTTCGTCGTATCCGGGCAGCCGGGATGATGCCGTCGGCGAGAGCCGCATCCCGTCGCCGAAGCTCTGATCCCCCGATGGCGGCGTGCCGAGCACCTCGCCGACGAGCTCCAGGCGCCGCTCTAGCCCCCGTTATGTTCTTCGCGGTCCTGCAACGGGGCCGCTGGCCTCCGGGCCCGGCATGACTGTGTCCCCCTGTCGAAGGCATGACCTGGGGGGT
>NZ_JBITCT010000128.1:0-4006 GCF_044453465.1 Streptomyces sp. NPDC051677
CTCGGCGACACACCGTTCCAGGCCGTACTCGCCGGCGCAGAACGCGGCGAGAGTCTCGAACTCCGTGTCGGCGACGAGGGAACGGCCGGTACGGGTCTTCCTGGCGACGGCGGTGGGGGTCATTGGGTGGCTCCTTGGCAGTTGTGGAGGACTTTGCTTCACTGCTCGTCGCACGCCAGCCGCTTTCCGGCGGCGATGATCCGGGCGACGTCAAGTGGGCGGCACAGCGCGCCCGCCGAAGGCATGGGCACGGACCAGTAGGGGGACCAGTAGGGGTGCCACCCATGGGGGTTGAGGGAGTCGGCCCGCGGTTCCGGGACACCGAGGTAGGCGCCGCGACCCAGGCACTCCACGCCCAGTGCACGCCATTCCACGGCGGCCACATGCCACGTGGCAGGCATGCCGGCCGGGACTAGGGCGTAGTACCTGCACCCCCATGGGTCGCAGATGACCGGCCCACCGTCGCAGGCTTCGTTGAGGAATGAGTCGACGTCGCGTCCGCATTGGTCGGCAACGGCGCGCACAAGGTCCTGGGGTAGCCGTACGGCCGACATGAGGGTGCCGAGAGGCAGCAGCGCGATGCCGCACTCCGTCCACTCCGTGGCCGCCCGGCTCGGGACGGGGTGAGCCGACAGGAGCCAGTGGGCGATGGCCAACTCCCGGTCAGCGCGTGAGTGGATGAGGATCCCGGGTTCTGGTTCGGCGGGATGCAGAGCCCGCGTTCTCGTGTCCGTCACCCTGCCGAAGCTAGAGGTGTGCTGTGCCTCTCCACCAGCAATGTGCACAGATGTGCACGCCACTTCAAATGCGCTGTATGGCTGCTTTGTAACCTTGACTGAGCAGCATGTAACCGTGAAATTGGTGCACATCAGCGCACAGCATCGACAGGGAGGCAACCATGCGCTTACGGTTCATCGGGATCGACCCGGATACAGGAAAGAACGGGTCGCCAACAGCATGGGTGGATCTGGAGACGGCGGACATCGTGATCCAGAGCTACACGGCGGACGAGCCGACACGAGCCCAATGCGTGGACAACCCGGCACCTGGACATGCGAAGGGCATCCCCGACCACGAGACAGTGGTGCGCATTCCGGCCCGCTTGGTGTCGATCCTGAGGGAGGCCTGCGATGTCGCAGAACGTACCCAGCTTTGACGAGCTGATGGAGGCCGCGCAGCGCTCCGCCGTGCACCTCGAAATGCGCGACCAGTACGCGGTCGGCGACGAGGCCGACGACTACGACACCTGGCTGCGCATCGGCCGACGGGACACGGATCCCACCTCGGAGTACTGGGCGCCGTGGGTCGACCTGATCTCCCGAGCGGTCGCCAGCGGAGTGGTCGTACGACGTGCCCGCATCGTCTCCGAGCCGGTCACCGACTACATCCGCTACGAGCACGCCGGAACCGTCGTCAACCTGCACGCAGGCGAACTCGTTCGCTGGCTGCCCCGTAGAGGGGCGGCCGACCTGATGCTGCCCGGCGCCGACCTGTGGATCTTCGACGACACACAGGTCCTCTTCAACCACTTCTCGGGCGACGGCGACTGGAGCGGTGACTCTCCCATGGAGCTGCGCACCGAGCCGACTATCGTCAAGCAGTGCTCGGACGCCTTCGAGGCAGTATGGGAGCGCGCCGTCCCGCACGACGACTACGAGATCCACTGACAGAAAGCAACTTCGGCCAGCTCATGTCCATCTCCCCGTCCTCCTCCGCCCAGGCCGCTCGCGAGAACGTGGCGCGACGGCTACGCGACCTGAGGAGAAACGCCGGCCTCACGGTCACCGAGCTGGCCTCGCAATGCTGTTGGCACCACGCCAAGACCTCCCGGATCGAAAACGCGAGAACACCTCCGTCACCCACGGACATCCGCTCCTGGTGCCACGCGACTGGAGCCGATGACCAGGCCGAGGATCTGATCGCGGCCTCCCAGGACGCGGAAAGCCTCTACCGCGAGTGGCGGCAACGCGTGCGGGCAGGTCTTCGCAAGCTTCAGGACAGCTACGTGGAGCTGTACCGGTCGACGGACCTGCTGCGCACGTACTCCCCGGTCCTGGTACCCGGGTTGTTGCAGACGGAGGGATACGCGCAGGCGTTGCTGAGCACCAACGCCCACCTCCTCGGCGTCCCCGACGACGCGGCCGAAGCCGCAGCCGCACGCCTCCAGCGCTCCCAGATCATCCACGAGCCCGGCCATCGCTTCGTGATGGTCGTCGAAGAGGCCGTGTTGTACTACCAGCTAGGCAACGCGGACGCGATGGCCGCACAACTCGGCTACCTGCTCACCGCCGGCGCGCTCCCGGCCGTGTCCCTCGGCATCATCCCGATGTCGACGCGCGAACGGACTCTCTGGCCCCAGGAGACGTTCGACGTCCACGACGACACCCTGGTCTCCGTCGAACTGATCTCCGCCGAGGTGAACATCACCCAGCCCTCGGAGATCGCCTTGTACATCAAGGCTTTCGAGCGACTACGCAGCATGGCCGTCTACGGAGCTGAAGCGCGGGCGCTGATACTGAAGGCGATAGAGGCGCTGTAGCGGCGTGCTACCCCAGTAGCAGGTTGATCAGCTTCACCGAGCCGTTGAGAGGCGTCCCTGGAGTTCGTGGTTCGCGAAGAGCGCGTCGAGCGGGTAGCGCCGATGGATGTGTGCCGTCCACTTTGGCGTCCGGCAGGTTGTCCCGCAGCGCGCCGCAATGCAGTGCGTACGTGCGTAGGTCGCCATCTGAGGGTGTTGTGGGGTATGTACCGTCAGGCCGGACGGTATTCCTCGTGCGGGATGGCCCGTTCCCACACGGTGCCGAACGCGGAGGCGCACAGCTCCACCACGGTGGGGTCAGTGACCAACTCCTCGCCTGTCATCGTCCCTTCCCCGGCGAAGTGGTTGAACAGGACCATGGCGCCGTCAAAGAGCCAGAAGTCGTTGCCCGGCAGGGCCAACCCGGAGGCATGACGGCGTGGTAGCCAGCGCACGACCTCACCGGCCTTCACGTTGTGCCCAGTGGTCAGTTCGTACTCGTACCTCACATACGAGGAGATGGGTTCAGAGACGATGCGCGCCCGGCGGACGTCGAGGCCACCGGCAACCGACGAGGAAACCAGGTCGATCCACCAGGGCCATCGCTCCGCAGGATCGAACCGGTTGCCCGCAGCCCACTCCTGGTAGTTATCGTCGAGCCCATACGCGTCCCTCATCTCCAGGTGATACGCGTGGTGTTGAGCAGAGCGGAACAGATCCTCAAACATCGGCTCCGTCGCCATCGTTCACCTCCGGGAAGAATTGCATCATGCGTCTCGGAACTCGATCACCGCTTCCGGACTCGTCGTCCAAGTACACATGCTCCGCCGACGTCGCCGACGAAGCAGCTTCGATCAGTTGGCCCAAGTGGGCTAGCTCATCAGTGTCGTCACAGGCACTGCCGACGCGTTCAGAATCCCGGCACGGAAATCCGGCCGGTCATGAGGAGTTCGTGGTTGGCGAAGAGCGCGTCGAGCGGGTAGCGGCGATGGATGTTCGCCGTCCACTTGGCGTCCGGCAGGTTGGTGTATGCGGCGACGGTGCGGGCGCGGCTTGCCTGGGTGAGGATCCATCGGGCCTGGTCGGTGTCCTGGGGTCGACCGCCGAGGTCGCGGGCCAGCCGCCACAGCTCCTCGCCGTCGCCCTGTTCGTCGACGACGGCGACGAGTCCGATGTCGCCGAGGCCGCGTGTGTCGCTGGAGTGGGTGGTGTAGGCGACGGTGAGGACGTCGAGGGGGAAGAGGGTGACGCGGCTGATGGCGGTCAGCTCGGTCAGGGACATGGTGGAGGTGTCCGTTCTGGCGCGGGGAGGGGCGGGCCGGCCCTGGAGGACGGCCGACCCGCACTGAGGGGGAGGGGGATTCAACAGCCGTCGCCGTCGCCGCAGCAGGTGGGTGGGTTGCATTCGGCGGCCGTGCCCCACAGCCGTTCGTCGACCTCGAACCCGGCGGTACGCAACCGGCCCACGACGTCGACCATCAGCCCACG
>NZ_JBITCT010000129.1:0-3733 GCF_044453465.1 Streptomyces sp. NPDC051677
GCGAAAGGGCTCCCACTTCCTCGCCTTCCTCGGCCTGGCCGCCACCCTGACCTGCTACAAGAAACTCGCGAAACTCGCCACGTGAGACAACCTCTTACTGTCACCAGATACTCCGTGATGGAGCAAAGTCCGCGTAGAGACGGTGTGAGTACCTGACCGGTGGGCGTGGCCGGATGATGGCAGCAGCCACTGAGCCTCCTCCCCGGATCAGCTGTGCACTCTTGTCGAGCTGACCGTTCAGTTTTCAGTCATTTCCCATCAACCATGCGAGGTGCTCGCCGAAGCCTTCCTGGTCAGCGACCCGGGGACTGCGCCTATACGAGCAGACGACGCACTGCCCGAAGCCGACCCGCCCCCACATGTCCAAGCCCTGGACACAGAAGGTCTCGTACCCACACACCGGACACTCCTCGAAGTCGTGGCCGTCAGGGTTGTCCCTGGGGTTGTACTCGTTGGGATTCTCGGCCGACTCCGCACGGCGCTTGGCCTCTTCATCGCCGATGAGTTCCAGCAGAGTGCGCGCCTGATCGGCCGACCGGGCGTCCTCGTCCTGGGCCCGTTCGTCGTCGCGGTCAGACTGGGTCGCGAGGAGCGTTCTCAGTGGGCGTTAAGTCCGTTTCTGGTAGCGGCCGCGTCCGGGTTGGGTGAGGAATCCTTGGCGGGTGAGGCGTCCGAGGCGGCTGCGGGTGATGTTGACGGTCGCTTCGTCGGTGGGCATGTCGAGGAGTTCGTGCAGCTCACGGGCTCTGAACGCATGGCCGGGGTGCTGGTTGAAGGCGTTCACGATGGCCTGGTAGGCGGTGCTGGTCTCGGGTGGGCCGGGTTCGGCTCCTGCCGGCGCGGCCTCCGCGATGACCTTCCGGGTGGTGTCCAGGTCCGCGAGTCGCGCCTGGGTCTCGGCCAGGGCAGCGGTCAAGTGCTCGATCTGACCGCGTAGTTCTGCGGCTCGGGCGGTGACTTCGTCGTGCTGGGCCTGGAGGCCGGCGAGGAGTTCGGTGACGTTCACGCGGCCAGCCCGAGGGTGTCGCGCCAGGTGGGACTCGGTGTGGTGAGGCGGCGGGTCATGTTCGCGGTGGAGGCCCAGTAGACGCGCGAGACGGAGGTGTCGGGCCGGTGGTCGTACTCCCGGGCCAGGCGCCGGTGCAGCAGCAGTGTGCCGTTCGTCTGCTCCATCGCCCAAGCACACTGCGCTCATGGATAGTCAAAGCAGTGAGCGGACGCCGATAATCGGTCGTGAGGGCCTGCAGCGGTTGGCCGTTGTGGCCCGACGGTTGCGGGGCCGACTGAGCGACGAGGGGAACAGGTCGTCATGCGCGACGACAGTGACGTCGGCCCCAGACGACGATTCCGGCGGTGCCGGACGGGCAGGTGTGGACGACGCTGCCGGAGGTGAACCGGCAGGCGGTGGTGGGGCAGTTGGTGCGGCTGGCGAGTCGCGCGTTGTCGGCCGCCGTGACGGCGAGTGAGCGGGACCCGCGATGACCTCGGTGATGCCGTGGGAGCGGCCCGGCAGCAAGATCGACGACCGACACCTGCAGCGGCTTGCGGTGATCTATATCCGCCAGTCCACACGCCAGCAGCTCGTCGACCACCAGGAGTCGACCCGGTTGCAGTACGCCCTGGTGGACCGGGCGGTGGCTTTGGGCTGGCAGGCGGACCGGGTTCTGGTGATCGACGAGGACCTGGGCAAGTCGGGGTCGAGTGCGATCGCCCGCACCGGTTTCCAGCGTCTGGTCACCGAGATCGGGCTGGACCACGTCGGTCTCGTGCTGGGGATCGAGATGTCCCGCCTGGCCCGCTCCGGCAAGGACTGGTACCAGCTGATCGAGCTGTGCGCCCTGTCGGGTGCGGTACTGGCGGACAGCGACGGGGTCTACGACCCGGCCGAGTACAACGACAGGCTGCTGCTGGGGCTCAAGGGCACGATGAGCGAGGCCGAACTCCACCTGATCAAGCAGCGGATGTGGAGCGGACGGCTGAACAAGGCCCGCCGCGGCGAGCTGGCCTTCCCTCTGCCCAGCGGTTACGTCCGCCGCCCGTCCGGGCAGGTCGCCTTCGATCCGGACGAGCAGGTGCAGACCGTCGTCCGCCTGATCTTCGCGCAGTTCGAGCGGCTCGGCACCTTGCACGGTGTGCTGCGCCATCTCGTCGAGAACGACATCCAGTTGGGCATCCGGCTGCGGGAGGGGCCGGACAAGGGCACCCTGGAATGGCGAAGGCCGAACCGGATGACGCTCCAGACCCTGCTGCACAATCCCGCCTATGCCGGCATCTACGCCTACGGGCGGCGCCGGGTCGACCCGCGCCGCCAGGATCCCGCCCGTCCCAGCACCGGACGGGTCGTCCGCTCCCGGGACGGATGGCATGTGATGATCCCGAATGCCCTGCCCGCCTACATCACCGTCGCGCAGTTCGAGGCGAACGAGGCGAGACTGGCTGCCAACCGCGCCCGCGCCGAAACCATGGGCGCGATACGAGGCGGCCCCGCGCTCACGGCCGGGCTGGTGCACTGCGGACGCTGCGACCGGCGCATGAGCGTGCGCTACCACACCCAGCACAGCAAGGCCCTGCCCGAGTACGTGTGCTCACGGGACGTCACCAACTACGGCGCGCAGAAGAGCTGCCAGCTCCTCAACTCCGCCTGCGTGGACGCCTTCGTCGAGCAGCAGGTCCTCGCGGCGCTGACGCCCGCCGCCGTCGAGGTGTCCCTGCGCGCCGCCGACCAGGTCCTGGCAGAGCGGGCCGAGCTGGAACGGCTGTGGTCGCAGCGGCTGGAACGCGCCGCGCAGGACGCCGACCGGGCCCGCCGCAGCCACCACCTCGCCGAACCGGAGAACCGCCTGGTCGTGCGCCAGTTGGAGAAGGAATGGGAGGAGGCACTCGCCGTCCAGCAGCGGCTTGGCGAGGACCACGACCGCTTCACCCGCAGCAGTCCGCACGTCCTCACACCGGCCGAGCGGCAGACCATCACGGCTCTGGCCGGCGACATCGAGGGGTTGTGGCGTGCGAACAGCACCACGACAGCGGACCGCAAGGAGATCATCCGCGCGGTCGTCGACAAGGTCGTCGTCACCGTGCTCGGCACCAGCGAGCAGGTGAAGGTCACGATCGTCTGGGCCGGCGGGACTACTGCGGCGGGAGAGGTCATCCGCCCGGTCCAGCGGCTTGAACAGCTCAGCTACTACCCGCATCTGACTGATCGGATCCGCGAACTCGCAGGCCAGGGCATCGGCGCCAGCGGAATCGCCGACCGTCTGGAAGCCGAGGGCTTCCGGCCCGCGAAGGGCGGCAAGCGGATCTCCGCAGCCACCGTCCGCGACCTGATGCGCCGCCTCGCCTGCCCCGCAGGCCGTGTCCACCGGCACCGACCCGCACCACCCGGCGAGGAGCCCGGCCCGGGCGAGTGGTGGCTCAAGCATCTGGCCGCCGAGCTGGAAATGACCACCTCCACTCTCTACGCCTGGATCGACCGCGGCTGGATCACCACCCGCCGGGAAAGCCGCTGGCCCCACCGACTCATCGCCCACGCCGACCAGCAAGAACTCGCCGAACTCCGCGAACGCCGCACCCGTCCGCCCGGCTGGTACAGCCGCCGCATCTGGACCAACACCGCCGAAACAGCAGGGCAACAGACTCCATGAGTGGACGTTAAGTCCGTTTCTCGTAGCGACCTCGTCCGGGTTGGGTGAGGAAGCCTTGTCGGACGAGGCGTCCGAGGCGGCTGCGGGTGACG
>NZ_JBITCT010000130.1:0-3510 GCF_044453465.1 Streptomyces sp. NPDC051677
AGTACTTTCTGGGGGCGGCCATGGTCGATGTTCCTCTCATGAGAACCATCTGACCCTCTGTCAACACACTCCGCATCTCGGGGGAACCTCACCGTGAGACCGGGCAACTTCCATGGCATGGGTCACCGCCCAGTGAGGGCGGTCAAGGAGATGAGTGGGCGGCCTACGTCGTGCTCGATACGTACAGCGAAGACGTACCACGGGATCGCCTAAGGGGCGCGAGCCCTATGGCGACGGAGTGCCCATAGTAGTCGCCGGAGTAATGACCGGCCATGAGGTCCGGGAAAGCCGGAATGAGGGCGAAGGGGCACAGGTAGTCAGGAAGTTCAGACGGGGAGGGATGCGCAATGCAGACAGCTGAAACCGTGCTGAACGCCATCCGGGAACGCGGCAGGCGTGGTCTGCCGTTGGAAAGGTTATACCGGCAGCTGTTCAACGAGGAATTGTTCCTTCTGGCCTACGGGCGTATCTACTCCAACAAGGGTTCGATGACGCCAGGGGTCACCAGAGAAACTGTTGACGGCATGTCACTGGCCAAGATTGAAAGGATCATCAAGGCTCTGCGTACGGAGTCCTACCGGTGGTCTCCGGCCAGGAGGGTGTATGTCCCGAAGAAGATCGGGAGGCGCCCTTTAGGCATGCCTCCGTGGTCGGACAAGCTGGTCGCGGAAGTGGTGCGTCTGCTTCTTGAGGCGTACTACGACGTTCAGTTCTCCGATCGCTCCCACGGTTTCCGCCCCAAGCGGGGCTGTCACACCGCGCTGGATGAGGTGGTGTCGGTCTGGAAAGGAACACACTGGTTCGTCGATGGCGACATTTCCAACTGCTTTGGGAGCCTTGACCATTCGGTCATGCTCTCGACGCTGGCGGAAAGGATCCACGATGGGCGGTTCCTGCAACTGATCGACCGGATGCTCAAGGCCGGATATCTGGAGGACTGGCGGTGGAACGACACGCTCAGCGGCTATCCGCAGGGCGGTATCGCATCACCGATCCTCTCCAATATTTATCTGGACCGGTTCGACCAGTTCGTTGAACGGCAGTTGATACCGGATTACGACCGGGGCAAGCGGCGGGGCAAGAACCCCGCGTACCAGGACGTTGAGAACCGGATCGCGAGGGTCAAGCGGCACGGCGATCGGGCGGCGGTGCGCGCGTTACGGCGCGAACGCCGCACCCTGCCGAGCCAGGACCCCGACGATCCCGGCTATCGACGGCTCCGATACGTGAGGTATTGCGACGACTTCCTGCTCGGGTTCGCCGGTCCCAAGCACGAGGCCGAGGAGATCAAGGAACGGATCCGGGAGTTCCTGCGTGATGAACTCAGGCTGGAACTGTCCGAACCTAAAACCTTGGTCACGCACGCAACCAGCCAGGCGGCGCGCTTCCTCGGTTACGAGATCAAGGCCCAGCACGGCGACACGAAGATCACTCGGAATCGCCGCGCGGTCAATGGAGCCATCGGTCTGTTCGTGCCCAGGGACGTGATCCGGGATCGGTGCGCTCGCTATATGAGCAAGGGGAAGCCCGCTCAGCGCGGTCCGCTACTGCACGACGAAGACTTCACGATCGTCGCGAAGTACGGATCCGCCCATACCGATGCCGCGTGGGTCGTGTTGTATGTGAAGCGGTGGCTTGCCGCTCCACTGCAACTTCCCGACGGCACCTTGCGGCAGCGAGATCGCGGAACCCCACAGGGATCGGCGGTTTCTCCCGTGTTGGCGAATCTGTTTCTGCACTATGCGTTCGATCTGTGGCTCTCCCGGAACTTTCCGGACGTCGAGTTTGAACGCTATGCGGATGACGCAGTCGTGCACTGCGACTCCGAACGCCGGGCCCGTGCGGTCCTGAAGGCGATCGGGGACAGGATGGAAGAGGTCGGTCTGCAACTGCACCCGGCCAAGACCCGGATCGTGTACTGCGGAAGGGATGGGCGCCACGACGGGGTCGCGGCAACGTCGTTCACCTTCCTCGGTTTCACGTTCCAGCGTCGCCCAGCGCGAGGCCGGAACGGAAAGATCTTCACTTCATTCCTTCCGGCGCCCAGCAAGGACGCCCTCAAGAAGATGAGCGTGGAGGTCCGTTCCTGGCGTCTCCATATGCACATCGGCTACACCCTCGGCGAGTTCGCGCGATGGCTCAACCCCATCATCCGCGGCTGGATGCAGTACTACGGTGCCTTCTATCGCACCGAGCTGTATCCCCTCCTCAAGCGCATCAACTACTACCTGATGCGCTGGGTCCGTAAGAAATACCGACGGCTGAAGACCTTCAAGAATTTTCACCGGCGATGGAAGCAGGTCACCACGCGTACCCGCTCTTCTTCGCCCACTGGAAATGGGTCCACTCGATCTGGTGACCAGGATAATAGGAGCCCGGTGACGGGAGACTGTCACGCCGGGATCTGTGGGAGCCCGGGGGTGAAATCACCCCGGGCCACCCGACCCGCAGCGTACTTCGCGAAGGATCCCCGGTAGCAAGCAAGTACGAGTTCATCGACGAGATGCGACTCGACACCGAGAAGTACGCATACAGCGTCGAGTTCATGTGCGGTCGACTCGGCGTCTCCAGATCCGGCTACTACGACTGGAGATCTCGCCCGGAATCCGCGACAGCTCAGCGGCGTGAAGAACTCAAATTGCTCATCGAGAAAGCCTTCGACATGTCCGACAGCACCTACGGGCACCGGCGCATCCAGGCTCAGCTGCACCGCTGGGGCGTCGCCGCGGGCGTGGAGCTGGTCCGCCGCCTCATGCGCGAACTGGGTCTGGTTCCCTGCCTGCCACGGCCGAAGAGGTTCAGCCTCACTCGGGCTGCGGCCGGCGAGGTGCCGGACCTCGTCGGCCGCGACTTCACTGCGGACGCGCCCGGAAAAAAGCTCGTCGGCGACATTACTTATATCGCAACCGGGGAAGGCTGGCTGTACCTCGCAACGGTCATCGACTGCTGCACGAAGGAAGTTATCGGCTATGCGATGGACGACAACTATCAAACTCCACTGATATCCAGGGCAATTCGCAACGCGGCACGGAACAGGCAGCTCTCGGCCGGTGCCATATTTCACTCCGACCGCGGAAGTAACTACATGTCAGCCGAGTTCGGGAAGACGCTCGACCAGTTCGGACTCCGCAGGTCTTCCGGTCGCACCGGGATCTGTTTCGACAACGCCATGGCCGAATCATTCTTCGGCGCCCTGAAGAACGAGCGTGTATCGAGGGTGATTTACCTGACCCGCGAGGCCGCCCGGCAAAACATCACTCGCTACATCGAATTCTGGTACAATCGCAAACGTCTCCATTCGGCGGTGGGTTACCGCCCTCCGCGCGAAGTCCACACCGAGTACGAGATGTTGCGAATCGCCGCGTGAAATGAACGGCCAGAAGCCTGTCCGGGAAACGCGTGGCCCCTCACCCCCCAGGGGCCGTTGCGTGATCACGTTTCGTCCGGAGTGTCGTGCTAGCCCGTCCTTGGAGGGGACATCCCGGTTCGGGCGGGTGGGGGACGCAGTGC
>NZ_JBITCT010000131.1:0-3280 GCF_044453465.1 Streptomyces sp. NPDC051677
ACCCGCAGCCGCCTCGGACGCCTCGTCCGACAAGGCTTCCTCACCCAACCCGGACGAGGTCGCTACGAGAAACGGACTTAACGTCCACTCAGAGGTCCTGAGATCCCCCGGACGGACCACTCGCATCGCCCCTTTCATCCCCCTTGCCTAGCGTGAAGGCATGACCGCGCCGATACCCAGGGACCTCCCGGATCTGCCCGCGATTCCGCGGACCCACGCGCTGCTGCTCTCCTCCGTGCCCGCTTCGGCGGTGGTGCCCCCCGTACGCCGCCGGCTGGCCGCCGTCCTCCGTCTGCTACTGGCCGGCACGGCTGCCGCAGGTGTGACGCTCGCGTTCCTGCTCGGCAGCCCGCTGCGGGTCCTGAGCCACTTCGCGATCCAGAGCAACATCCTGCTGACCCTGGTCATGTTGCTGTCCGCCCGCCGGGCGTGGACGGCCCGCCGCCCCCTCCCCTCCGCCGTGACCGGTGCGGCCCTGCTCTACGTCATGATCACCGGCCTGGTCTACCACCTGCTCCTTGCGGACGCCGCCGTCCCCTTCTCCCTGACCGGCGCGACGACCCTCACCGGCTGGCACATGATGGCCGGGCACCTGCTCCACACCGCGACACCGCTGGCCGCCGTCCTGGACTGGCTGCTGCTGACCGCCCCCGGCCAAATGCGCCTGCGCCGGACCGCTACGTGGATGCTCTACCCCCTGGCCTACCTGCTGTTCTCCCTCGCCCGCGCCCAACTGATCCACGCCGGCACACCGGGCCGCTACCTCTACCCCTTCCTCGACGTCGAGGCCCACGGCTACCGGCACGCCCTCGCCAACGCGCTCCTCCTCGGCCTCTCCTTCTACGCCCTCGCGGTCTTCCTCGTGGCCCTCGATCACGCCCGCCCCAACCCGATCGGCCACCGCGGCAAAACCGGATTTCGTCTCCAGCCACCAGTGGGCTAAAGTAAACGACGTCGCCGCGACAAGCAGGACAAGCAGCGATATCGGGGTGTAGCGCAGCTTGGCAGCGCGCTTCGTTCGGGACGAAGAGGTCGTGGGTTCAAATCCCGCCACCCCGACAGTGAAGTACCAGGTCAGGGGCCTGATCCAGTGAGTGGATCAGGCCCCTGACGGGTTTCTGGAGATCGTTTGGGAGAAATCTGGGAGAAGATCTTGATCGGGCTCTCCCAGGGGGTGGCTGGTGAGGCCGTCTCAAGTGCGGCGGCTGAGGGCACTCGCACCTGCGCGTTCGCGAATCCAGCCCCGCAGTCGGCCGGGAACACCATGCCCGCCCGCCTCAACCGCCCTTAGGATCACGACACATGGCAAGCCATCACTCAGCACGTCCCCACGACCACGCCCGAGCACTCGCCCAGCGCGTGCGAGCGATGCGGGAGGGTCGAGGGTGGTCGCGGGAGCGGCTCGCCAAGGAAGCCAGCGTCGCCGTTGGAACGCTGGCCCGACTGGAGAGCGAGGGAGCGATCCAGCCAGGTTTCTTCACCGTCGGAGCAGTCGCCGAGGCACTTGAGGTCTCCCTCGATGAGCTCTTCCAGGAGACCAAGGTCGCTCCCGGCCTCTGGTCCGCTGGGTACGAAGGCCGGGACATCGACTCCTTCGTCGCCTCGCTCCTCGACAGCCGTATTGATGTCGTGGCGGACGTACGGCTCACGCCGATCAGTCGCAAGAAGGGCTTCAGCAAGACCCGCCTCGGGGAGGCACTTGCCGAGGCCGGCATCGAGTACACGCACCTGCGTGGCCTGGGCAATCCCAAGGACAACCGGGCGCCGTTCTGGGACGGCCGGCTCGACGAGGGCCGGGCCCGGTTCCGTGGGGTGCTGCGGTCCGAGGAGGCGCAGACCGATCTTGAGCGCCTCGCGGAGCATGCCCGCCAGTCCCGGGTCGCGGTCCTGTGCTTCGAGAAGGACGAGAGCCGCTGCCACCGGCAGGTCGTCCTGGAGACGGTCCGTAAACGGGCCGCCGTGCCCGTAATTCCCTTGGCCTGACTCACCCCTCGTCCTGGCAGGCGCTCTTGCCGGTGGCGCATGCCTCTCCTCCAATCGGATCGGAAGATCAGTGGAGGGGGCAACCATGGGATCGCGAAATCGGCAGCGCGCAACGATCATGATCACCGTCAAGACGTATCCGGAGCTGTCCAACAAGTACCGCGAGACGAGTTGTGTGGCCGGCATACGCCTGGACCAGGGCGAGCCACAGCACGTACGGCTCTTCCCGGTCCCCTTCCGGCTCCTGAGCGAGGAAGCCCAGTTCTCCAAGTACTCGATCATCAAGGTCGACGTCGAACCTCACCGTCCGGAGCGAGATTCACGCCCGGAGAGTCTCCGGCCCGACCTCGACACCTTGGAGATCGTGGGTGAGGTGCCGTCCGACGGCGGCTGGACGAAGCGGTACCGGTATGTCGAACCGCTGATCGCCTCGTCGCTCTGCGCCATCAAACGGGACCAGGAGAAGCGAGGAACGTCCCTCGGCGTCTTCCGGCCCGCCGAAATCACTCGCTTCCGGCTGGAGCCCGCTGAGCCCTGGTCGGTGTCCAAGGCCGCGCTGGCCGACCAACTCGATCTGTTTGAGCAGGAGCTGAACCCGCTGGAGTGGGTGCCGCTCGACCTCCGTTACAGCTTCCGCTGTGCCGACGATGACTGCCCAACCCATGACATGGGGCTGAAGGACTGGGAGGCCGGCCAGTCGTACCGCAAGTTTCTGCGCAAGTACGGCGAGCGCGGGGTCCGTGATGCGCTGCGCGAGCGCTGGTACAACCGGATGTGCGCTCCGAACCGGGCCGTCCACTTCTTTGTAGGCAACATCGCGGCCCATCCCAAGACGTTCATGCTTCTGGCCGTCTTCTACCCGGAGCGGAAGGTCGTCGAATACGTGCAGGACAGTCTGTTTGGTGAGTGACGCGCTCCTGCCGGAGGTCAGGCGGACTTGCTGTGCTGCTGCGCGTCGTTCGCATCCGGTGTTCCCGGCCGCTTCGGAAACGGGGTCACCTTCTTCATGCGGGGCTCCCTACCGAAGAAAGCTCGGTACTTCTCGACGGTTCCGATCTCTCTGACGATCTTCTTCACCCAGGCGGGCGCGTAGACGTAGGTCCCGAATGCCTCGCTGTAGATGCAGTACTTCGCGTTCGTGGCACGGGGATCGGGGGCTCCGGTGGCAGGTCTGACCCCAAGGCGTTTCCACATCATCGCGTGCTCAGTGGACGTTAAGTCCGATCTTCCCCGGTTCGTGATCGCTCGATCGTGGGACTGATACTCGTCCGGGGCGACTGCTCGTCATGCCCATGCT
>NZ_JBITCT010000132.1:0-3097 GCF_044453465.1 Streptomyces sp. NPDC051677
GCGACCCGCTACGACAAGACCGCCGAGTCCTACCAGGCAGCTGTCACGCTCGCCTCGCTCCTGATGTGGGCGTGACATTTGAAGACAACTCCTAGAGCCGGTAGGGCTTCGAGCGGCGGCGCAGGAACCAGGCCACCGCGATGACGCCCGCGCCCACCAGCGCGCCGCCCACCCCCATGGTGAGGGGACCGTAGTCGCGGACCGCGCCGCCGAGGCCGCCCATGACCCCGCGAGAGGGCGAGGCGGTCGCGGAGATCGTCGGGGTGGACGGGGCCGAGACGATCACGGACTGGGTGCCCGCGGTGACGCCGCTGGAGCACATGACCACGACGGTGTACGTGCCCGGGGAGACACCGGACCAGGCGGCGGACTGGCTCGCGGTCGTCCCGGACAGCGCCACCTGACGCCCCTGGGCGAAGCTCGCCTGGCTGCTGTTGAGCAGCGCGGCCGTGCCCCAGCTCCCGTTGAGCTGGGTGCAGGCGCTGGTCACCACCGAGGCCGTGGAGCCGGTCGTACTGACGGAGATGCCCGAGACCCGGGCGGCGGCCGGCCCGGAGGCCAGGGCGAGGGGGAGCGCGGCGGCGGCTGCCACGGTCAGTCCTGAGCGGGCGAGAAGGCGGGAAGTGCGCATCCGATGTCCTCCGGCGGCGGCACGGTTGGCGGTACATCCCTTGCGCCGCCGAGGGTCGGGTACGCCCGTGCTGCCTCAGAGGCAGCCAACGTGCCCCGGGCCCGCCCCGCATCCGGACGGCCCCCGGGCAGGTGACGGATTCCTTCGGACGGCCCATGCGCCGAGCGGTCAGCGGGACTCGCCCGTCGGCACGGTCCGCTCCGTCGAGAACGCGCCCCATGCGCCGTCCGGCAGCCGGGCCCGCAGCCGTACCCGGTGACCGACCCCCGCCTCCCGGCCCGCGCAGAAGCTGTACGTGGCCTTCCCGCGCGGCGGGGTCCCGCCCCACACCAGCGAGGTGGCCGGCTGCCCGTCGAGCTGGATCTGGTACTCCGTCACCACACCGTCCACGCGGGACGGCGCCCAGGACAGGTCGATGGAGTACGCGCCGTCGGCGAGGCGGGTGCTCGCCCGGAAGCCGGCCGGCGCGGTGTCCACCCCCTCGTCGTCGCCCGGCGTGGTGGCGAGGCGCACGGGTGGACCGGCGGGCGAGACGTCGTCGGCCGCGTCCCGCGCCCGGACGGTGAACGCGTAGCGCGTGCCCGGCCGCAGCCCCGTGACGACCGTCGCCGTCTGGGCCCCGCCGACACTGTGGATCTTCGTGCCGCCCTGGCAGACGTCCCGGCCTTCGTGCTGCCCCGGTACACCTCGTACTCGCTGACCGCGGGGTTCGCGGCGACCGCGGTCCACATCACGTGCACACTCGTCGCGCTCCCGGCCTGCGCGGTCACCCCGTCGGAGCGCCGAGCGTCCGCCCGCACGGCGGCAATGGTCCGGACCAATATGGCGCGGCGGTGCGAGCACATCAAGAGGGCGGGAGCTTCCGTGGGGGCCGTCGTTGGCGGCCGCTTTCGGAGGTTACGTATGCTGAAGCTCCTCGCGGCTGAACTCTCCCTGAGGGGTGATGAGTTCACGCCGGTGGCGCGGACCGCTGTCGTCGCAGATCCCGCGCCGGCGGAGTGGCCGGGGGCCCGGGGCCGAGACGGCGCCCGGGCCCCCGGCCGCCCGGCCCCTGTCGCCCGCT
Source organism: Streptomyces sp. NPDC051677 (assembly GCF_044453465.1). Lineage (NCBI taxonomy): Bacteria > Bacillati > Actinomycetota > Actinomycetes > Kitasatosporales > Streptomycetaceae > Streptomyces > Streptomyces sp. NPDC051677. The sequence continues at coordinate 1,695 of NZ_JBITCT010000132.1, forward strand.
CCCGCTGGCGGCCCGTCAGATACCGCACAGGTACGCCGTGCACCGCCGGCCGCGCGCGATCGGTCGTGCAGGTCCGGCCGTGCAGGATCGGCTGTGCACCGTACGGCCCCCTCGAAATGGCCTCGGGATGCGGTCGGCACCAGATTGTTCTGAGTGTCCGTCAATGTCCCACGAGAGGGTCCCGTATCGTGCGCGCCCAGTCGCTGACCCTGGCCGCGGCCGGCCTTGCCCTGCTGGCCCCGACCACCCCAACCGCCGCCGCGCGCCCGTCCCCGGGCGCTGCCGGAGCACCGATGCTCCGGCAGGAAGGCTCAGTCCGCGCCGCCGACCTGCTGTCCCGGGTCCGCGACTGCACTCCCGTCTCCCGCGGCCGCTACCGCACCGACGAGGGCGCGCCCGCCACGATCCCGGTGTGCGGCACCGACGAGGCGGTGTTCTGGACGGCCGACATGGACATCGACTGCGACGGCCGCCCGGGCACGCAGTGCAACAGCCGCACCGACCCGCTGTTCTCCGACACCACGGCCTACCAGCAGTCCGACGGCCGCTATCTCAGCGCCGAGACACTGCCCTACATCGTCGTGCCCGGGGTGAGCGACATCTGGAATCACCGGGACCACGGGGTGCGCGGGGGATCCGTCGCCGCCGTCGTCTACCGGGACCGGGTGCAGTACGCGGTCGTCGGCGACACGGGACCGCGCGAGATCATCGGCGAGGCGTCGTACGCGACCGCGAAGGCCCTCGGCATCCGCCCCGACCCCCGCGGCGGCGGCACGCCTTCCGGCGTCACGTACATCGTCTTCAAGGACTCTCAGGCGACCCCCATCGAGAGCCACGCGGCCGCGGTGGCCGTGGGGGAGCGGTTGGCGCGGCTGTTCGTGCGGGGAGCGGGCGTGAACGAGGGGACGCCGACGCAGCCTCAGGAACAGCCGGGGGAGGGGTCGGACAGCCTGGAGTGGGCGGCTGCGGCGCGGAGCGCGGCGGGGGCACCGCCGACCGGTGCGGCGACCGCCCAAGGGGCGGGCAGCCAGGAGGAGTTGACGGACTCGGTGGGATCGGCGGGCTCGGCGGAGCCGGAGGCCTCGGAGGACGGCAAGGCTCAGGAAGGCTCGGCCGCTTCGGGAACCCCTCAGACCCCTCAGACCCCTCAGACCCCTGAGGCCCGTGTGACCCCGAAGGTTCAGGAACATTCAGGGGAGCATGAGGGCCTGGACGCCGAGTCCGCTGACGACGGGAGCGCGTGAGCGAAGGGGGGCGGCGCGAGGGCGGTCGCCCGCTGCTGTCAGTCCTCAGTCCTCAGTCCTCAGGTCTCAGTGGACGTTAAGTCCGTTTCTCGTAGCGACCTCGTCCGGGTTGGGTGAGGAAGCCTTGTCGGACGAGGCGTCCGAGGCGGCTGCGGGTGA
>NZ_JBITCT010000133.1:0-3078 GCF_044453465.1 Streptomyces sp. NPDC051677
CCAGCATGGGCATGACGAGCAGTCGCCCCGGACGAGTATCAGTCCCACGATCGAGCGATCACGAACCGGGGAAGATCGGACTTAACGTCCACTGACACGAAAATAGAGACAGAACGAAGTAGCCCCCGACCTGGGCCGTTTCTGTGGCACCGGTGGCTTGTTGGGCTGAACGAGTGAATCCGGTGGCGAGAGGAGCGGGCAGATAGCAACGCGGGTGTTCTTCGATGAGGAGCTGGAGGCCGCCCTGCGCTCGTTCCCCAAGATCGGCAAGGACGAACAGATCCGCTACTTCACCCTCACCTCGGCGGATGAGGCGTTCCTGCGGAAGTTCCTGCGTAGCCCACCCCGGTCTCGTGGACAGACGACGCTTCGCCCGCGCCGGCTCCAGGGCCCGGGTGTCCAGGCGGAAGAACTGTTCCAGCTCGCCGGGCGACGGCTCCGTGGCGAACCGACCGTAGCGGGCTTCTCGCTCAGCAGACAGGTACTCGACAGGCATACCCAGGACGGTAGGGCCCGCTGACCAGGGGAAACGGGTATGTCACCGAAGCGGAATCGAGATCGTCCCGCTCCCATATTTTCCGTTCCGCCCCAAGGCGCGTTACTTGCTCCCCGGTGTCTGAGCTGGGACTACAGGGTCTTGACCGGGAAGCCGGTACTGGTGCTGTGAGCCGCTACCGCTGGTCGGGCGGTGCGGGCGGGCGAACGGGTCGGGTGTCGTCGGCGGTGACGTACTCGGTGGAGGTAACGTGAGATCCGCTGACCCGCACGCGGCGCTCCTTGTTCTCGCTCTCCGGGTGCCAGAGGGGCCCGGCATAGTGAGGAAGGAGCTGTTTCAGCGTGGACAGCGGCAGGTAGCGCTCGATGTTCTGGATGGCACAGTGGTGCTGCTCTTCTCTCTTCCAGTCCAGATGCCGCGTGTCCGGTGCCGCGGCATCGGGGCTGAGCCAGAGATGGAGGTTGCTGAAGTCGACGGCCGTCCTGCTGCGGGCATCGCCCACCCCGTTCGTCAGGATCGCAACCCGGCGCACGTCGTGCCACTGGACACGGGCGGACTCTCCGGCGCCGTAGAGCTCGATGCCATTGTGGTCGAGGACCAGCAGGGGCAACGGGCGCCGTGCGAGCAGCACGCCGATGATCAGCAGACAGCAGACGAGCAGCACGCCCTCGCCGACGGCCCAACAGACGGCCATGGACTGGGTTTTGGTACAGGCCAGGCCGGCGATGAGGGCAAGCACGGGCGGCAGGAGGAAGCCGAGGAACAGACTCTCCACGCTTCTCGATTTGCGGAAGACCTCCACCTCGCCGGGCGTCGACACCTGTGGCGTCGGTGCCGCCGGCGATGCGGTTGCCGGTGCCTCACGCGGGGCGGCGGGAACTCTGCGCGGGTGGATCAGGGCCAGGTCGGCGGCGGTGTTCTCGGCACGCCTTTGAGGGCGAGGGAGAGCGCGGCGGCGCAAGGCGGCGTCGGTGCCGCGGTACAGGTGGTCCAGGGTGAGCGGGGCGCAGTCCTCAGCCACGGACTGCCGCAGGAGGGAGAGCAGTACGCCCGTGAACGCGGTGTGCCGCTCGCCCGGTGGGCAGTGGGACGTCTCGGTGGCGGTGGTCGAGGTGAGGATGTAAGTGCCAGACACTTCCAGTTGGGAGACGGCCAGTTCCACCGCTTCGGAGGGGGACATGGATGCGATGGCGCGTCCCGCGTAGCAGCAGTCCAGGATCAGTACCTTCACCTTCGCCGTCGTCTCGCTCAGAATCTCGCGGACCCAGTCGAAGGGGACGCCGTCGTAGCGGCACCGCTCCGGAGTGGTACCCGGAACCGTCAAGCGCAGTTTGCTGTCCTTGGACACCAAGCCGTGGCCCGCGAAGTAGACCAGCAGCACGTCGGACGCCGCGTGGGCGGCCTCTTCCAAGGCGTTTCCCACTGTCTCCGGGTTGGCCGGGTCTCGGAGCACCGTGCAACGGCGCGGGTGGAACACCCCGGTCACCGGGTCGGCCAGAACCTTGGACAGATCATCGAGGTTGTGCCCCACCTGCGGCATGTCGAGCAGGTCGGGACTGCGGTAGGCGGCGGTGCCGATCAGTACGGCCGTCGACTTGGAAGGGTCGGGGAACCGTGGCAGCGTCTGGTCCTCGCCGGGCACAGCGCCGTCACTGCCGTTCGTCGTCGGCGTCCGGGCGGTGGGGGAAAGCGCCCTGGATGCCCTGGTCCACCAGCCCGGCCACGGAGCCACGCTCGATGCGCTTGCCCTCCAGGATCACCTTGGTCGTTCCATCACGGTTCTGGCTGATCGACATTTTGACGTCGGCCGTGCGCGTGCTGAGCCAATGGCGCACGGTACGGGCAAGTGCGGAGGCGGCCCCGCTGGTCGCCAGCATTACCACGAGCGATGTCGTCCCACCGCCCATGGAACCGGGCTCCGCTGCTCCGGGATCCAAGGTGAGGCGACCGCGCAACTCCTCCTCCTGTCCGAGCCAGGAGTACAGGGAAGCAAGTTCGTCGAAGGGGCCGTCGAACTCTGCGGTGAGCGGAGCGAAAGGCTCGGATATCGACATGGCATCCATAATGCCAAGGCGACAAGGAGGCCAACAAGCTTTTGTTGGTGTCGAGTTGCGGGCCGGGGAGACCGAGGTTCGTCGGCGGCGAGGACATCGACATCGTCTTTGAGCACTCCGGCCGCGAGACGTTCGACGTGAGCGTCTACGTCACCCACAAGCGTGGCACCATCACCTGCGCGTCGACCTCCGGCTACAGGAGGTCCCAGTAGTACTCGCCGAAAAACAACGAAGTGGCTCCTGACCTGTGGGGTTCCCGTAAGGTGATCACTCTGTGGGTGCGGAGGGCCGAGGCAGTTCGGGGCTCTCCGGCGTCCTGGCGAGGGCGGTCCGTCCGCCTTTCAGTTCGCGTTCAGCCCAACGAGTCACCGGCCCTATAGCACCGGGCCAGGTCAGGGGCTACTTCGTTGTTTTTTCGGCCTCAGCCCGCGCACCACGTACGGCACGGCCGGGCGGTGCCGGGTTCAGCTGAGGCCGAGCTTGGCGAGTGCGGTGGTCCAGTCGGTGACGATCGCCTGCTGCGCCTGC
>NZ_JBITCT010000134.1:0-2538 GCF_044453465.1 Streptomyces sp. NPDC051677
CCGAAGGGCGTCGAGCTCGCCGCATAACCCCAGCAACCCTGAACCACCCCAAACCCGACAGAGGTGCCTTGACGAAGGACATAGAGGCACCCCCCGGCCGCAGGGCGACCCTACGTCAAGGAGGCACATGCAAGCGCAAGACCCCTGCCCGCTCGCGGATCGGCGAGTGTGTGAGGCCACCCGCAACCTCGCTCTCGCCGTACTGAGACGCATGGCCGTGACGGCGGTAGCGATCGAGCCGCGCATCAGGACTCTCGTCGCCACCCGCAACGACCCCGGCTATGCCTTGTGGCGTTTGCATGGCGACGACGGACGACTCCTCCTCCGGTTCGACCTGCAAAAGCCGCCGGACCCGATCTGGGACAAGCTCACCGCCGATCTGTGCCTACTCGCGCGGCTCGCGGACCTGCGCACGCACCCGCCCGGCTACTACTACGTTCACCCGCTGGCCGACCCGCGTGACGTCGCGGTCCCTCTTCCCGCCAACCCCCGGGGGCCTTCCCCCGCGCACGATTGGACCTCTCCAGTGATCGCCACGACACCTGCCCTGCTCGTCTCCCCGAACGGCGAAGTCGAAGAACTGCTGCTCGACTCATGCCATGCAGACCAACTCCGCTGCATCGGCTTCTATGTCGAAGCCCCGCGTGCGCACCAACTCGGCCGCCGGGCAGTCGTCCACGCCGGACGTGGCGCCGAGTCGGTGAACGACGTCGCCCGGCAGGCGTGGATGAGTATCACCGGAGGAAGCCGACCGCCCCTCCTGCGAGGCCCCGTCGTGATCACCGGCGCGACCAACCACGCCGGCGACCTCACGCCCCTGCCCGAACTCAGCGCCGAGGCAATCCATCGTGCAGCGGGTCTGCTCTCCGGGGCGACGACGACCATCGGCTTCAAGGTGAGCGCAGTCCAGCACCGCGGCGGCCGGAACTACCAGTGCGACGCTTATGCGATCAGACGGAACAAGAACACCGGCCGGTGGGCCTTCGCCGTCCTCGACGGAATCGGCGACAGGCCCCAAGTCCGCCACTTCGCCCAAAGGTTCGCCCCCCTCATCGCCCAGGAGGCAGCCCGGCACGGCAGCCCCGCCCGCGCCCTCGCGGCGGCGCGAGTGCAAGCCCGCAACGAACTGCGGTGGGACTTCGACCCCCGCACCGACCCGAGCACCGTCGCCGTCGTTGCCGTGGCCGACCACCGGTTACCCCTCATCCGCGTCGGCTGGTGCGGCGACGCGCGGGCCTACCGACTGGCCCCGATCGGCATATCCCAGCTCGTCACCCACGATCACAACTACGCCCAGGACCTGCGCAGCCGAGGGCGCACCCCCGGGCCGTACGACCGAAACGTCCTCACCTCCTGCCTGATGAACGGCGACATCGGCACGGCCACCATCGAGAGAGGCCACACACGCCGACTGCTGTTGTGCACTGACGGCGCGTACGCGCCCCTCGAAGAACGAGGTCAAGACGTCGGCGGCATCCTCGACCTGGCCGACGACGCGAAGGACGCCGCCGCCCTGGTCGTTGACGACGCGATAGCCGCCTGCGCGGACGAGTTCCCCGACAACGCCACCGCGCTCGTCGTGGACATCGCTCAAGCCTGACCCTCCCCCCTTGTCCGTCCGAGAAGTGGCCGCCCTCTACCCAGAATGCATATAGAAAAGAAGCATTCAGGGGTGGCTCGTATCCCAACCGGAGGCGTCCATGTCCGCCCGCCCCTCGATACCGACGCTCAACACGCCCGAACACCACTTCGGCGCCATGTTCCTGATCCTCATGACCCGCTCGCCGGACGACGAGACGCTGCGCGCTGCCCTGCGCCTCGCCGAAAACGCCGCCGTCGCGGCCTGGGCCCTGCGCCCGGAGGAGCTGATCACCCTCACCGTCGAGCAGTACCGGCAGCTCCTCGACTACACCGCCGCCGCTGAGGTCTTCGACCTGGCCTTGTTCCTGGGCGGTGACAGGAAGCAGATCCGCACCCTCATGGACTACATCGCCGGAGTGATGGCGGAAGCCCACGCGCGCTACCCCTCCCCTAACCCCCAGGCCTGACACGCCTGTTGGCCCCCACAACACCCCGAAGGAAACCGTGACCAGTACACCCGACCCGCAGTGGCGGGTCATCTTCCATGAGCCGACTCCCGGCGAGATGACGATCGTGGCCGTCGAGCCCCCTCCCGCCGGCGACGCCGCCCACGACGAGCGGTGCGCCGAACTGCAGGCATCCAGCCAGCGCGCTTACGTCATCACCGCACCAGACCAAGTCGCCGCCGGGACCACCGCCAGCCGGGTCTGGGCCAAAGAACTCGTCACCAACCCGGCACGACTGGCAACCGCAGACGCCTGCCTCGCCGCCAACCGACGGTCCAACTAACCCCAATGGAGAACGACATGAACCCCAACTCATTGAAGGAACTGTGCGCGAGTCTCGTGCGCCGCTTGAGCCTGAGTAATTGTCAAGACTTGTGGATCAGTTGAGGTGGATCACGCTGCGAGGGTCTTGTCTCGTTCGACGAGGAGGCCGTTCTCGAAGCGGGCGCCA
>NZ_JBITCT010000135.1:0-2285 GCF_044453465.1 Streptomyces sp. NPDC051677
GCGAGTACTTTCTGGGGGCGGCCATGGTCGATGTTCCTCTCATGAGAACCATCTGACCCTCTGTCAACACACTCCGCATCTCGGGGGAACCTCAATCGTCCGGTTCGACAGGGGGCAGTGTGGCCCATGTCCCGAGCGGCCCTTGTGCAGCGGCGGTGCGGCCTGGACGGTGGGCCTCAGGCTGCAACGTCCCCGTCCGGTGTCGAGGGCACGGTGAGCGACCTCGTCAGCGGCCACCGAGCCCGCCGCTACACGCACGGTTCAACACGCGGTGTGGACCGCCAACGCCCGACCTTCGACCTGTCGCGACCAGACGCCGGGCGTCTTGGGCGGTTGCGGCCAGTTCAGGACTGCGTTCGCACAGCTCACGGGGAGCGATATCGACAATGCGGCGGGCCTTGGCCTCGCGCTACGACAGGTAAGTTGCATAAAAAAACTTAGCTTCTTGGATTGATGTCAAGTTAAGGTCAATGACATGACTATCGTCTTCGTGCACGGCAATCCGGAAACCGACGCGGTCTGGGACCCGCTGCGAGCTGAGCTGGGACGCAGCGACGTCGTGGCACTGTCCCCGCCAGGGTTCGGGGCACCGGTGCCGACCGGTTTCGGCGCCACGATGACCGAGTACCGAGACTGGCTGATCAGCCGACTCGTCGAGATCGGCGAACCGGTCGACCTGGTAGGCCACGACTGGGGTGGCGGGCACGTCCTCAACGTCGCCATGGCCCGACCCGATCTGCTACGCAGTTGGGCAAGCGACACCATCGGCACTTTCCACCCCGACTATGTATGGCACGGCCTCGCCCAGGTATGGCAGACACCCGGCGCCGGCGAGGAGTTCGTGGAGACCTTGACCGGGGACACCGTCGAGGACCGCACTGAGCAACTGCGCCGGATGGGTATCCCGGACGGCACAGCGGTCAAGCTCGCCGAGGGCCAGACCTCAGAGCTGGGCTGGTGCATCCTCGCGCTGTACCGCTCGGCAGCACAACCGGCGCTCGCCCAGGCAGGTGAGTCGTTGTCCACTGCCGCCGCTCGGCCAGGTCTGGCGATCAGCCCAACCGAGGACCCCTTCCTCGGCTCGTTGCAAAGCCGCCGAGAGGCAGCCGAGAAGGCTGGCGCGCGGGTCGTCGAACTCGAGGGGCTAGCGCACTGGTGGATGCTGCAGGACCCGGTGCGGAGCGCGGCGATACTCACCGAGTTCTGGTCGTCGCTCCCCACATGATCGGCGCGCAGCACTCCGCTTCCGTTCAGTAACGAGCACGACGACTCTGAATGCTCAGTGGCGCACAGGGACGGGCTGGCCTTAAGGGCTACGCGGCTGCTCCAGGGCTTCCTCCCAATCGGGGAAATCGTGGGACGCGGTCAGTGCTGCCCGCCCACGGCCGTATCGGTACCGTCTCCCGCGCACAACAGCCGGTCTCCACCACCCATCAGCAGGTGACGAAGACCGGCCGCCGGCTCAGGAGCCCGGTGCTCAGTTGTCGGTGAAGTCGGGTGCGGGCGGGGTGGTGATCACGACCTCGTCGGGGTAGGAGGACACCAGCGAATCGGTGACCGAGGCCGGCGCGTCGGTTTCCACCACGACCCGGTCGCTCGGGCCGTCGTACCGAACATCCGCGCTGTAGTTGGCGGTGTCGCTGCTGGCGGCCGAGATCTGGCTGACGGCCGCGGTCCGGATGTTCTGGATTTGGGCCAAGGTGAACTGTGGGCTCTCGGCGGTGGTAGGCGCGGGCCAGTCGGTCGGGACCTGTCCGGTCATGGAGGTCCAACCGGTCGGCTTGGCCAGGTTGTTGATGTCGCCGGTGTAGTCGGAGGGGAAGATGATGACCGGTCCGACGGTGGGGTCGTCGAAAGCGGTGAGCGCGCAGTTGTAGTCGGCGAGCGCCTGGATCTGCTGCCACTGCAGTGCTGTCAGGCCGTCGGCGGAATCGTTCGCCGGCGCCGCGGGCGTGGCCACCGCGTTGGCCACGGCTGTCTCGTGCGACGCGCAGTGGCCGGCCGGCGCGGCATCGCTCTGGATCACGAGTTTGCCGGCGTACTGCGTGGCCAGCGGGTCGGTGACCGAGGACGGGGCGTTGGTCTGTGCCACGACGTGGTCGTTCGGAGCGTCATAGAAGACGTTGAGCCGATAGGTGCTGTCACCGTCCGGTTGCACCTGGGCGGTGACCGCGTCCTCCAGGTCGGCGATGAGGGGCCTCGCGTTTCACGGACAGGCTTCTGACCGTTTATTTCACGCGGAGATTCGCAATTTCTCGTACTCGGCGTGGACTTCGCGCGGAGGG
>NZ_JBITCT010000136.1:0-2101 GCF_044453465.1 Streptomyces sp. NPDC051677
ATACTGTGGTCTCGTGAAGCTTTCGGAGTGGGCACGCCAGCAGGGCGTGAGCTACCAGACCGCGTGGCGGTGGGTGAAGGACGGCAAGATGCCCGTCCCGGTCCGCCAGGCACCTTCCGGGACATGGCTGGTCGAGGAGGCCGCCGTCCAGCCGTCCGGGCGCGTGGTGGCGTACTGCCGAGTGTCGTCGGCCGACCAGAAGACCGACCTGGAGCGACAGGCCGCGCGGGTCGTGGCCGGTGCGAACGGGCTTGGCCTGCCGGTGGCCGAGGTGGTGACCGAGGTCGGATCGGGACTGAATGGGCGCCGGCGCAAGCTGCACCGGCTTCTCGCCGACCCTGGCACGGCGGTGATCGTGGTCGAACACCGTGACCGGCTGGCCCGGTTCGGCGTCGAGCACCTCGAGGCCGCCCTGTCGGCGTCCGGGCGGCGCCTGGTCGTCCTCGACCCCACCGAGACAGCTGACGATCTGGTGCGGGACATCACCGAGGTGCTCACGTCGATGTGCGCGCGTCTGTACGGGCGGCGGGCGGCGAAGAACCGGGCCGCCCGTGCGGTGGCCGTGGCGACCGGCGAGGCGGCCGAGTGAAGAAGTTCCAGCCGCAGCCGGGTTTCGTGGTGCAGGCGTACCGGTTCGCTCTGGACCCGAACGCCGCCCAGGAGCACGCGCTGCGTTCGCACTGCGGTGCGGCCCGTGCCGCGTACAACTGGGCGGTCGGCTGGGTCGAGGCGTCGTGGTGGCAGCGCCGCGCGGAGGCCTCCTACGGCGTGCCGGAGGAGGCGCTGACGCCGTGGCGGCCATGGTCGCTGCCCGCCCTGCGGAAGGCGTTCAACGAGGCCAAGCACACCGACCCGAGGTTCTGCGGGTGGTGGGAGGACAACTCCAAGGAGGCGTACTCCACCGGTCTCGCCAACGCTGCTGCCGCGTTCGACAACTACGCCAAGTCCAAGCGCGGCGCCCGTAAAGGCCGGGCGGTGGGCATGCCCCGCTTCAAGTCGAAGCGGAAGGCACGCCTCGCCTGCCGGTTCACCACCGGCACCATCCGCGTGGACACGGACGGCCGACACGTCACACTGCCCCGCCTGGGCACACTCCGCGTCCACGAGCCCACCGGCAAGCTCCTCGACCGCGTCCAGGCCGGGACCGCCCGCATCCTGTCCGCGACCGTCCGACACGAACGCGGACGCTGGTTCGTGTCCTTCCAGACCGAGGTGAAACGCGACGTCGTACGCGTTACGCGGCCCGATACGGCGGTCGGTATCGACCTCGGGATCAAGACCCTCGCAGTCATGGCCGACAACACTGGCGAGATCCGCTCCGCGCCCAATCCCGGCCACTACGACCGGGCGCGCAAGCAGCTGCGCCGCGCCTCCCGCGTGGTGTCCCGACGCCAGGGTCCCGACCGGCGCACCGGACAGCAGCCGTCGAGGCGGTGGGAGAAGGCCAACGCCCAGCGGAACAAGGTCCACCACCGCGTGGCGAACCTCCGCGAAGACGCCCTGCACAAGCTCACCACCGCGGTGGCCGCCGAGTACGGCACCGTCGTGGTCGAAGACCTCAACGTCACCGGCATGTTGAAGAACCGGCGCCTCGCACGGCGTATCGCCGACGCCGGATTCGGCGAGATCCGCCGCCAGCTCGACTACAAGACCCGCCAGCGCCACGCCACCCGCACCATCGTGGCGAACCGCTGGTACCCCTCCTCGAAGACCTGTTCCGGGTGCGGCGCGGTGAAAGCCAAGCTGCCGCTGCACATCCGGACCTACGAATGCGACGCCTGCCACCTGGTCCTCGACCGGGACGACAACGCCGCACTCAACCTCGCCGCCCTCGCGGCCGCACTAACGGGTACCGGAGTGGCCGGAGACCCGGACGCCGTCAAGGCGTCGAAGCCTCGTGGAGCCGACCAGAAGACCCGCGCCACCCGCACCCGCCGCGAGGCGAGCGCGGGGCGGGCAGGTGGCGCAACCCTGCCGCACCAGCGGCGGGAGGAAGCGAGAGACCGTACTCACGCCGGAGCCCTCACGCTTTGGTGACGAGACGGACCTTCCGGGCCGAAATGCCCGGAATGCTGAGAGCTGCTGAGGCTCTGAGCAACGG
>NZ_JBITCT010000137.1:0-2075 GCF_044453465.1 Streptomyces sp. NPDC051677
CGCCGGCCCGACGGATCCCTGAAGTTCACCGGCCGCAACGACCACCAGGTCAAGATCCGCGGCATGCGCGTCGAACTCGGCGAGATCGAGGCGACATACGCCGACGTCCCGGGGGTGAGCCAGGCCGTCGTCGTGGTGCGCGAGGACAACCCGGGCGTTCGCGAACTGGTCGCCTACCTCGTCGCGGGCGAGCGGGGCGGGCACCTCACGCACGACGCGCTGGAAGCCCGCTTGAAGGAACGTCTCCCCGAGCACATGGTCCCGCGGCACACCGTGTTCCTGCCCGCACTGCCGCTGACCGCGAACCTTAAGGTGGACCGGCGGGCCCTGCCCGCGCCCCTCCGCTCCACGGCCGTAGCCGACAGCAGTCGCAAGTCCCCCCGCAACGCTCTGGAAGCGCAACTGGTCGAGGTCTTTGCGGATCTACTCGGCTCCGGGCCGGTCGGTGTGGACGCGGACTTCTTCGCGCTCGGCGGCGACTCGGTGCTCGCTGCCCGCGCGGCGATCCGGCTGCGGCCCGTCCTGGGTCGGCAGATCCCGGTGCGCGACATTTTCGAACACCGTACGCCCGAGGCGCTCGCGAGCGCCCTCGCCGCCGTGGAGTCCGCGCCGGACAACGTCGAGCCGGACCTCGTTCCCGTCCCACGGGACGAACCGCCCCGACTGTCGCACATGCAGGAACCCCTGTGGTTCCTGCACCAACTGGACCGGGACTCCCCTGCCTACAACGAGCCGGTCGCCTACACCCTCCGCGGCGACCTCGACGTTCCCGCTCTCGAAGAGGCGCTGCGGATCGTCGTACGCCGTCACGAAACGCTGCGTACGGCCTTCGCACCGGGCGCGGCCGACGTGCCCGTGCAGCTGATTGCCGGCGATGCCGATGCCACGCTGCAAGTCGAGGACCTCCGCTCCGTGCCGGAGCCGCAACGGCGGGCGTTCCTCGACGCCCGACTGGCGGAGGTGTCCCGCCTTCCCTTCGACCTCTCCCGGCCCCCGCTGTGGCGGGCGTGGCTGCTGCGCACCGGTGACCGGGAATGGGTGTTCCTGCTCGTCCAGCACCACATCATCACCGATGGACGCTCCCTGATGGTGCTCCTGCGTGACCTGGGTACTGCCTACAGTGCGCTGACGGCCGACCGGGCCCCCGAACTGCCTCCCGTACCGCTGCAGTTCGCGGACTACGCGGTCTGGCAGCGCGCCCGGCTGGCCGACGGCCGGGAGAAGGCGCAGCTCGCCCACTGGCGCACGGCACTGGCCGGCGCACCCGAGGTCATCGGCCTGCGCACCGACCGCCCCCGCTCCGGCGCGCCCGGCGATCACGGCGGCCGGGTTCTCTTCACACTCGACGCCGACACCGGTTCGCTGCTCCGCCGACGCTGTGACGAGCACCAGGTGTCGCCCTACATGTTCCTCCTCGCCGTCTTCAACCTGCTGCTGCACCGCCACTGCGGCCAGGACGACTTCGTCGTGGGCTCCCCTTTCGAGGGCCGCCAGCACACCGCACTGCAGGACCTGCTCGGCTTCTTCGTGAACACCGTCCCGTTGCGCAGCACCTACCGCGCGGACGAGAGCTTCCCGGACTACCTGGCCAGGGTGAAGGACGGCTGCCTCTCCGCCCACGCACACCAGGATGTGCCGTTCGCCCGGCTGGTGCGCGCCCTCGGCCTGCAAGGCGCCGGCTACTCCCCGCTCGTCCAGGTGGTCTTCGCCTTCCAGAACCGGGCGGGCGCGACGGCGGACTTCCCCGGTCTGCGGCTGGAGCACCGCCCGGTCGACGCCGGGGTTGCGCGCTTCGACCTCACGCTGTTCCTGGACCAGATGCCCGAGGGCGACTTCGAGGGAAGCCTCGAATACCGCAGCGACCTCTTCGACCGGCAGACCGCTGAACGCCTGGCCGACGGATTCCGGACGCTGCTCGACCGAGTCCTCGCCGACCCGGCCCGCAGAGTCGCCGCCATCCCGATCGCCACCCCGCAGGACCTGCAGTTGTCCGCCGACCGCAACGACACGGCGGTGGAGTTCCCGTCGGAGCGGTGTCTGCATGAGCTGTTCGAGGAGCAGGCGACGCGCACACC
>NZ_JBITCT010000138.1:0-1748 GCF_044453465.1 Streptomyces sp. NPDC051677
CCGCGCCCGCACGGCCGCCGGGTCCGCGTCGCCGACGTAGTAGGCGACCAGCCGCCGGTCACCCGGACGGTCCTCGCGCACCACAGCCGTCGCCCCGGTGACGCCTGTCAGGGAACTCAGGGCGGACTCGACCTCACCCAGTTCGATGCGGAAGCCCCGCACCTTCACCTGGAAGTCGGTGCGGCCGATGTACTCCACCTCACCACCGGCCGTCCAACGCACCAGGTCGCCCGTGCGGTACATCCGCGCACCGGCGGAGTCGAAGGGGTCCGCCACGAAACGCTCCGCCGTCAGCGACGGACGACCGAGATAGCCACGGGCCAGGCCCTCACCAGCGATGTACAGCTCACCCGGCACACCCGGTGCCACCGGACGCAGGGCAGCGTCCAGCACGTACACCCGCGTGTTGGCGATCGGACGACCGATCGTCACCCCGTCCAACGCCAACGCCGTCACGTCCGCGACCGTCGACCAGATCGTGGTCTCGGTCGGGCCGTACAGGTTCGTCACCGAGCGGGCGGCCCCGGCCAGTGTCACCGCCAGTTCCGACGGCAGCGCCTCGCCGCCGACCAGCACGCGCACACCGGACAGGTTCACCCTGGCCTCTACGAGTGCGTGCCACTGGCTCGGCGTCGCCTGCATCACCGTCGTGTGCGACGCCGTCAGCAGGGCACCCAGGATCGACGGATCCTTGACCGCCTCACGGTCTGCGAGGATCAGGCCTGCCCCGTTCAGCAGCGGCAGATACATTTCCAGGCCGGCGATGTCGAAGCCGACCGTCGTCACCGCCAGCATCCGGTCGTCGGCGGAGAGCCGGAAGCGGTCCTGCATCGAGCCGAGGAAGTTCGCCAACGCCCCTTCGGGGATCACGACGCCCTTGGGCCGACCCGTGGATCCGGAGGTGTAGATCGCGTAGACGGCCCGGCTCGGATCGCCGGGCACGCCGAGGTCGCCGGCGTCGTACCCGTCGCCCGCGCCGAATCCCGCCAGGACCTCCTCGGTCAGCGTCAGCACCGGATGCGAGTCCTCGAGGACGTACGCGATGCGGTCGGCGGGGAACTCCGGGTCCACCGGGACATACGCCGCACCCGACTTCAGGACCGCCAGCAGCGAGACCACCAGGTCCACCGACCGCGGCAGCACCAACGCCACGAACGTCTCCGGACCGGCACCCTGCTCGACCAGGAAGCGGGCCAGGCGATTCACTCGGGCATTCAACTCACCGTACGACACGGCGCATTCACCGAAGGTGAGCGCCATCGCGTCCGGCGTCGCCGCCACCTGCGCCTCGAACCGCTGCACCACCGACAGCTCGGCAGCACCGGTCACCGCCGTGTCGTTCCACTCGACCAGCACCCGTCGCCGCTCGTCCGCGGCCAGGACGTCCACCGCGCTGAGCGGCCTCTCCGGAGCCGACACCAGGGCGTCGAGGACGCGGACGAACCGCTCGCCCAGGTCCTCGGCGCTCGCCTCGTCGAACAGGTCCGAGGCGTATGCGATCTCGCCGCTGATCCCTGCGGGCATGCCGTCTCCGTCATGTCGCTCGAACAGGGCGAACGACAGATCGAACTGCGAAACAGTCGTGGTGGAGTCGCCCGCGGAGACCCGCAGGCCGGGCAGCGCGAGCGACGCCTCGGTGTTGTTGTCGAAGAGCACCATCACCTGGAACAGCGGGTGGTGGGCCATGGAGCGGTGCGGGCTGACCACCTCGACCAGGCGCTCGAAGGGCACGTCCTGGTGCGCGTACG
>NZ_JBITCT010000139.1:0-1718 GCF_044453465.1 Streptomyces sp. NPDC051677
CTAGAAGGTCGATGAAGATCTTGGGTTCTGGCCCTGCCGCATGAGCGGCAGGGCCAGACTCGTCTTGTGGCGATGGGCGAATGGGTGGGCGAGACCGTCGGGCCGGACGTGTGGGAGACATGCCGGGAGTTGATTCCGGCCGGCAGCGTGTTCGCGTTCCTGGCCGAGCATCGCGGTGAACTGTTCCCGGCGGCGATGTTCGTGGACATGTATCCGTCGGCGAACGGGCGGCCGAGCATGCCGCCGCAGATCCTGGCCGCCGCGATCACCTTGCAGGCCCTGCACGGGCTGTCGGACTTCGAGACGGTCCAGGAACTGCGGTGCGACCTGCGCTGGAAGGCCGCATGCGGTCTGGGCCTTCATGACATGGCGTTCGATCCGTCGCTGCTGGCCTACTTCCGCCGCAGGCTGGCCCGTTCTGCCCGTCCGCACCGCATTTTCGATGCGGTGCGGGAGGTGGTGAAGGCAACCGGTGTCCTCAAGGGCAAGCACCGCCGGGCGCTGGACTCCAGCGTGCTGGACGACGCGGTCGCAACCCAGGACACCGTCACCCAGATCATCGCCGCCGTCCGGGCGGTGATCCACGAGGTCCCCGGCGCCGGGGCAATCGCCGCTGCCCAGTGCAGCGCGCACGACTACACCGACCCGGGCAAGCCCCGCATCGCCTGGAACGACGAGCAGGCCCGCGCCGAGCTGGTCGACGCGCTGGTCACAGATGCCCTGCGGCTGCTGGGCCACCTGCCCGACCAGCAACTCGGGGAGAAGGCCGCGAACGCGGTCGGCATCCTGGCCCTGGTCGCAGGACAAGACGTCGAGCCCGCCGAGGACTCCGACGGCCGCGACGGACGCTGGCGCATCACCCGGGGCACCGCCCCGGACCGGATGGTCTCCACCGTCGATCCGGAAGCCCGGCACGTCCACAAGACCCGCAGCCACCAGCAGGACGGCTTCAAGGCCCACCTGGCCATTGAGCCCGAGACCGGCTTATACACCGCTGTCGCCCTGCGGCCCGGCGCCGGGCCCGAGCACCATGAGGCCGCCGTGGGTCTGGATCTGCTCGCCGACGAGGACACCGCGGTGGACGCCTTCGGTGACACCGCCTACTCCACCGGCGACGCCCGCCAAGCCCTGCACCAGGCCGGACACCGGCTGTTCCTCAAGCCCGCACCGCTGCGGCCCGCCGTCCCCGGCGGCTTCACCCTCGACGACTTCGCCATCGACACCACCGCCGCCATCGTGACCTGCCCAGCCGGACACACCGTGGCTCTGTCTGTCCCCGGCGGGCAGCACCACCAACGCAAAGCCTCCTTCGGCAACTTATGCACCGGATGCCACCTGCGCGAGCGGTGCACCAAAGCCAAGGCCGGACGCATCCTGACCATCCGACCCCACCACGACCTCCAGACAGCCGCCCGCCACCAGGCCGCCACCGACCCCGGCTGGCAGGCCGACTACCGCCGCTGGCGGCCACCGGTCGAACGCGCCGTCGCCTGGCTCGTCCACCACGGCAACCGGCGTCTGCGCTACCGCGGCACCCTCAAGAACGACACCTGGCTCCACACCCGAGCCGCCGCCCTCAACCTCCGCCGACTGATCAACCTCGGACTCACCCACACTCGTGGCACGTGGCACCTCGCCCCAGTCACCACATAACGAAGAGGGACCATCCGGCCTCCGGCCAGACAGCCCCCCACCAAGATCTTCATCGGTCTTCTAGG
>NZ_JBITCT010000140.1:0-1685 GCF_044453465.1 Streptomyces sp. NPDC051677
TCACCCGCAGCCGCCTCGGACGCCTCGTCCGACAAGGCTTCCTCACCCAACCCGGACGAGGTCGCTACGAGAAACGGACTTAACGTCCACTCAGAGGGTCGAACTGGAAGCGGGCAGCCTCAGTTCGACCACCGACTTCGTGGTTCGTGAACTGAGAGACTGCCGACGCACGCAATCATCCTCGGGCGGTGCTAACGCCTGGACGAGCGGCTCCTCCTTGTAGTGGTACCGCAGGGACCGCGCTGTCCCCTTGGACACGACATGAGCCGTCCAGGAGGACCCCTGCGTCACAGGGCCCTGAGGCCAGCCATGTCGAGCTATCGGCGCAGAACTTCACACCGAGCGATACGTCGTCCTCGGACGGAGCGTATGCGCGCCTTACGATACACAACTCGCCCTAAGATCGGGCGGTTTGAGGAGGCAGTGCGATCTGTCGCCCAGTTCAACATCCCTCGATTCAACGCGGCCTGGCCCAGCCCAAGGGCCACGGTTCGCCCAGCAGCGTCCTGAAGCGGTCGGACGATCACGCCATGCATCCCTCATGCCTCCCGGCGGGACCGACCGACGCCGCCCCATGCACCATGAGGGTGCCGAGGCAGACTCGACAGCCGCACGCCTCTGTGCCTGATCTCCTCCAAGTGCCCGGCGCTGGTTGCAGTACAGCAGCGAAGTACAGCAACCACCGTGACCGCAGCTGACTGCCAACAGCCGTCGATGGCCGACTGACCAGCCCAGCAGACCTCAATGACCCCCCAGCCGAGAGTTCGGGACGAAGAGGTCGTGGGTTCAAATCCCGCCACCCCGACAGGAAAGTACCAGGTCAGGGGCCTGATCCGCTTGGCGGGTCGGGCCCCTGAGTGGTTGTGAGGGCCGCTTTGGGAGCCAGTTGGGAGCCGAGTTCGAGATACGGCTCCCAGTCGGCTCCCAGTTTCATTGCGCCGAGCCCATCGATCAGCCCCTATGGTCCTGGGCTCCTCGCCGGGTCGCGCAACACTGACGGTGTGGACAGCGAGCTTCTCGTGGCACCCGGCCTTGGGGCTGGTGAGATCGCATGTTGTGGTATCGCGCATTCGTGACTGAGGCCCGCGCAAGAGCCTCGGAAGACTCTCAGCGCCGGCACCGTGCATGATGTGGCGCCCATGCTGCTTTTAGACTCTGTGTGTGGTCGACAGCTCTGGGGCAAGACGTGGGAGCATTGCAGGAGCTTCCGGCGATGCTGGAACTGAGTACCGGCGCGGCGTCGCAGCATTCGCGGTGGCATGTGGGCTCGCAGGAGTTCCACTGCCGAGGATCGAGATCCCTCCCGCACACGCCCGAGTGGCGTCCGTGTCGCTGGAGACCGACGACGCGGTCGACGACATCAGGATCGACTTCGAATCAGGATGGCGTGCGCTAGTGCAGGCCAAGCGGAGCTTGACCGCCGGTAAGCCCCTGCAGGACGCCGTGGCCCAGTGGGTGCACGCCGTGAGGGCCGGTCTCGATCCCGCAAGGGATCGTCTGGTGATCGTCTCGGGAACGCTGAGCGGCACCATGAAAGATCTGCAGCAGGTCCTGGATCGCGGACGTACTGACCACCCTGGCTCACCACAGAAGAGTAATTGTCAAGACTTGTGGATCAGTTGAGGTGGATCACGCTGCGAGGGTCTTGTCTCGTTCGACGAGGAGGCCGTTCTCGAAGCGGGCGC
>NZ_JBITCT010000141.1:0-1660 GCF_044453465.1 Streptomyces sp. NPDC051677
CCTCGATCTTTCGTGAGGGTCCGTCGACGGAGTCGGCGGGCCTTTTCGGTTTCCGGGGCGGGTGGTGGGCAGGCCGGTGGCCCGGCTGTCGCGTCGGGTGGGCGCCGGGTTCCACTGCCCGGGATCGGGTGGTGCTTTCGTCGGGACGGGAGGTCTGCTGGTCAGCCGGGGTTGGGCAGGAGCGCGAGTCGTCCGAGTGCGGTGGTGATCTCGCCGGTCCAGGGCCAGTGCTTGGTGAGGCGGAGGATTCTGCGTCGGCCGGTGGTGACGAGTTGGGCGGCTGCGGAGAACAGGCGGAACCGCAGTCGGCGGGGTTCCCAGAGCCGGGCCTTGCCGGTCAGGGCGAGCATGGGCATCCAGGCGAGCAGATCCAGCGCGATCTGGACGATCTCCAGCCAGACCTTGTTCTGCGTGGTGTGGTGCAGGGGCAGGTTACGCAGGCCGGTGGATCGGGCGGCCCGGATCCGGTCCTCGGCCCGGGCCCGCAGCCGGTGACGGAGCTCGAGTTCGGAGATTGGCTGGTCGGGGGTGTTGGTCGCGAAGCACGTGATCCGCATGCCGTCCGCGTCCGTGATCCTCAACTGGGCCCCGGGATGCGGTCGTTCCTTGCGGACGATCAGCCGCATGCCCTTTGGCCAGCCGTCCAGCAGCCTGCCGGTGAGTTCGGCGACCCAGGCGCCGTCGCGGACCGTGCCGTCGGTCTCGACGGCGGTCGTCCAGGCGGAGGCCGGGATCTGCAGGAGGTGCCGGTGGATGGTGTCGGTGATCACCATGCCGACCGAGTAGGACAGCCATCGGCCTCGTTTCGCGAGCCAGGACACGAAGTCGTGGGTGCCGCCGGCGGAATCCGTACGGATCAGCGTCTGGCGTCCTCGCCGGTACTTCTTCGGCAGCTGGGCGAGGGCCAGTTGAGCAGTGGTGATGTGGTCGGCAGCGGTGTTCGAGCCTGCGTTTCCCGGTCGCAGGAGGGCGGCGGCCGGCTCACCAGTTCCGCCCGGGCCGTGGTCGATGAAAGCCGTCAGCGGGTGATGACCGTAGGTCTTCTTCCAGGTCGCCGCTGCGTCCTCCTTGTCGGAGTGTGCGATCACGAGGACACCGTCGAGGTCGACCGTGACCTGTCCGTCGGCGTCCGGAGCGTTCTTGCCCGCCAACGACCAGACCCGGCCACGGACTTCGGACCGCGCGGACCGGATGGCCTGCAGGGCTTCCTCCCCGGAGGCGGCGAGCGTGCCGATCAGACGGGAGATGGTCGGGTCGGAAGCGACCGGGCCGAACACGGCCGGCTCACACCGCAGCATCGCCACGTCCGCGAGGCAGTCCCCGCCCAAGGCGACCGCCAGAGCGACGTCCAGAAGCATCTTGCCGGGATCGTGGACGGCCCGCGGCTTCCGCCATGGAGCCAGAGCTGCGGATACGGCCCGGTCAAGGCCAATACTGCGGACTGTTTCGACGAGCAGGACCGACCCCGCCTGGGTGACGACCTGACGGCCGTCGTCCTGAACGCGGACATGGGGATAGGACCCGATAGGGTGCTTCACCTGGGAAGTGCCTCTGGCTTCAGCGGGAACAAGGACCTAGACAATCCTCATTCTCGCTGGTCAGAGGCACTTTCTGCTTTCCTGACCGCCTGCCGGACAGCCCACCTCATGAAAGCGCGAGG
>NZ_JBITCT010000142.1:0-1611 GCF_044453465.1 Streptomyces sp. NPDC051677
AGCTTGTTCTTTATCTACCAAGATCTTCCGGGCTTTCCGATGGCCTTGAGGGTCTCGGGGCGTTTGACGGTTTTACCGACGTCGTAGCGGGGTGCGGGATGGCGGTTCTTGGTCCCGGGCGGTCGTCCGGGACCAGCGCCGCGCGGTTGGGGAACACGGGCCGGGCAGAGCAGGTGGGCTCGGATGTTCCTGAACCCCCGGCGGACCCGGGCCGGGGTGAGGCGTTCGGGCTTGGCCGGCTTCTCCCAGGGCCGGCGGAGGTCGGCGGCCAGCGGCCGGGCGAGGCGGAGCTGGGTGTGGGCGACGACCACGAGCCAGGTCCACCGGTCCGCGGCCTCGGGAGTGCGGATCTTCGGGGTGGTCCAGCCGAGAATCTGCTTTCCGAACCGGAAGGTGTGCTCAAGGTCGAATCTCCTGAGGAACACCTGCCACCACAGATCCACGTCTGCCGGGGTGGCGCCGGTCTTGGAGGACCACAGCCAGACCGGCGGCGCTTCACGTTCCTTGGAGAGGTGCTCGACCTTCAACCGGACCAAGGTGCCCTCGACGACGGGGAGTTCACCGTCGTGCTCCAGCCAGGCCGAGCGGTGGGTCAACCGCGGGTGGACCCGGTCCCACGCCTGGGCTTCGGCCTTGCCGTAGTTGGCGGTGTCGGTGACGGTGGTGATCACCGCCTCGGGCCAGGTCTCGGGCCTGGCAAAGCGGAACTCCTTGCCGTGCTTCGGCGGTCGCCCGCCCTGGGGATAGGCCAGGGCGTATTCCTTGGGTGAGGGCTTCGGCAGCCGCATCACCCGGTCGCTGCGGATGCGTCCGACCAGTTCGACAGGAAGATCCCGCAGGACCCAGGCCAGGCGGGTGACGTCGTAACCCGCGTCCATGACGATCGTGATGTCCGGATCGCCGGGTGCCCACTGGCCGGCCGAGATGAGACGCTCGGCCACGGCGCGGAGCTGGGTGGCGGTGACGGCGGTCGCGTCGTCTTCGGGGCCGAGCCGGACGACGTCCAGGATCGCCGTCCACGAGGTGGCTCCCGGTTCGAGGACGGCGACGAAGGAGTACGGCCAGCCGGGGATGAACTGGGAGGCGGACTTCGCACGGCCGTAGACGTGGCAGAACAGCCGCTCTGCCGAGCACGGCGCGTCCGAGCGCAGCCACGGCGACACGTCGACCGCCAGCACCAGGCGCCCGCCCTCGAACCGGGGCAACGGCAGCCCGGCGAGCAAGGTCCGCAGCCTCTCGACGTCGATCCGGCCCCGGTTGAGAGCTCCGTACAACGCGCCGTGCCCACGCCGGTGCTCGGGCAGCAGCGTCAGGTCGACCGGGGTCCTCACCGCCCCATCCGCACACAGCACCGCGTCCACCAGCTCGAACAACTCATCGCTCCGAGTGGCCAGACACTCGTAGAACTCGCCCCGGAAGCGTGACGCTTCCGCGAACGCTTCCCTTCGTACGGCATCAGGCAGCAGACTCACCCTCACGGCCTTCGTCTTGGTCACGTGCATCTTGGTCGGAGCACAGGATCAGACGAAGGCCGCCCCCACGTCCGGCGAATCCCCAGGTGAGCGACCCAGTTCGAGACGCCGTTCGAGGCCGGAAGAAAAAGAACAAGCC
>NZ_JBITCT010000143.1:0-1490 GCF_044453465.1 Streptomyces sp. NPDC051677
GGCGAATTCAACTGGTCGTCGCAACACCTTCTGATCACGGAGGTGTGCAATGGGACGACCGAGGAAGCAGATGCCGCAGGCGCCGCCGGGTGCGCGGCGGCAGTGGGCTGCGGACCGGGCGATGCGGCCGCCGATGCGCTCGCCGGGCCGGCCTGAGCCATCGCGTGCTGTGCAACGGGAGTTCTGGCGTCTGATCGCATCCGGGGTCACCTCGGTCCAGGCCGCCGAGGGGGTCGGCGTGTCGGCACCGGTCGGGATTCGATGGTTCCGACACGCTGGCGGGATGGCGCCGCTGAGTCTGGACGAGCCCTCGGGCCGCTACCTGTCGTTCGCCGAACGCGAGGAGATCGCCTTGCTCAGGGCCCGGGACAAGGGCGTGCGTGAGATCGCCCGCACGCTCGGGCGCGACCCGGGAACGATCTCTCGCGAGCTGCGCCGCAACGCCGCGACCAGGGGCGGTAAGCCGGTCTACCGCGCCGTGGTGGCCCAGTGGAAGGCGCAGCAGGCCGCGAAGCGCCCGAAGACGGCCAAGCTTGTGGGCAACGACCGTTTGCGTGAGTACGTGCAGGACCGACTCGCCGGTGACGTGCGCCGCCCCGACGGCACGATCGTTCCAGGTCCTGCGACGCCGCCGTGGAAGGGCCTGAACAAGCCCCATCGCCAGGACAGGCGGTGGTCAACGGCATGGAGCCCGGAGCAGATCGCCTGCCGGCTGCGGGTCGACTTCCCTGATGATGAGTCCATGCGCATCAGCCATGAGGCGATCTACCAGTCGCTGTTCATCGAGGGGCGAGGCGCGCTCAAGCGCGAGCTGGTCACGTGCTTGCGCACGGGCCGTGCACTGCGGGAGCCAATGGCGAGGTCCCGGAACAAACCGCAGGGCCACGTCACCGCTGACGTCGTTCTCAGGGAGCGCCCGGCCGAGGCCGACGACCGTGCTGTCCCTGGCCATTGGGAGGGCGACCTGATCATCGGGACGGGCAGGTCGGCGATCGGCACGCTCGTCGAGCGCAGCAGCCGGTCCACGCTCCTGGTCCATCTGCCGCGGCTGGAGGGCTGGGGCGAGAAACCGTACGTCAAGAACGGGCCATCGCTCGGCGGATACGGGGCCGCCGCGATGAACGCGGCGCTGACGGAAGCGATGACCAAGTTGCCCGGGCAACTACGCAAGACCCTCACCTGGGACCGCGGGAAGGAGCTCTCAGGCCACGCTCAGTTCGCCATGGAGAGCGGGACGCGGGTGTTCTTCGCTGACCCGCACTCGCCCTGGCAGCGACCGACGAACGAGAACACCAACGGGCTGTTGCGACAGTATTTTCCGAAAGGCACAGACCTGTCCCGGTGGTCCGCCGAAGACCTCGAAGCCGTCGCATACGCACTCAACAACCGGCCCCGCAAGATCCTCGGCTGGAAGACCCCCGCCGAAGTCTTCGAAGAACAACTACGCTCACTTCAACAACCCGGTGTTGCATCGACCGGTTGAACTCGCC
>NZ_JBITCT010000144.1:0-1374 GCF_044453465.1 Streptomyces sp. NPDC051677
CAGGGGCCGTTGCGTGATCACGTTTCGTCCGGAGTGTCGTGCTAGCCCGTCCTTGGAGGGGACATCCCGGTTCGGGCGGGTGGGGGACGCAGTGCAGGCACGGTCTCAGTGATCATGTGAGTGTCGAAGTCCCATGAACACCTGGCGAGTCCGTGCCTACTCCTGCATCTTCTCCCATGCCCACCGCGCTGGCCCAACTGGGCCGGACTGCCGCGCCGGCCCCGCTGGCGGACGCGGTCGCACTGTCCGGTTTCCTGGATCTGGTGCCCGACCCGAGAGGCGTCCGCGGCCGCCGCTACCGGTTGTCGGCTCTGGTCGCCGCGGCCGCGGCGAGTGTCCTGGCCGGTGCCCGCTCGCTCACCGCGATCACGGAATGGATCAGCGACGTCCCCGCGTGGGCCTGCCGGGTTCTCGGCTTCCCCACCGACCCGTTCTCCGGCGCCGTGTCCGTCCCGCACCCCCACACCCTGCGCCGTCTGCTCGTCCAACTCGACGGCGACGCCCTGGACCGGGCAATCGGCGACTTCCTCACCGCCCGCGCCACCCCGGCCGGCCCTGGACCGCGGGCGATCGCTGTTGACGGCAAGGCCCTGCGCGGCTCACGCACCCACGTCACCGGGCACGTCACCCTGCTCGCCGCGATGGACCACACCGGCCACGTCCTGGCCCAGCGGCAGGTCGCCGACAAGAGCAACGAGATCCCCGCCTTCCGGCCCCTGCTGGACAGCGTCGACCTGACCGGCACGGTCATCACCGCCGACGCGCTGCACACCCAGCACGCTCACGGCACCTACCTCCGAGAGCGCGGTGCCCACTACATCGCCCAGGTCAAGGCCAACCATCCCGGTCTGTTCGACCGCATCCGCCGCCTGCCCTGGCGCGAGATCACGCTCGACCACTACGACCGCACCCGGGCCCACCACCGTCTGGAGATCCGGCGGCTGAAGACCGCCGCCTTCGCCCATCTCGACTACCCCGACGCACGCCAGGCCCTGCAAGTCGTGCGCTGGAGGAAGGACTTCACCACCGGCAAGCTCACCATCGAGCGCGTCTACCTGATCACCAGCCTGCCGCCCCGCGCGGCTACCGGCGCCCAGCTCGCCGACTGGATCAGAGGACACTGGAAGATCGAAAATCTTCTGCACCACGTCCGCGACCGCACGTTCCGCGAGGACGACTCCAAAATCCATGCCGGCAATCTCCCGCGCATCATGGCCGGCCTGCGCAACCTCGCCATCGGCGTCCACCGTCAGGACGGCCACACCAACATCGCCGCCGCCCTACGTCACACCGCTCGCGACTGGCGAAGGCCCCTGGCCACCCTCGGCATCACCGGATGAATCCGGACAGACGTCGATCACGCAAGGGACCCTG
>NZ_JBITCT010000145.1:0-1360 GCF_044453465.1 Streptomyces sp. NPDC051677
AGTGGACGTTAAGTCCGATCTTCCCCGGTTCGTGATCGCTCGATCGTGGGACTGATACTCGTCCGGGGCGACTGCTCGTCATGCCCATGCTGGGATGCGGGCATGGAGCGGAGACCGTATCCGAGCGACTTATCGGATGAGCAGTGGACGTTGATCGAGCCGATGATCACGGCCTGGAAGCAGGGCCGGGTGGCGCGGTCGGCGACCGGGGATCCCGGGTCCTGTGATCTGCGGGAGGTCGTGAACGCGATCTTCTATCAGAACCGTACGGGCTGCCAGTGGCGCTATCTGCCCCACGACCTGCCGGCCTGGTCTGCGGTGTTCTACTACTTCACGCTGTGGCGTCAGGACGGGCTCGACCAGCGGATCCAGGAACTCCTGCGCTGCCAGGTGAGGGAGAGAGCCCGCCGATTAGAGGACCCGTCCCTCGTGATCATCGACACCCAGTCCGTCCGCGCGGCCGCCGGTGTCCCGAAGACCACGACGGGACTGGACGCCAACAAGAAGGTGTCGGGCCGCAAGCGGGGACTGGCCGTCGACGTTCTGGGGCTGATCATCGGCATCGTGGTGCTGGCCGCATCCGCCCACGACAACGCCGCCGGCACCGCCCTGCTCGACCAGGCGGCCGAGCGGTGCGGGATGCGCCTGGAGAAGGCCCTGGTGGACCAGGGCTTCAAGGACGAGGTTCTCATCCACGGCGCCCTGCTCGACATTGACGTCGAGGTCGTCCGCCGCAACCCCGCAGACCAGGGCAAAGGCTTCGTCCCGCAACCGAAGAGGTGGATCGTGGAGCAGGTCAACGGCACGTTGATGCTGCACCGCCGCCTGGCCCGCGAGTACGACCACCGGCCCGACACCTCCGCCTCGCGCGTCTACTGGGCCTCCATCGCGAACATGGCCCGCCGCCTCACCACACCGAGTCCGGCCTGGCGCGACACCCTCGGACTGGCCGCGTGAACATCAGCGAGCTCCTGGCAGACCTCCAGGACCAGCACGACAAAACCACGGCCCGGGCCGGTGAACTACGCGACCAGATCGACCACTTGACCGCCGCCTTGGCCGACACCGAAGCGCGACTCGCAGACCTGGCCACCACCCGGAAGATCATCGCCGAACGCGTCCCGCCCGGGACCGAGCCCGATCCGCCCGAGACGAACACCGCCTACCAGGCCATCGTGAACGCCTTCAACCAACATCCGGGCCGGGCATTCCGAGCCCGCGAGCTGCATGAACTCCTCGGCATGCCCACCGACGAGGCGACCGTCAACGTCACCCGCAGCCGCCTCGGACGCCTCGTCCGACAAGGCTTCCTCACCCAACCCGGACGAGGTCGCTACGAGAAACGGACTTAACGTCCACT
>NZ_JBITCT010000146.1:0-1326 GCF_044453465.1 Streptomyces sp. NPDC051677
AAGCTCGCCCCGGGCCCTGGGAAGCCTCGGGTCGTGATCACCGAACTGGCAGCCGAGACCTGGGACCGCGACCTGGACCACCTCCTCACCACCATCGGGCACCACTTCGGCCGCGTCGAGCCACGCCGCCGCATGCGGGACTATGTGCGCGCGCTGCTCGCCCCGGTGGCCCGCAAGAACAGCTGGCAACTTGCCGAACACGCCGGCCACGCCACCCCCGACGGACTGCAGCACCTGCTCTCCCGAGCCCGCTGGAACCCCGACGACATCCGCGACGACCTGCAGACCTACGTCGCCGAACACCTCGGCCGCCCCGACGGGGTACTGATCATCGACGACACCGGGTTCCTGAAGAAGGGCACTACGTCCGCAGGCGTCCAAAGGCAGTACTCCGGCACAGCAGGCCGCACCGAGAACTGCCAGATCGGAGTCTTCGCCGCCTACGCCAGCACAGCCGGCCGCGCCCTGGTGGACCGCGAGCTCTACCTGCCCAGGTCCTGGACCGACGACCCCGACCGCTGCCGCGCGGCCAAGGTCCCCGACCAGCGGCAGTTCGCCACCAAGAACAGCCTTGCGGCGACGATCGTCCGCAGGGCTCTGGCCTCGCCGCTGCCGATCGCCTGGGTCACGGCGGACGCCGCTTACGGACAGGACAACCGCTTCCGCCGGATGCTGGAAACGTCCGGCGTCGGCTATGTCCTGGCCGTCCCCAAGTCCCAGTTCTCCCTGGCCGGCCCACGCATCGACAGGGCCTTCGACCAAGCCCCCGACCAGGCATGGCAACGCCGTTCCTGCGGCGCGGGCGTGAAGGGGCAGCGCGAGTACGACTGGGCGGCCGTCCAGTTGCGCCCAGTGGCCGAGTACGACCACCAGGACGGCGTGTTGATCCGCCGGCGGTGGGCGCTGGCACGGCGCAGCCTGACCCGGCCGGACGAGATCGCCTACTACCTCGGCTACGCACCGCTGGATGTCGCAGTGGATGAACTGGTGCGCGTCGCAGGCGCCCGGTGGGCGATCGAGGAGTGTTTCCAGGCAGCGAAGAACGAGTGCGGCCTGGACGAGTACGAAGTCCGCCGCTACGTCGGCTGGTACCGGCACATCACCCTGGCCATGCTCGCCCACACCTTCCTCGCGGCGATGAGCGCGCGAGCAGCCGAAAAAGGGGATCCACCGGTGAGGATGCCGTGGTCATCGAGCTCACCGTGGCGGAAGTGCGGCGACTCCTGGCAGCTCACACACCCCGAGACCTTCACACCCTCACCCACGCGTTGAGCTGGTCGCACTGGCGCCGACGACGCCAAGCGGTGGCCCGCCGCTGCCACTACC
>NZ_JBITCT010000147.1:0-1246 GCF_044453465.1 Streptomyces sp. NPDC051677
CGACGACGGGTTCTTCGACCTCGGCGGGCACTCGCTACTCGCCACCCGCCTCGTGAGCCGGATCCGCTCCGCCTTCGGGCGGGAGGTCGGTATCCGTGCGGTGTTCGAGTCGCCGACGGTGGCGGGTCTGGCGGTGCGTCTGGTGGGTGCGGACGTGGCGCGGAGGGCGTTGACGGCGGGGGTGCGTCCGGTGCGGGTGCCGCTGTCGGCGGCGCAGCGTCGGTTGTGGTTCCTGCACGCGTTGGAGGGGCGGTCGGCGACGTACAACGTTCCGCTGGTGGTGCGGCTCGAGGGTGAGCTGGACGTGGTGGCGCTGGAGCTCGCCCTGGGTGATGTGGTGGGTCGGCACGAGAGTCTGCGGACGGTGTTCGCGGATGTGGACGGTGTGCCGTATCAGCGGGTGCTCCGGGTGGGGGAGGCCAGTGTGGTGCTGGTGGTGGCGGAGGTGTGTGAGGAGGAGCTGGCTGGTGCTGTGGACGGTGCCGCGGGGTATGCGTTCGACCTGTCTGCGGAGTTGCCGGTGCGGGCGACGCTGCTGCGGGTGGGTGAGCGGTCGTCGGTGCTGGTGGTGCTGATGCACCACATCGTGAGTGACGGCTGGTCGTTGGCTCCGCTGGCGGATGACCTGTCGGCTGCGTATGCGGCGCGGGTCGGTGGCGGGGTGCCCGGTTGGGCTCCGTTGCCGGTGCAGTACGCGGACTACGCGTTGTGGCAGGCGGAGGTCCTCGGGGAGGAGGGCGATCCGTCGAGCACGGCG
Organism: Streptomyces sp. NPDC051677; assembly: GCF_044453465.1. Taxonomy (NCBI): domain Bacteria; kingdom Bacillati; phylum Actinomycetota; class Actinomycetes; order Kitasatosporales; family Streptomycetaceae; genus Streptomyces; species Streptomyces sp. NPDC051677. The sequence goes on from NZ_JBITCT010000147.1 coordinate 758, forward strand.
GGCCGGCAGATCGCGTACTGGCGCACCGCGCTCGACGGTCTGCCCGAACTGATCGATTTGCCGACGGACCGGCCCCGCCCGGCGGTGGCCTCCTATCGCGGCGGAGCCGTCGACCTGGCGCTCGACGCCGAGTTGCACGGCCGTCTGCTGGCGGTGGCGCGCGAGTGCGGGGTGACGCCGTTCATGGTGGTGCAGGCCGCCGTCGCGGTGCTGCTGTCGCGCATGGGCGCGGGCACGGACGTGCCGCTGGGCACGGTCGTGGCGGGCCGGTCCGACCAGGCTCTGGACGCTCTGATCGGGTTCTTCGTGAACACGCTGGTGCTGCGCACCGACGTGTCGGGCGACCCGTCGGTGCGGGAGCTGCTGGCCCGGGTCCGCGAGACGGACCTGGCTGCGTACGCGCACCAGGACGTGCCCTTCGAGCGCCTGGTCGAGGTGGTCAGCCCGCACCGCTCCATGGCCCACCACCCGCTGTTCCAGGTGATGGTG
>NZ_JBITCT010000148.1:0-1205 GCF_044453465.1 Streptomyces sp. NPDC051677
CCTTGGTCCGAAGCTTCACGGTGGAGAAGGTCGACTCGATCGGATTCGTCGTCCTGAGATGGACCCAGTGCTCGGCGGGGAAGTCGTAGAACGCCAGCAGCTCGTCGACCTCGCCGGTGATCTTCTTGACCGCCTTGGGGAACTTCGCCCCGTACGCCTTCTCGAACGCGGTGATCGCCTTCTCGGCGTGCGCACGGTCCTCGGCGTTGTAGATCTCCTGCAGCGCCTTCTTCGCACCGGGCTGCGCGGACTTCGGCAGCGCGTTCGAGACGTTCCTTGTTTTGTGAACCCAGCACCTCTGGTGCCTGGCCTGCGGAAACACCTCCGCCAGCGCCCTCCACAGGCCCATCGCACCGTCGCCGACCACGAGCATCGGGTCGCGCATCCCGCGCCGCCGACAGTCGCGCAGCAGGTCCGCCCAGGACTCGGTGGACTCGCGCAGACCCTCGGTGATCGCGATGAGTTCCTTGGTGCCGTCGACGCGGACGCCCATCAGGACCAGGAGGCAGGAGTGCGTCTGGGACAAGCGGATCTTGGGATGGACGCCGTCGGCCCAGACGTAGACGTAGTCGGATCCGGCCAGGTCGCGGCGCTGGAAGGCGGCGTGGTCGGCGGTCCACTGCTGCGTCAGCCGGGTCACCGTGGCCGGCGACAGCCCGGCCGAGGAGCCCAGGAACTGTTCCATCGCGGGCACGAAGTCGCCCGACGACAGGCCGTGGAGGTAAAGCAGCGGCAGCACCTCGCTGATCTTCGGGGACTTCCGGCACCACGGCGCCAGGATCTTCGAGGAGAACCGCTGACGTTCACCCGTCGTCTCGTCGACCCGCTTGTCGTTCACGCGCGGGGCGGCCACCTCGATGGGCCCGGCAGCCGTGGTCACGGTCCGGGGCCGGCGCCGGCCGTTGCGGACGACCAGCCGTCGACCGGCCTCGTCACGCTGCCCGGCGAGCTCGGCTATGTACTGGTCCACCTCCGCCTCCAGAGCGGCGGCCAGCATCCGCCGAGCACCCTCGCGGACGATCTCGTCGATCAGGGAACCGGCCTCGGTGGTGCCGTCTTCATTGACTACGCTGAGCACGGGCGTGCCTTCCCGACCCGCGTTCGCAGCGCGGGCCTACTCGGTGACTTGACGATCACTCACTCGGGAAGGTACGCCCCTCGCGCGTCCTCCAGAGGAGCTGATCCACAAGTCCTGAGCATTGCTC
>NZ_JBITCT010000149.1:0-1104 GCF_044453465.1 Streptomyces sp. NPDC051677
CACCCGGCGGCGCCTGCGGCATCTGCTTCCTCGGTCGTCCCATTGCACACCTCCGTGATCAGAAGGTGTTGCGACGACCAGTTGAATTCGCCCTGGGCCCCGTGGTCGGTGTGCATGACCGCCCCCGCGAGGCTGCCGCGGGTCCGTTCGGCGGCGGACAGGGCGTCGGTGACGAGGCCGGTGCGCATGTGGTCCGCGATCGCCCAGCCGGCCAGGCGGCGTGAGGCGAGGTCGATGACGGTGGCCAAATACAGGAACTTCCCGCCGTTCAGCGGGAGATAGGTGATGTCGCCGACGTATTTCGTGTTTGGCTCGCTTGCCGTGAAGTCGCGGCCGACGAGGTCCGGGGCCTTCCCCGCGGCCGGGTCCGCCACCGTGGTGCGGTGTCTGCGGCGCAAGCGCACGCCCGCCAGTCCGGCGTCCCGCATCACCCGCGCGATCCGCTTGTGGTTGACGCGCTCGCCCGCCTCGCGGAGCTCGACTGTGATCCTGGGGACCCCGTAGGTGCCGTCCGACTCGCGGTGCACGGCCCGTATCCGGGCGGCGAGGCGGGCGTCGGCCGCCCGCCGGGCGGCGCGGTCCGCGGCAGTCCGACGCCAGTAGTAGAAGCTGGAGCGGGCGATGCCGAGGATGGTGCACAGCCGCTTCACGCCGTAGCGGCGCTGATGGTCGGCGACGAACTGGAAGCGGTTCACCAGCGCGTCTCCCCGGCGAAATACTTCGCCGCCTTCCGCAGGATCTCGCGTTCTTCCTCCAGCTCACGGACCTTGTTCCGCAGAGCGGCGTTCTCCGCCTCCAACGGCGTCGGCGGCTCGGCCGGCTCCTCCGCCCGGCGCCCCCGGGGCCGGCTCGCTCCGGCCGCGCGGACCCAGTTCCGCAGGGTCTCGGGGTTGATCCCCAGATCGGCGGCGACCTGCCTGATCGTCGCCTCGGGCCGCGACTGGTACAGCGCGACCGCGTCCGCCTTGAACTGCGGCGGATAGTTCTTCATGACCACGAGATGTCCGTTCTCAGTGGACGTTAAGTCCGATCTTCCCCGGTTCGTGATCGCTCGATCGTGGGACTGATACTCGTCCGGGGCGACTGCTCGTCATGCCCATGCTG
>NZ_JBITCT010000150.1:0-1011 GCF_044453465.1 Streptomyces sp. NPDC051677
AGCATGGGCATGACGAGCAGTCGCCCCGGACGAGTATCAGTCCCACGATCGAGCGATCACGAACCGGGGAAGATCGGACTTAACGTCCACTGAGGCCGATGAGGAACAGTGAGACTTCTCGCGCCGAGCGCCCGCGAAGGCCGGCGGAAAGAATCTCCCCGATGAACGGGGATCCCCCGTTGGTGTGAATCGTCTTGATCAGGTTCACAACGTTGAGGATGGGGCGATACTGGACACCGAGGTGGATCAAACCCACCGCCTCGTCGGGATGATGATGTTCGGCTTCCTTGACCAAAGCGGCCATGCGCGCGATGGAGTGGTCCTGGAGGGCGAGACGGATGAGCTGCCCGCCGGTGTTGAGGCCTGCGGCTTCGCTCATCGTGAGGACGTCCTGCGCGGAGCGTCCCGCAGCCGCTCTGAGCAGTCGGCCTAGTTCCTCCGTCCGGCCAGCAGCTTGGAGCACGTTGGCCATGGCCGTGGCATCTTTCGGCGGCAGCTCTCTGCCGGCGGTTTCTGGTCCAACCGTTCGCAGCACGTGCTCGACCCATGCCGTTTCCGAGGGCTCTGCGGACGCGGTGACCGGAGGGGCGGTGTTGTCTGTATGGCCCTCACGTGCCGCCAGGATGTCTCGGGCCACCATGCCGCGGTAGTCGTGACTTTGTGGATCGGCGAGGGCTCGATCCATCGCGACGCATTCGCTCCGCCATGCGCCCTCATCGCAGAACTCGCGCGGGAGCGGGTTCCCTGCGGCAGCTGCGTAGTCGCGGAATGCCACGACCAGCGCCAGGACATGTTCGACCTTCGGTGTGCTCCTTCCATGCAGCTTGTCGTCAATGGTGGTTCTGGGCATCGCCCAGCGCGGCCCTTGCTGTCTGGTCAGACGCACCAGCTGGCCGAGCGATGGCTTGCCAGCGAGTCTTCTCAGTGGACGTTAAGTCCGTTTCTCGTAGCGACCTCGTCCGGGTTGGGTGAGGAAGCCTTGTCGGACGAGGCGTCCGAGGCGGCTGCGGG